>NZ_JBFAIC010000076.1:0-52901 GCF_040654515.1 Dactylosporangium sp. NPDC050688
TGGCTGGCCCATTGGCCGATGGCGCCGCTGGTGCCGGTCCAGGAGGTGGCGCCGGACTCGAAGCCGGGGTTGAGCAGCTTCTGGCCGCTGCACGTACCGCCGCCGCCACCGCTGACCGTCCAGCCGAACGACGCGGTGCCGGTCGCACCCGTCGTGTCACGGACCGTCACCGTGGAGGTGGTGGTCTGCGCGGTGGTCGGGGTGCCCGAGATCAGGCCGGTGCTGGCGTTGATGGTCAGGCCCGCGGGCAGGCCGGTGGCCGAGTACGTCAGGGTCTGGCCGCTGCCGGACGACGACGCCGAGATCTGCAGCGACTTCGCGGTGCCGACCGTCGCGGTCTGCGCGCCGGGGTTGGTCACGGTGACCGTGTTGCCGCTGCCCGGAGGCTTGGTGAGCAGGCAGCCGGCGATCGACAGGTCGATGACCCGCGAGGAGTTGAGGCAGGTGGTGAACCAGTACGTCTGCTGACCGTAGCTCTGGCCCTGCCGGACGGTGACGTTGCCGTTCGCGTCGACCTCGCACGGGTTGTTGAGGGTGCAGCTGGCGCCGTTGTCGTTGCCCGTGTTGTTGATGCCGATGACGGTGTTGTCCGACGACGCGACGATCGGCGAGCCGGATGTGCCGTGGGTGGTCTGGCAGCCGGTGTTGTACCGGATCGAGTCGTGCCAGGTCCACTGGTCCTCGCGCAGGGTGGGCACGAAGCCGTTGATGGTGCAGGTCCAGACCTGCTTCCAGTAGCTGGACGGGATCGTCATCGCCGTGCCGTCGGCCGGGTGGGTGGCGGCGATCGTCAGGGCGGTGGTGTTGTAGCTCGACTTGATCTGCGCGAAGGTCTGGGTCAGCTGGTACAGCGCCACGTCCGTGTTCGTCATCGTGGCGTAGATGAGCTTGTCGGCGCGCACGGTGCCCAGCGAGCCGCCGGTGTTGTTCAGCAGTGTCCCGGTGCGGGTGCTGGTGCGGTTCTGCAGCACCTGACCGGCGTTGATGAAGCCGCCCTCGTAGCAGTGGCCGTTGGTGAGCAGCATCGCCCGGTCGCTGTCGACTGAGCTGGGGAACCGGACCAGGGCGCCCGAGCAGTTGTTCAGGGCGATGGTCGCGCCCAGCCCGGTGGCCTGCACGGCCTGGGCCGGCGCGGGGCCGGCGACGACGCTCGCGGCGACGGCGATGATGGCCGCACCGATCGCGATGACCCGTCTCTTGCGCATGGGTGGGTGGTCCCTTCCGGTTGGGGGTACGCAGCGTGGTGCCGCGGGATGACCGCGAACACTTCGCCGACCGTCGATGTAGTGATGGCACCATCACATCGACGGGCATGCAGGTCAACGGGGTGGACCCTTTGCGTGCCCCCACGGTTGCCGTGCATGCTGCGCGGATGGGTGCGCTGTTGTTCATCGGCGGCCGGGTCTTCGCACCCGGCGGCGCGGAGGCGGTCGCGGTCCGCGACGGGCGGATCGTCGCAGTCGGCGACCGCGCGGCCGTGCTGTCCGAGTTGTCCGGTCACGCGTTCGACGTCATCGACCTCGGCGGCCGGGCGCTCGTCCCCGGCCTGCAGGACGCGCACATCCACCCCGTCTCCGGCGCCCTCGAGCGGCTGCGCTGCGACCTCACCCCCTGGCACACGAAGGCCGAGTATCTCGCCGCGATCGCCGTGTACCCGGGCGACGGCTGGATCACCGGCGGCGGCTGGTCGATGGCGGCATTCCCGGGCGGCCTGCCGCACCGCGACGACCTCGACACCGTCGCCCCGGACCGGCCGGTCTTCCTGCCCAACCGCGACCATCACTCGGCGTGGGTGAACAGTCGCGCGTTGTCGATAGCGGGCATCGGTCGTGGCACGCCCGACCCGGCCGATGGGAGGATCGAGCGGGATGCCGCGGGGGAGCCGACCGGGGTCCTGCACGAGGGGGCCATGGATCTGATCACGGGGCTGCTGCCCGCCGACACCGCCGAGGACTACGACCGCGCGTTGCTCGAGGCGCAGCGCTACCTGTTCAGCCTGGGCGTCACCGGCTGGCAGGACGCGATCGTGGGTGCCTATGCGGGTGCCCGGGACCAGTTCGGCACCTACCTGGCAGCGGATGCGGCGGGTGTACTGCGGGCGAGGGTCACCGGCGCGCTGTGGTGGGACCGCGCGGGCGACGCGTCGCAGATCGCGGGCTTCGAGGCCCGGCGCGCCGCCGCGGGGCACGGCAGGTTCCGCGCGACCGCCGTGAAGATCATGCAGGACGGCGTCGCGGAGAACTTCACCGCCGCGATGATCGATCCCTACGTCGGCCAGGGCGGCCACTGCGGCCAGTCCAACGTCGACCCCGCCCGCCTGCGGGATTACGTGACCCTGCTGGACGCCGCCGGGTTCGGCGTGCACTTCCACGCCATCGGCGACCGTGCCGTCCGTGAGTGCCTTGACGCGGTCGCGGCGGCGCGGGCCCACGGCTCCTCCGGTGCCCGCCATCACCTGGCCCACCTGCAGGTGGTGCACCCAGACGACGTGCCGCGCTTCGCAGCCCTCGACGTCACCGCCAACATCCAGGCCCTGTGGGCGACCCACCACGAGCAGAACGACACCCTGTGCGTGCCGTTCTTCGGCCCGGAGCGCTCCGGCTGGCAGTATCCGTTCGGCTCGATCGCCCGCACCGGCGGCCGGCTCGCCGCCGGCAGCGACTGGCCCGTCACCACCTCCGACCCGTGGTGGGCGATCCACGTGGCGGTGCACCGGACCGAGCCCCTCGTCTCGGGCGAGGCGGACTGGCCGGCGTCCCAGGTGCCGATGCTGCCGCAGGAGGCGCTGAGCCTGGAGCAGGCGCTGACGGCGTACACGCTCGGCTCGGCGTACGTGAACGGCACCGACGACGAGACCGGCTCCATCACCGCCGGCAAGGCCGCCGACCTGGTCGTGCTGGACCGCGACCCGTTCGAGCCCGGCGCCGTGCTCTACGAGACCAAGGCCGACCTCGTGTTCGTCGACGGGGAGGTGGTGCACGAGCGGTAGCCGGCGGTGCGCGAGCGTCGGCCGCAGGCGGGAACAGGCCCGGTGAGCTGCGCGTCGTGGTCCCGCGGCCGCGCCGTCACCCGCCAGTCGGCACGCAGCACCGCGTGCGTCAGCGGGGGCACGATCGCCAGCGACTCCGCGACCCGCAGCGTGGCCACGTCGATCGCCGGGTCCGCGTGGACGGCCTCGACCGGCAGCCGTACCCCGGCCGCCGTGACGAACTCGAGCTCGTGCGCCCCGCGGTGCCGCACCACGTGCGCCGCCGTCGCGACGATCCGGTCCGTCAGGCAGAACCCGCTGCCCAGGTCCGCCGCCCCGGCGACGATCCGCCCGTCGATCATCAGCCCTGACCGGCCTGGCCGCCCTGGTCGCCCGGGCCGCTCTGGTCCGCCGGTTGCGGCGCCGCCCGCCGCAGCGTGACGGTCACCTCGAACGTGGCCCCGGTCGTCGCCCGCGACACCACCGCCCCGGCCTCGGCGCTGAGCGTGACCCCGAACTTCGCCTGCAGCTCGGCGACCTCCCACCCCGACAGGTCGGGCGTCACGTTCGCCGCGACGGCCCGCACCCCGGCCGCGACCGCCGCCTGCACGTCCGACAGCCGGTCCCGCAGCCGCTCCACGGCCCCGTCACCCCACGAGATCTCCCGCCCCCCCGGCGACGTCGACCACCTGCACCACAACCGAATCCGCCACCGCCGCCTCACTCATGGCGACACCGTACCGCCGCAGGGCCATCGATGCGCCAGCCGCTGCACGGCGCGGGAGTGGACGCGTCACGATACGGTCTGCGGACCGGCGGGGGAGGGGGCGACGATGACGGCAGGTGCACCGGGCACCGTCATGGCGTGGCAGGACGGGGAGCGGGACCTGTGGTGGTCGCGGGCCGCGGCGCTGGAGCACGGCCGTGAGCAGCCCGACTGGGTCACCGCGGTGACCAGTGCCGATCACCTGTCCGACCTGACGCAGGCGCAGCTGTCGTGGCTGATCACGCGCGGGCCGGAGCCGTCCGCGCGGGCGCTGCTCGGCAAGTTGCTGGTGCTGCTGCGGCACCGGCAGCGTATCGATGTCGACCGGGTCGCGGTCGCCCGGTTCGAGCTCGACGCGCTGCCGCTCGCGCTGCAGGACGCCGGCCAGGACGCGGACGGGCTCGGGATGCTGCTGCTGCCGTTCCGGGGCCCGGAGCCGGCCGCGCTGGTCGCCGGGTGGCTGCGGCATCTCGGGTCGGCCCGGATGTGGGCGCGGCTGTGGCTGCACCGGCATGCCGAGACCGCCGCGCGGGCGCTGGCACCGGCCGCGGCCGGGCGGCCCGGCAAGGCGCGGCAGCAGGCGGAGGACGCGCTGGGGTTCCTGGCCGCGACCGGGCACGCGGAGACCGTGGCGCGGGCCACGCGCGAGCACGGCGTCGAGGTGCCGCTGTGGGGGCCGCTGCCGGCGCGCACCGGCAGGGCGCCCGCGTGGGCACGCCCCGAGCGCCTGCCGCCGATCCACCTGGCCGGCGCCGCCACGGTGCCGCGGGACGACAACGCCGAGCCGGCGGGCGCCGCGACGGTGCCAAGGGAGGACAACGCCGAGCCGGCGGGCGCCGCGACGGTGCCAGGCGACGACGTCGCCCAGCCGACCGGCGGTGCGCAGCGGCCGGGCGACGGTACGACGATGCCGCGCGACGACGTTGCGCGGCTGGCCGAGGCGCTCACCTGGACGCGGCTGGACACGCCACCGGAGCCGCCGCCCGGCGACCCGGCACCGGCCGCCGGTGGCGTGCCGGTGACCGTGGAATCGTCGTCGGCCGCGCAGCCGTTCGTCCAGCCGCCCGCGCCGGAGGCCGAGAAGCTCATTGCCGTCTGCGACCCCGGAAGCCTGGCGCGGTTCGGGCGGGCGCTGCTGGACGCCTGGGTGGCCGACGGCATGCCCGCCGCGCAGGCGTGGGTGGTGCTGGCGCAGGCGCACATCGGCGACGACACCACGATGGACCAGCTCGCGCCGCTGGTGCGGTCGTGGCCCGCCCGCAGCCGGTGGGCGCGGGCGATCGACGGGCTCGCCGTGCTGGCCACGGCCGGCACCGACGTGGCGCTGCGGCACCTGCTGTCGATCGAGGCGGGCATGTCGGGCGGGCCGACGAACGAGCGGGCCGTCGCCTACCTGACCCAGGCCGCCGCGCGGCGCGGGCTGAGCGTCACACAGCTGGCGGACCGCCTCGCCCCGACGCTCGGCCTCGACCGGGGCGTCACGTTCGACTACGGGCCGCGGGCCTTCACTGCGGTCGCCGACGAGCACCTCACCGCGCACGTCGTCGACGCGGCCGGGCGGCGGCTGGCCCGGCCGCCGAAGCCGGGCGCGAAGGACACCAACCCGGCGGCGTACGAGGCGTTCGCGCGGTTCAAGAAGGACCTGCGGGCGGCCGCAGCGGTCCAGGTCGCGCGCCTGCGCCGGGACATGCTCACCCGGCGGCTGCGCCCGGCGCGCGACCTGACGACGGTCGTGCTGCCGCACCCGGTCCTCGGCCCGCTCGCCCGGCGGCTGCTGTGGGGCGAGTACGGCCCCGGCGACCGGCTCGTCCGGGCCCTGCGCATCGCCGAGGACGGCACGTTCACCGACGTCGAGGACACCACCGCGACGGTCGACCCGGACGCGCCGCTCGGCGTCGTGCACCCGGCCGAGCTGGGCACCGACCTGCCCCGCTGGACGCGGCTGCTCACCGACTACGAGATCCTGCCGCCGCTGCCGCAACTGCAGCGGCCGGTCGTCATCCTGACCGGGGCCGAGCGCGCCGCGACGAGCGTGCCGGGTCCCGGGCCGGTGCCGGCGGAGCACCTCCTGGCGCTGCTGCACGGCGGCGACTGGCAGGGCAACGGGCACGACACCACCCAGCACGTGCACACCCAGCTGTGGCACCGGCTGCCCGGCGGGCTGGCACTGGTGGCCGAGGTCGAGCCGGGCGTCTCGAAGTGGTCCGCCACCGGCACCCCGCACCGCATCACCGAGCTGTGGGTCGACGACGCCTGGTCGGATCACCTGCAGCAGACGCGGCACGTCCGGCTGGGCGACTGCGACCCGGCCGCCCTGTCGGAGCTGCTGGTCGAGCTGAGCGCGGCGAAGTGACGGCCGTCAGCCCCAGCGACACGTCGTGCAGCGCCGTGGTGGCGCCGAAGCGTTTGCTCGTGTGGACGGCCTCCACCGCCGGGGCGGTGGAGGCGCCGGTCGCGTCGGTCATCACTTGCCGATCTGGTTGCCCCACAGGGCGGGGTCGTCGACGTTGTCCTTGATGACGAGCGGGGCGGGGAGTTGGTCTTCGAGGAGTCCGTCGCGGATCTGGACGATGGTGCTGTCGTGGTCGGTCCTGCCGGGTTGGAAGGTTCTGCCGTCGACGGCGGCCTTGGCGTAGTACAGGGCGTACTTGGCGTACAGGTCGGCGGGTTGGGACACGGTGGCGTCGATGTCGCCCTTGCGGATGGCGTCGAGCTCCTGGGGGATGCCGTCGTTGGACACGATGAAGATGTGTTTGGGGTCGGTGGGTGGGACGAGGAGGTTCTTGGTGCGCAGCAGTTGCAGGGTGGGGGCGAGGAAGACGCCGCCGGCCTGCATGTAGATGCCGTTGATGTCGGGGTGCTGGGCGAGGCGGGTCTGCAGGGCGGCGGAGGCTTTGGCGCCTTCCCAGTCGGTGGGTTCGGCGAATGCTTCGGAGCGGTCGCGGCCGTTGACGCTGGACAGGGCGCCCTGGAACTCGATGACCTTGCCCTTGCCGCCGAGTTTGGTGCCGAGGAACTCGCAGGCTTTCTGTCCGTAGGCGCGGTTGTCGGCGCGCACGACCATGTACACGTTGCCTTTGTCGGGGCGGGTGTCGACGGTGACGACCGGGATCTTCTTCTGTTCCAGTTGGGTCAGGATGGTGCCGATCGCGCCGGTGTCCTGCGGCGCCATCACGATGGCTTTGGCGCCCTGGCTGGTCAGCGCCTGCGTGTTCGCGACGAGTTTGGCGATGTCGTTCTGCGAGTTCGTCGGCGTCATCAGGTTCAGGCCGCCGTCCTTGGCGTACTGCGGGATGTACCTGGCGTAGGAGTTCCAGAAGTCGGAGTCCGCGCGGGGCAGGTCGACCGCGATCGGAGCACCCTTCGCGGGGCCGGGCGCGCCGCCGCCGGGGGAGGTGCCGGCGTCGCAAGCGGCGAGGGACACGACCAGGGCGGTGGCCAACAGGGCCGGTCGTAACAGGTTCATGGCGGGATCCTCAAAGGGGGTGTGGTGTTCAGCGGCTCGGGGATGCGTCGCCGGCGCCGGCACGCCAGACGGGGCCGTCCGGAAACGCGTAGCGGGCCCGGCTCTCGGCCCGCATGGTGGAGCTGAACCCTGGTGCGAGCGGCGCCAGGTAGTGCCCCCGGTGCATGCGCACCGGGTCGGTGAAGTGCTCGTGCAGGTGGTCGACGTACTCGATGGCCCGGTCGTGCATCGACCCGGACACCGCGACGTAGTCGAACATCGACAGGTGCTGCACGAGCTCGCACAGCCCGACGCCGCCGGCGTGCGGGCAGACGGGGACGCCGAACTTCGCGGCCAGCAGCAGGATCGCGACGTTCTCGTTGACCCCGGCGACGCGGGCGGCGTCGAGCTGGACGAACGAGACCGCGTTGAGCTGCAGCAGCTGCTTGAACACGACCCGGTTCTGGACGTGCTCACCGGTGGCGACCGGGATCGGCGCGATCCGCCGGGCGATCGCGGCGTGCCCGACGACGTCGTCGGGGGAGGTCGGCTCCTCCACCCACCACGGGTCGAACGGTGCCAGCGCCTCGACCCACTCGACCGCGGTGCCGACGTCCCACCGCTGGTTGGCGTCGATCGCGATCCGTACGCCCGGACCGCACACCTCCCGGGCGATCCGCATGCGGCGCAGGTCGTCGTCGAGGTCGGCGCCGACCTTGAGCTTGATCTGCGTGAACCCGGCCGCTAGGGCCTCCCGGCAGAGCCGTTCGAGCTTGGCGTCGTCGTAGCCGAGCCACCCGGGCGACGTGGCGTACGCGGGGTAGCCGCCGGCCAGCAGCGCCTGCACCCGCTCCTCCCGGCCCTCCTCACCGCGGCGCAGCAGCCGCAGCGCCTCCTGCGGCGTCAGGGCGTCGCTGAGGTACCGGAAGTCGACCAGGCCGACGAGCTCCTCCGGCGACATCGACGACAGCAGCCGCCACAGCGGCAGGCCGGCCCGCTTCGCCTTCAGGTCCCACAGCGCATTGACGACCGCCGAGATCGCCATGTGCATGACACCCTTCTCCGGGCCCAGCCAGCGCAGCTGCGAGTCGTAGACCAGCTCGCGGTACAGCCCGCCGAGGTCGTCGAGCACCTCCTTCACCAGACGTCCGACGAGATACGGCCGCAGCGCCTCGATCGCCGCGGTCTGCACGTCGTTGCCGCGGCCGATGGTGAACGCGAACCCGTGCCCCTCACCGTCCTCCCCGCCCTCGGTGGTGCCGATGGCGTCGGTGCGCAGGACCACGTAGGCGGCTGAATAGTCCGGGTCGGCGTTCATCGCGTCGGAGCCGTCGAGCTCCCGTGAGGTCGGGAACCGCACGTCGTAGGTGTCCAGCGACACGAAGCGGTTGGTCACGGTCCCTCCCTCGATCGAGTACCACTGCTGCGTTCAGACATCCGATGTCTAGCAGGCGTGACCCGCGAACGGCAAGGGGCAAAATCTTGGAGCCTGTCGCTTTTGTTCGACAGGACAGAAGTTTGGAACCCTGCTTGACGAACCGATACCTCCGATGTTCGACTCGATGTCGAGGGTTGTCCATGGTTCGATGAGCGGACCCACCGCTCGAGACCTGCGGACGACACCCTGCGAAGCGACGCCGACGCGGAGCAGGGTAGACATCAGCCCTGGAGGGGCCCCTCCAGGGCTGATGTCGCGCTGACCTGACCGCCCGCCCCGCCCGGCGCGGCGGCCGCCGGCATGCCCGCCGCCCGAGCTCGCCTTCGCCTGACGCCGCTCGCCACGACCCGGTGGATTCCTGGTCCTCATCGACCAGGCAGCCACCGGGTCGTGCGTCCACCGGTCGCCGCGGCGGCCGGTGCCCCCGGCTGCGTGTCACGGGATGACGAGGTCGAACTTCTCCCACTGGCCCACGGCGGCGGCGCCGAGCAACCCGCGTCGGGTGAGTCTCATGCGGTGGTGTCCTTCCGGAAAAAGCCGGGTGGGGCTGGCGGCCCCCACCCGGCGGGAGAACCTACGCCGTGGTGAGGATGAACTTCTCCCACGGGCCGATCGCGTCACGGTTGGCGATGAGGGCGGCGGCACCGGCGCTCTCCGCGACGACGTACTTGCTGTTGACGGTGGCCTGCAGGCTGACGGTGCCGTCCGCGTTGCGGATCAGCCTGAACGTCTCCCAGCCGCCGATCACGGCGCGGTTGGCCACCAGCGGGTTGGCGCCGGCGTTCTCCGCGCACACGTACTGGCCGTTGACTTTGGCCTTCAGGGCGACGTTGCCGCTGCCGAGGTCGACGATCTCGAACTGCTCCGAAACGCCGGCGGCGGTCTTGTCGGCGATCAGCGGGCCGGCGCCGGCGCTCACGTAGCGGCTGTTGACCTGCGCCATGAGCGTCGAGCCGCCGGCCGGCGGGGCGCCGCCGGTGATGATGATGCGCAGCGCGTCGACCATGCCGACCGACGTCGTCCTGTTCACGATGCGGATGGTGTGGCTGCCGTTGGTCAGGCCGGTCCTGCTGTACACCACCTGCTGTGCCTGGCGGGGGCCGGCGGCGTAGAGGTTGACGTTGGCCTGGAAGACGTTGTCGAGGTACACGTCGACGTTGCCCATGTCGCTGAAGCGCTCCGACAGCAGCTCCACGCCGGTGCCGGTGAAGGTGTAGCCGGCGGCGGCGTTGACGGTGGTGGAGTGGTGCGTGTCGTCGTTGTGGTCGCCGTAGCCGCGGCCGGTGGTGTGGAACCAGTTCGCGTCGTAGGTGAGCGCGGTGTCGTTGACCAGGCCCGGGCTGCCGGGCCCACACGTTGCTGTACGGGTTGGGCCGGGTGTTCCAGCTGTTCAGCGCGGTCTGGTAGTCGGGCGCGCCGATGCCGGTCAGGTCGTAGGGCCAGATCAGCTCGGCGGTGACGTTCTCGCCGTTGCGCTGCTGGGCCGCCGGCGGGTCGTGCGGCAGCCACGCGCCGTTGCTGGTCTTGTACGGCTCGATGCGGTCCAGCACGTTCTGCCACCCGGCGCGCAGGCCGGCGTCCAGGCCGAGCTGGGTGCTGACCTGGATGGTGAGCGGGAACAGCAGCCGCACCGCGGCGAGGTCCGTGATGGCGTTCTTGACGTCCCAGTACGTCTCGTGCGCGTTGGACGTCGCCATGAAGTAGCGGCCGGTGCCGGCGTCGTAGCTGAGCTTGGACTGGTAGAACCTCACCGCCTCGCGCATGTACGGGTACGCGGTGTTCTGCAGGTAGGTGAGGTCGTTGGTGTACCGGTACTGCAGGTACATGTTGTAGGCGGCCTCGGTGCCGGTGGAGTAGATGTCGTTGACGTAGTCGCTGTTGACGGTGCCGCGGGCGTTGCCGTCCCAGCCCATCGTCTCCGGCACCCACAGCCCGTCGATGCCGTACCTGGTCTGGGTGTAGGCCTTCAACGCGGTGAGGTTGCGGCTGTACAGGCGGTTCTCGGTGGCGAACAGGTCGGCGTGGTTGGAGGCGAGGAACGAGTTGTACACGTCGCGCTGGTTCCAGAACCAGTAGCCGTTGCTCCACTTGGTGCGGTCCTCGGTCGCCCGGAACACGCCGTTGATGAAGTGGAACGGGTAGTTGCCGTAGCCGCCGGCGGCGATCATGTACGTCGCCAGGTAGTACACGTTCTCGAGATAGTCGCCGGTGTTGCCGTACTGTCCTTGAGGGGCGCCGCTGTACTGCACGAACGACTTCGCCCAGAACGCGTGCCACCAGTTTCGGTGGGCGTTGAGGTTGGTCAGGTAGCCGGCGTTCTTCGCCGCGGTGAGCTGGTTGCGGGCCTGGGTGACGGAGTTGGCGCCGGGGGAGTTGACCCGGCTCGCGGCGGTGAACCAGATCGTGTAGCTGGCGCTCGGGGTGATGTTCAGCCGGACCCGCGTGCCGTTGACGACCTGCGTGCTGTACGCGGCGCCCTCGACCGTCGCGGCCAGCGTGTAGCCGAAGGTGTTGGGGTCGCTCTGGCCGCGGCTGAGCCCGGCGGCGCTCGCGTCGGCGAACGTGCTCACCTGCTTCCAGGTGTCCAGGTTGGGCACGTCGGCGCTGTTGGTGACCGTCGCCGGGTCCCACATGCTCAGGTCGAGCGTGGTGGTGCCCAGGCCGGTGCGCGGGTCCTCGACGTGCACGCCCATGACCTCGGAGCCGGGCACGCCCATGATCGTGACGGTGCGGTTGGTGTCGTACCGGGTGGTCAGCGTGCCGTCGTAGAGCGACAGGCGCTGCTGGTAGCCGCTCACACCGGTGTCTGGGCCGGTATCAAGGCCGGGGCTGGTGTTGAGGTTCACCAGGCCCGCCGCGAACGCCGACTGCGGCGACAGGTCGACGCCGGACACCTGCATGGTGAGGCCGTTGGCGTTCCAGACCATCGCGCCGGTCCTGCCGTTGCCGACGGTGAGCCCGTGCAGCGGGTCGGTCTGCGGGCTGTTGTAGACGATGTCGTGCTTGCCCAGGTAGCCGGCGTAGTTGACGTCAAGGGCGCCGGTGCCGGGGTTGAACGCCTCGTCGGTCGTCGACGCGGTGGCGCTCGGGCCGTGGATCAGGGTGACGAACGTGCCCAACAGGACGGTGGCGGCCGCCAGGAGGGCGAGTCGGCGGGGCTTGCCCACAGCAACGCTCCTTCGATCCGGGAGTGGGGAGCCTCGCGCCGTCGAGACCCTTGCATGTGTCAAGCAGTTAACATTGGACGTCTGCCTTCGCCAATGCCTGCAGTGTCCGAGAGTACCCGTGATCATGCGGACGCCGCTGGCAGATAGATGGGATGTCTGATCGTCGTTGTGGAGCAGCGGGTGCCGGGCCGCGGCCCGGCACCCGCGCCGCCGATCAGCCGGTCATCGCGGTGCCGGTCTCCAGCAGCGACTTGAGGTCGCTGAGGATCCACGGCCAGCCGCCGCCGGCGCCCATGTCCTCCAGCTCTCCCGACAGCAGCTGGGCCAGGCCGGCCTCGGCGCCGATCTCGTGGGTCACGGTCAGCGCCGTCACGCCGTCCTTGCCCTCCTTCAGCTCGTACGTGAGCCGGGTGAACCCCTCGGGCACGTGGTCGGGGTCCATCAGCATCCGCCAGGTCTGCACCAGCCGGAACGGCGGGTCGACCTCGACGATCTCGCCGTCGACGCCCAGCTCCGGGGCGCCAGCGGCGATCATGCCGGCGTTCGACATGCCGCGGAACGCGCCGCCGGGGCGCAGCTCCATGTGGTTCTCGCCGCGGTAGCCGTACCGCGACGTCCATTCCGGGGTGGTGATCGCGTCCCAGATCCGCTGCGGGCTCGCCTTGATGTGAATCTTGTAGACCTGCGTGCTGCTCATGCCGTCACCTCCGCTGCGCTCCGGCGCCGGCCTGAGCTCCACCCTGTGCCCATGATTCGCAGCCCTCCGCTGCGCTGCGTGCTGCTCATGCCGTCACCTCCGCTGCGCTCCGGCGCCGGCCTGAGCTCCACCCTGTGCCCATGATTCGCAGCCCTCCGCTGCGCTGCGTGCTGCTCATGCCGTCACCTCCGCTGCGCTCCGGCGCCGGCCTGAGCTCCACCCTGTGCCCATGATTCGCAGCCCTCCGCTGCGCTCCGTGCTGCTCATGCGTGCTCGTCCCCTTCGAGTTCGGCCTTGAGTTCCAGCAGTGCCGTGGCGTGGTGCTCGGTGTACTTGTCGATCCACCGGTCGTGCACCTGGCGGATCGGGATCGGGTTGAGGAAGTGCAATTTCTCCCGCCCCATCCGGCGGGTCACGACCAGTCCTGCCTCTTCGAGGACCTTCAGGTGCTTCATGACTCCGAAGCGCGACATCGCCAGCTCCGACTCCAGCTCCGTCAGCGTGCGGCCGTCACGCGAGAAGAGCAGGTCGAGCAGGAACCGGCGGGTCGGATCGGCCAGGGCCTTGAAGACGCGGTCGTCGTCATTCACTACCCGAAGTTATGTGACCGAACGGTCACATGTCAAGCGGTGCGGGTGCCGGGCCATACCAGGGTGTGGCGCATTGGGCAGAGCCGACCCCTTGTGGCGGGTATGGGCGCAACGGCTAAGGTGCCTTCCGCGGCCGTGTACGGCCGTGCGGTCAGACCGGGCCAACGCTGTCCCACCGTGAAGTTTTTCCGTGTGCACCGCCAGGCAACGGTGGAGGGACAGCTGTGCCGGACCCGACTGGCTTTCTGAAGTACGGTCGTCAACTGCCGCTGCTGCGGCCGGTGCCCGAGCGGGTCACCGACTGGCGCGACGTGTACCAGCGCGCCGACGCGCAACTGATCCACGAGCAGGCCAGCCGCTGCATGAACTGCGGCGTGCCGTACTGCCACAACGGCTGCCCGCTGGGCAACCTGATCCCGGACTGGAACGACCTGGTGCGCACCGGGGACTGGGGCCGCGCCGCCGACGCGCTGCACGCCACCAACAACTTCCCCGAGGTCACCGGCCGGCTCTGCCCGGCGCCGTGCGAGGCGGCCTGCGTCCTGGGCATCGGCGACGACCCGGTCACGATCAAGCAGGTCGAGGTCGAGATCATCAACCACGTCACCGACGACGGGCCGCTGCCGCCCTTCCCGGTGGTGGCCCCGTCGGGCCGCAGCGTGGCCGTCGTCGGCTCCGGCCCGGCCGGCCTGGCCGCGGCGCAGCAGCTGGCCCGCGCCGGGCATGCGGTCACGGTGTACGAACGCAGCGACGCCCCCGGCGGCCTGCTGCGCTACGGCATCCCGGACTTCAAGTTCGAGAAGCACCACATCGACCGGCGGCTCGACCAGATGTCGGCCGAGGGGGTGACCTTCGTCACCAACTGCGAGGTCGGCGTGGACGTCTCGCTCGCCGACCTGCGCGAGCAGCACGACGCCGTCGTGCTCGCCTGCGGCGCCCTGGACCCCCGCGACGTGCCGGACACCCCCGGCCGCGACCTCAGCGGCATCCACCAGGCGATGGAGTACCTCGAAGGCGCCAACAAGGTCGTCGCCGGCACGCTGGACGCCCCGCCGATCACCGCGGCCGGGCGGCACGTCATCGTCGTCGGCGGCGGTGACACGGCCGCGGACTGCCTCGGCACCGCGCACCGGCAGGGCGCGGTCAGCGTGCAGCTCGTCGAGGTCGCCCCGCTGCCACCGCCGCAGCGCGACGCCGGCCGCAACCCGTGGCCGACCTGGCCGATCATGCTGCGCAGCGGCTCCGCCCACGAGGAGGGCGGCGAGCGCAACTACGGCTGCGCGATCCGCCGGTTCATCGGCGACGAGCAGGGACGGCTGCGCGCCGTCGAGCTGGTCGACGTCGTGCTCGGCCCCGGCTTCACGCTGACCGAGGTCGAGGGCACGGTCCGGGAGATCCCGGCGGACCTGGCCCTGCTGGCGATCGGCTTCGCCGGCACCCAGCCCGGCCCGCACCTGGAGCAGGCCGAGCTGACCCGCAACCGGCGCGGCACCCTGGACACCGACGCGGACTGGCAGACCTCCGCCCCGGGCGTCTTCGTGGCCGGCGACGCCCGCCGCGGCCCGTCGCTCATCGTCTGGGCGATCGCCGAGGGCCGCTCCGCGGCCGCGGCGGTCCACCAGTACCTGGGCGGCGGCGGCCGGCTCCCGGCCCCGATCACCCCGTCGTCGGCGCCGCTGACGGCGCACTGACCGGCTGCCGCCCGGGGCCCCAGGGGCTCAGCCTCCGGTGAGGCCCTGGGCGGCGATGGCGGCCTGGACCCGGCTGCGCAGGCCGAGCTTGGCCAGGACCCGGCTCACGTGCGTCTTCGTGGTGGCCTCGGCGATGCCGAGGCGGGCGGCGATCTCGGCGTTGGACAGCCCGTCGCCGAGGCAGCGCAGCACGTCGCGCTCGCGGTCGGTGAGCCCTTCCAGGTCGACCGGCGGGGCGGGCGGGCCGGCGAAGGTGGCGATGACCCGCCGGGTCACCGCGGGCGCCATGACGCCGTCGCCGCGGGCCACCGCGCGCACCGCGGCGAGCAGGTCGGCGGCCTCGGCGTCCTTGAGCAGGAACCCGGCGGCGCCGGCGCGCAGCGCGCCGAAGACGTACTCGTCGAGGTCGAACGTGGTCAGGATCAGCACGCCCGGCGCGCCGAGCGCGACCAGCTCGCGGGTGGCGGCGATGCCGTCGAGGCGGGGCATCCGCACGTCCAGCACGACGACGTCGGGGCGCAGCTCGCGGGCCAGCTCGACGGCCTGCACCCCGTCCGCGGCCTCGCCGACCACGTCCATGTCGGGTGCGGCGCCGAGGATGAGCACCAGCCCGGCGCGGACCGCGCCCTGATCGTCGGCGACCAGCACCCTGATCGTCATGCCCGCACCTCCCGGGGCAGCCGCGCGGAGACCAGCCAGTCGCCGTCGCGCGGCCCGGCGTCGAGTGAGCCGCCGAGCAGCTCGGCCCGCTCCCGCATGCCGATCACGCCGGCGCCGGCCCCGTCGGCCCGAGGTGGCCTGCCGGCGAGCGGGGAGGCGACGCTGATGTCCACCGTCGCCGGCTGGTACGCGACCGACACCGTGACCGGGCCGCCGTCACCGTGCTTGAGGGCGTTGGTCAGCGACTCCTGCACGATGCGGTAGGCGGCCAGGTCCACTGACGTCGGCAGGTCGGCGGGCTCACCGCGTACCGACACCGCCACGGCAAGACCGGAGCGCCGGGCGCGGCCCGCGAGGTCCTCGAGGTCGGCCAGCCCGGCGGTGACGTCCTCGGCGGCCGACCCGCCCGCGGGGTCGCGCAGGAACCCGACGAGCTGGCGCATCTCGGCGAGGCCGCGCACGCTGTTCTCCCGGATGACCTGCAACGCGTCGCGGGTGCGGTCGGGGCCGAGGTCGGCGCTCAGCGCGGCGGTGGCGTGGATGGCCACGGCGCTGAGGTGGTTGGCGATGACGTCGTGCAGCTCGCGGGCCATCCGGGCGCGCTCACCGGCGACGGCGTTGGCCCGGTCGAGCTCGGCGAGGCGGGCCAGCTGCCGCGCGACCTGCGCCTGCTCCCGGTGGTGGCGCACGTGCGTGCCGGTGAGCACCGGCACGACGGTGACCAGCGCGAGCAGGACGGCCAGGCCGAGCGCCTGCACGTCGCGGTAGACGACCAGGGCCACGACCGCGGTCACCACCGAACCGACGACCGAGCAGGCCAGCAGCGTCCGGGCCAGGGACTGGCGGCCGTGCACGCAGGCGTCGTAGAGGACCTGCGTGTAGACCAGCGGGGTGGCCAGCGACGGGCCGACCACCACGTCGGCGGTGACGGCGGCGGTGCCGATCAGCACCGAGGCCACGGGCGCGGTGCGGCGCAGCAGCAGCGCCGCGCAGCACACCACGAGCGGCGGCACCAGCCAGCCGACGCCGGCCCTGGCCTGGTACTGCCCGGTGACGAGCATGAGCAGCCCGAGGCCGAGCCCGGCCCCGGCGAGGGCGAGGTCGACGGCGCGTCCTTTCATGCCGCCGATTCCACCATCCCGGACGCGGCGGGCGGTATGCGACGAAGGATGTACCCGCGGGCCGTCGCCACGGCCGACGCGGCCGCCCGGGCCGGCTGCGAGGCTCTGGGCATGGTCATCGGGTTCATCATCGGTTGTGAGATCGCGTTCTGGGTCGTGCTGGCTGCGGGGCTGCTGCTGCGGTACCCGCTGCGCCGCCCGCGGGCCGGGGCGGTGGTGCTGGCCGCGGTGCCCGTGGTCGACCTGGTGCTGCTGGTCGCCTGCGCGGTCGACCTCGCCGGTGGCGCCACGGCCGGGGCGCGGCACGCCCTCGCCGCGCTGTACCTGGGGTTCTCGCTCGCGTTCGGGCCGTCCATGGTGCGCTGGGCCGACGTGCGGTTCGCGCACCGCTTCGCCGGTGGCCCGAAACCACAGAAGCCCGCAGACAAACGGGCCCACGAGTGGCGGCTGTTCCGGCTGGCGGCGCTGGCCTGGGCGATCACCTGCGCGCTGCTCGGCGCCGGGATCTGGTGGATCGGGGACCCGGCACGCACGCTCGCGCTGGAGGCCGGCGCCGGTCAGGTCACGTTGGTGCTGGTCATCTGGTTCATCACCGGTCCACTCTTGACTTCCAACAGAAACGGGCGTAAACAAAGCACAAGCAAAACGAAACGGCGGTGAAACAACACGATGTACGCCGAAGAACGGCAGCAGGAGATCCTCCGAATCGCCCGCGCGCAGGGCCGGGTCGAGGTCGCCGGCCTGGCCGACGAGCTCAACGTCACGTCGGAGACCATCCGCCGGGACCTCACCATGCTGGAGCGGGCCGGGGTCCTGCGCCGGGTGCACGGCGGGGCGATCCCGGTCGAACGGATCGGTTTCGAGCCCGCCCTGGCGGCCCGCGACGCGGTCCTCATCGAGGAGAAGGAGCGCATCGCCAAGGTCGCGCTCGCCGAGGTGCCCGACGAGGGCGCGATCATCCTCGACGCCGGCACCACCACCGCCCGCCTGGCGCAGCTCCTGCCCGCCGACCGGGAGCTGACCGTCGTGGTCAACTCGCCGGTCATCGCCACCACCCTCGGAATCCGCCCCAACCTCAACGTGCTGCTGCTCGGCGGCCGGGTCCGCGGCAAGACCCTCGCCACCGTCGACGACTGGTCGCTGCGCCCCCTGGCCGACCTGTACGTCGACGTGGCGTTCGTCGGCACCAACGGCATCTCCGTCGAGCGCGGCCTGACCACCCCCGACCCGGCCGAGGCCGCGGTCAAGCGGGCGATGATCCGCGCCGCCCGGCGCACGGTCCTGCTCGCCGACCACACCAAGCTCGGCAACGACTACCTGGCCCGCTTCGGCGAGCTCGCCGACCTGGACCTGTTCATCACCGACCAGGTCGCCGACAGCGACCTGGTCGGCGACCTGGAGGCCGCCGGCGTGCGGGTGACCCGGGCATGACCCGCCCGGCAGCCCGTCCGGCACACCGCGCTGCGGGCGTGGAGGTGACCTGCGCATGATCGTCACCGTCACGCTCAACCCGAGCCTCGACCGGGCCGTCGAGGTCGACGCGCTCACCCGCGGCGAGGTCATCCGGGCCACCGCCGCCCACCTCGACCCCGGCGGCAAGGGCGTCAACGTCTCCCGGGCGCTGCTGGCCAACGGCGTGCCGTCGGTGGCGGTCCTGCCCTGCGGCGGCGACGAGGGCGGGCAGCTCGTCCGCCTGCTCAAGGCCGAAGGGGTCGAGGTCCTCGCGGTCCCGATCACCGGCCGGACCCGCTCCAACATCACCCTCGCCGAGCCCGACGGCACCGTCACCAAGGTCAACGAGCCCGGCCCGGCCATGTACCGCGCCGAGTTCGACGAGATCACCGACCGGGTCCTGACCCGCGCCGGCAGCGCCCACTGGGTCGTGCTGTGCGGCAGCGTCCCGCCGGGACTGCCCGACGACGCGTACGCGCAGCTCTGCCACCGCCTGCGCGCCGCCGGCATCCGGGTCGCCGTGGACACCAGCGGCCCCGCCCTGCGCGAGGCCGCGCTGGCCGGGGCGAACCTGCTCAAACCCAACCGGGACGAGCTCGCCGAGGTCGTCGGCGCGCCCCTCGCGGCCCTCGGCGACGTCGTCGACGCCTGCCAGCAGCTGCGCTCGTGGGGCGCCGGCACGGTCGTGGCGAGCCTCGGCGCCGACGGCGCGGTCCTCGTCGACGCCGACGGGGTCATCACCGGCACCTGCCCGGTGGTCCGCCCCCGTAGCACCGTCGGCGCCGGCGACGCCCTGCTCGCCGGGTTCCTCGCCGCCGGTGCCCGCGGCGCGGCCGCGCTCGCCGAGGGCCTCGCCTGGGGCGCCGCCGCGGTCAGCCTGCCCGGCAGCCGCATGCCCGGCCCCGCCGACCTGATCCGTCACAACGTCGCCATCCACCCCCAACCGGACCAGCTCCGCCCCCTGCTGCGATCCGGCCCGCCCTCCTGAAGGAGAACCCCGTGTCGACCTACACCCCGCAGGTCCAAGGCGGTGGCCTCAAGGCCTCCGTGCAACGCGTGGGCGGCTACCTGGCCGCCATGGTCATGCCCAACATCGGCGCCTTCATCGCCTGGGGGCTGATCACCGCCCTGTTCATCCCGACCGGCTGGCTGCCCAACGAGAAGCTCGCCGGCCTGGTCGGCCCGATGATCACCGTGCTGCTGCCGGTGCTCATCGGGTACACCGGCGGCCGGCTCGTGCACGGCCAGCGCGGCGCGGTCGTCGGCGCCGTCGCCACCATGGGCCTCGTCATCGGCGCCGACGTGCCGATGTTCCTCGGCGCCATGCTCATCGGCCCGCTCACCGCGTACATCCTCAAGCTCTTCGACGGGCTCGTGGAGAACCGGATCCGTCCCGGCTTCGAGATGCTGGTCGACAACTTCAGCGCCGGCATCATCGGCGGCGCCATGGCGATCGGCGGCGTCTACGGCATCGGCCCGGTCGTCGAGTGGCTCACCAAGCGCGCCGGCTCCGGCGTCGACTGGCTCGTCGACAAGGACCTGCTGCCGCTGACCTCGGTGCTGGTCGAGCCGGCGAAGGTGCTGTTCCTCAACAACGCCATCAACCACGGCGTGCTCGGCCCGCTCGGCGTCGCCGAGGCCGCCGAAAAGGGCAAGTCCATCCTGTTCATGATCGAGTCGAACCCCGGCCCGGGCCTCGGCCTGCTGCTCGCGTTCATGCTCTTCGGCCCCCGCACGCTGCGCCCCAGCGTCCCGGCCGCGATCATCGTGCAGTTCCTCGGCGGCATCCACGAGATCTACTTCCCGTACGTGCTGATGAAGCCCAAGCTGATCCTCGCCATGATCGCGGGTGGCGCGGCCGGCGTCGGCACCTTCATGATCACCGGCGCCGGGCTCGTCGCCACCCCGGCCCCCGGCAGCATCTTCGCCTACATGGCGGTCACCCCGAAGGGCGGCTACTTCGTCGTGCTGCTCGGCATCGCCATCTCCGCGGCGGTCACCTTCGCCGTCGCCTCGGTGCTGATGGGTTTCGGCCGCGGCGAGCCGCCGGCCACCGAGGACGCCGACGGGGACGCCGCTGAGAACGACACCGCACACACCCCGGCCCGCCAGGAGGTCTGAGCGCTCATGCCCACCATCAACGGCACCGAGATCAAGAAGGTCGTCGTCGCGTGCGACGCCGGCATGGGCAGCAGCGTCATGCTCGCCAGCACCCTGCGGCGGCAGCTGTCGAAGAGCGCCGTCACCGTCGAGCACACCCCGGTGAACCAGATCCCGTCCGACGCGGACGTGGTCATCTGCCACCAGGGCCTCGCCGCCCGGGCCCGGGTCAGCGCCCCCGACAAGGTGATCGTGCCCATCCAGGTGTTCATCGGCGACCCCGCGGTGACGAAGGTGGTCAACGCCGTCCAGCGCGGCGGTGAGCTCAGTGGCTGACCTGCTGACCGGCGACGCGATCCGGCTCCACGAGCGGGCCGGATCGCGGGACGAGGCGATCCGCCGCTGCGGCGAGGTGCTCGTCGAGGTCGGCGCCGTCGCCCCGGCGTACGTGGAGGCGATGCTCGCCCGCGAGCAGAGCGTCTCCACCTACGTCGGGGAGGGCGTCGCCATCCCGCACGGCACGCTCAACAGCAAGGAGTCCGTGCGCCGCGACGCCCTCGCGGTGCTGCGCTTCCCCGACGGCGTCGACTGGGACGGCTTCGACGTGCGCGTCTGCGTCGCCATCGCCGCCGCCGGGGACGGCCATGTCGACATCCTCGCCTCCCTCGCGGAGATCCTGCTGGACCCCGACCAGGCGGCGCGGCTGCGAGCCGCCACCGACCCCGCCGACGTGCTGGACCTGCTCATCCTGGAGAAGACGTGAAAGTACTGACGTTCCACGCCCCCGGCGACGTCCGCGTCGAGGACGCCCCGGAGCCGGCGCCGGGCCCCGCCGACGTGAAGATCCGCGTCCGGGCCTGCTCCACCTGCGGCACCGACGTGAAGATCTTCAACCATGGCCACCACCACATCGTGCCGCCCCGGGTCATGGGCCACGAGATCGCCGGCGAGATCGTCGAGGTCGGCGCCGACGTGACCGGCTGGGCCGCGGGGGACCGGGTCCAGGTGATCGCCGCGATCCCGTGCGGGCGCTGCGGCGAGTGCACCCGCGGCCGGATGACCGTCTGCCCCAACCAGGTGTCGATGGGGTACCACTTCGACGGCGGCTTCGCCGAGTACATGGTCGTGCCGCACAACGTGCTGGACGTCGACGGCCTCAACCGCATCCCCGACGGCGTCAGCTACGCCGAGGCGTCCGTCGCCGAACCCCTCGCCTGCGTCCTCAATGGCCAGAACCTCGCCCGCGTCGGCGACGGCGACGACGTGGTCGTGGTCGGCTCCGGGCCGATCGGCTGCCTGCACGTGCGGCTCGCCCGGGCCCGCGGCGCCGCCCGGGTCTTCCTTGTCGACCTCAACCGGGAGCGCCTCGACCTCGCCGCCGGCCTGGTCAACCCCGACGCCGCGATCTGCGGCGCGGAGACCGACGTGGTCGACGCCGTCATGAAGCTCACCGAGGGCCGCGGCGCCGACGTCGTCATCACCGCCGCCGCGTCCGGCGCGGCGCAGGAGCAGGCGCTGCAGATGACCGCCCGGCAGGGCAGAATCAGCTTCTTCGGCGGCCTGCCGAAGGACAAGCCGGTCGTGTCCGTCGACTCCAATGTCGTGCACTACCGCGAGCTCACCATCGTCGGCGCGAACGGCTCCAGCCCCGCCCACAACAAGGAGGCGCTGCAGCTGATCGCCTCCGGCGCCGTCCCCGTCGCCGACCTCATCACCCACCGCCTGCCCCTCGCCGACGTCCGCGACGCCTTCGGCATCGTGGCCCGCGGCGAGGCGATCAAGGTCACCATCGAACCGTAGGAGGTCGTTGATGCCCACCCGGACCGTCGCCGTCGGCTCCGCCAGCGGCCTGCACGCGCGCCCCGCCGCGCTGTTCGTCGCGGCGGCCGCCAAACAGCCGGTGCAGGTCACCATCCGTACCGGCGAGAAGAAGCCCGTGCCGGCCCGCAGCATGCTCTCCGTGCTGTCGCTCGGCGCGAAGAAGGGCACCGAGGTGACCCTCGAAGCCGACGGCGACGGCGCCCAGGACGCCGTCGACACCCTCGCCGCGCTTCTGGAGCGGGACCTGGACGCCGAAGATGGCTGACACCGAGCTGCAGGGGATCGGGGTCAGCCCCGGTCGGGCCGCGGGGCCGGTGTACCGGCTGGCCCCGCCGCCCCCGCTCCCGCCGGCACCGCCGGTCATCGACATCGCCGCGGAGCGGGCCCGCGCCCGCGCCGCGGTCACCACCGTCGCCGCCGAGCTGACCCGCCGCGCCGACGCCGCCGCGGACGCCACCGCCGCCGAGGTCCTGCGCGCCCAGGTCCTCATGGCCGCCGACGAGATGCTCCTGGAGGCCGTCGACATCGCGATCGACGGCGGCGCCGACGCGCCGCACGCGATCACCGCCGCCCTCGCCGAGCACCGCGCGGCGTTCGAGGCCGCCGGGGGATACCTCGCCGAGCGGGTCAGCGATCTCGACGACCTGCGCGACCGGCTGGTCGCGGCGTGCCTGGGCCTGCCGATGCCCGGGGTGCCGTCACCCGGCCACCCGTTCATCCTGGTCGCCCGGGACCTCGCCCCGGCCGACACCGCCGGCCTCGACCCCGCCGTCGTCCTGGGCCTGATCACCGCCGAGGGCGGGCCCACCAGCCACACCGCCATCCTGGCCCGTACCCTCGGCATCCCCGCCGTGGTGCGCTGCGGTGCCGTGCTGGAGATTCCGGATGGTGTACGGGTGAGCCTGAACGGCTCGTCCGGCGCCGTCGCGGTCGGCCTGTCGGAGCAGTCGGCGCAAGCGGTCAACGAGGCGCAGCGGGCGCTGCTGGAGCGCCGGGCCGCGTCCTCCGGCCCCGGGGCCACCGCCGACGGCCACCCGGTGGCCCTCCTGGCCAACATCGGCTCCGCCCGCGACCTGCCCGCCGGGGATCCGGTCGAGGGCGTCGGCCTGTTCCGCACCGAGCTGCTGTACCTCGACCGCACCGAGCCACCGTCGTTCGAGGAGCAGGTGACCGCCTACCAGCAGGTCTTCGCCGCCCTGCCCGCCCGCAAGGTCGTCGTGCGCACCCTCGACGCCGGCGCCGACAAGCCGCTGCCGTTCCTGCGGCTGGCCGACGAGCCGAACCCCGCCCTCGGCATCCGCGGCCTGCGCGTCGCCCGCGCCATGCCGTCGGTCCTGGAGACCCAGCTGTCCGCGATCGCCGCGGCCGCCGCCACCACCGAGGCCGACGTCTGGGTCATGGCCCCGATGGTGGCCACCGCCGCCGAGGCCGCCGCCTTCGCCGCCGCCTGCCATGAGCACGGCCTGCGCACCGCCGGCGTCATGATCGAGGTCCCCGCCGCCGCCCTGCGCGCCGGCACCGTCCTGCGCGATGTCGACTTCCTCAGCATCGGCACCAACGACCTCAGCCAGTACACCTTCGCCGCCGACCGCATGTGCGGCGACCTCGCCGAGCTGCTGGACCCGTGGCAGCCCGCCCTCATCTCGCTGATCGCCGCGTGCGCCGCGGCGGGCCGCGAGGCCGGCAAGCCGGTCGGCGTCTGCGGCGAAGCGGCCGCGGACCCGGACTTCGCCCTCGTGCTGGTCGGCCTGGGCATCAGCAGCCTGTCGATGGCGGCCCGCAGCATCCCGGCGGTCCGCGAGGCACTGGCCGCCCACACCTACGACGAGTGCGTCCAGTTCGCCAAGTCCGCGTTCGCCGCCGACACGCCGACCACCGCGAGGGCCGCCGTGCGTTCCTGACCGTCTCTTCCCACGGTAACTCTATCTAGATCGAGTTACCGTTCATGACGACGACGG
Source organism: Dactylosporangium sp. NPDC050688 (assembly GCF_040654515.1). Lineage (NCBI taxonomy): Bacteria > Bacillati > Actinomycetota > Actinomycetes > Micromonosporales > Micromonosporaceae > Dactylosporangium > Dactylosporangium sp. NPDC050688. The sequence goes on from NZ_JBFAIC010000076.1 coordinate 23,875, forward strand.
TGAAGCGGCGGATCGGGTACGCGGGTGCGGCGCTGCTCTGGCTGGCGGCCGCCGGGGCGCTGGTCACGGCGGCGGCCGCGGCAACCGGCGTCGGGTTCGAGGTGTTGCGGCACCGGGCCGAGACGACGGTCGGGATCGTCGCCGTGCTGCTCGTGCTCGCCGCGGTGCCGGTGGGGTGGGGCGCCGCCGCGGGCTGGCTCGGGGCCGTGGTGCGAGCCGCGGTCGGGTGTGTGGTGGCGTTCGAGGTGCTGGGGAGCGGGCGTACCAGGGCGGAATCATGAACCGACCGGTTGCGCGACGCACGACGCGGGCAGCTCGATGTGGACGGCGGCGCCGGAGGTGATGATCGTGCCGCCGTGGCGGGACACGACGCGGCGGCAGAGGGCAAGGTCGAGGCCGCCGGGCGACGACGGGACGCCGTCGCCGCGGGCGGTCACGGTCAGGCGGACGCCGCCGTCCACGGACGGGGTGGCCGAGACGCGCAGCAGCTGCCGGGGATGGGCTTCGGCGGCCGGGTCCGGGCCGTCGGCGATGATTGCGGCCGGATCAGCCCCGGGCGGCCGGGCGCCGGTCTCGGGGCGGGCGCCGGCGATCGGCCCGGTTGCGGCCGCGGTCAGCAGCCGGGCCGCGGACCGGTACACCCGCACCGCCACCAGCACCGACAGCAGCGTGAGCACGGCGAGGGCCGTCTCCAGCACGGTGCCCGCGGTGCGGTGGGACGCGGTCGCCGCCGCCTGTGACTCCGCGACGGCGGCGGCCACAGCGGCGTTCGCCGCCCGGATCTCGTCGAACAGCAGCTTGCCGCGGGCGCTGCGGTCCGTCCCGACGCCCGGGCGCCCCGCCGGCAGGGCACTGATTGGCAGCGCGACCTGCGCCAGCCATCGCTGCGCGGCCTGGTCCTGGTCGCGGACGAGGACCCTGGTGCGGTCGTCGGGTGCCGCGCGCAGCGCCGCGTCGCGGGCGGCGGGGTAGTCGGACGCGCCGGCGCGGAACGGCTCCAGGAACGTGGGGTCGCCGGTCAGCTGGTACCCGCGCACCCCGGTCTCGATGTCGGTGAGGTCCTGCAGGATCCGCTGGTTGGCGCGCTCGGTCTCCGCGATGCGGTGCAGGTGGGCGTCGTACACACCGGCGACGTAGTGCCCGGCCAGCACCCGGGCCGCGGCGACGGACAGCAGCACGGCGGCGAGCCAGACGAACTGGCGGCGCAGTGTGGCGATCGGTTTCGGCACGCGTCTTCCCCCGCCGCGTCGCCCCCAGGCCCGTCCCACGGTATCGCCCGGACCCGGCCCGGCGCCCCGAAAGCGCCGATTGGCCGCCGCTCAGCCGGCCGCCCCCGCCCCGGACGCGCCTACCGGGGGCGGTCCTTCTTGGGCAGCTTGGACACGACCCAGCGGTACGACTCGTCCACCGCCTCGAGGATCTCCTCGTCGGGGATCGCCCCGCCCACCCGCAGCGTGTTCCACCCCGACCGGCCGATGTACGGCATCACCGCCGCGTCGCCGGGGAACCGCGCGATCCACTCGTCGGCGGCCTCCCGCGTCGGCGCGCACTTCACCCCGACCGACGGCTGCTGCCCGCCCCCACCCAGGAACGCGAAGATCTTCGGGCCCACCTTCACGACGACGTCGCCCTCCCACGGCGTGTCCTGCCACGCCCCGGGCTTGCCCAGGCAGTGTGCGACCAGCTCGTCACGCGTCACGCCCGCGACGCTACCAAGCGGGAAGCGCGTGCGCGGCCGGACCGGTGGCCGGTGGACCGAGCGGCACGGCAAGTCGTTTGCAAGTCGGGGCGGGTTTGCTGGAGTCGTGGGAGAAGACATTCGGCTGGTGCGGCGGGTGCCGGCCGGGCGGCGCGCCGTGACCCGGCACGCGCTCGGGGTGTCCGTCGTCGACGAGTTCCTGTTCGACGGACTGGAGTGGTGGGAGCTCATCGACCCGGCCGACGGGGACGAGCAGCCGGCGGCCGCGCTCGCTGCCGTCCGACCGGGGGAAACCATCGTCCGACTGGTCGGAATCGTCGCGCCGGGCGGACGCACCGACCTCGCCGTTCAGGTGCTGATCTCGTTGGTGGACGCACTGCGGGCCGGTCCTGCACGTAGGCTCGTCGCGGCGCCTCTGGCGCACGGCGAGGAGCTGCTGCAGAAGGCGGGCTTCGGACCGTTCGGCGACGGTTCATACGCCGTGGAGTTGTAGCACGCTTCGCGGCCGAAGTGGAGTTCCGGGAGTTTCGCATCCTGCAGATTCGGATCCTGGGCCCGCTCGAAGTCGTCGGGGAGGGCGGCCCGGTCGACACCGGCACCCCGAAGCAGCGCGCCGTGCTGGCGATGCTGACGATGCAGCCCGGCCGGACCGTGTCGGTGCAGCGGCTGATCGACGAGCTGTGGGCGGACGAGCCGCCGGAGCGGGCGATCGCCTCCCTGCAGGCGTACGTCTCCCGCCTCCGCCGCGCCCTCGAGCCCGGCCGGACGGCCCGCGACCGGTCCACCGTGCTCGTCAGCCGCGCGCCCGGGTACCAGCTGATGGTGCCGGCCGACGCGGTCGACGCCGCCCGGTTCGCCGCCGCGGTCGAGCAGGCGCGCGCCGGCACCGACCCGGCCGAGGCGCTGCGGGTGCTCACCGACGCGCTGCAGCTGTGGCGCGCCGACCCGCTGCCCGAGCTGGGTGACTCGCCGCTGGCCCGCGCCGAGCGGGGGCGCCTGCAGGAGCTGCGGCTGATCGCCATGGAGGAGCGCTCCGAGGCCCTCCTGCGCCTCGGCCGGGCCGCCGAGGTCGCGTACCTGAGCGAGAGCGCGCTCGCCGAGGCCCCGTACCGGGAGCGGCTGTGGGGGCAGCTGATGCTCGCCCTGTACCGGTCGGGCCGGCAGGCGGAGGCGCTCGCCGCGTACGGCCGTGCCCGCGCGGGCCTCGTCGACGAGCTCGGCATCGAGCCCGGCCCGGCACTGCAGCAGCTGGAGCAGGACATCCTGCGCCAGGCCCCGCACCTGACCGCGCCGCCGGCAGTAAGCCAGACGCCGGGCCACGGCCCGGCGGCAACGGCGACACCGCAGGACGCAGCGATTCGCTCCACCGTTACCGACATTTCGGAAATGTCCGGCGAAGGAGTGGCGGGACAAGGGGGAAGCGCAGCAGCAGGCGGCGGGCCGGGCAGCCGGGCGGGCGGACCCGGCGGCGCGAGTGGCGGGCCGGGCGGTTGGGCGGGCGGACCAAGCGGGCAGGGCGGACCCGGCGGCGGGCAGGGCGGCACGAGCAGCGGAACGGGCAGCGCGGAGACCAACTCCGGCGCATTCTCCACCGGCCCGGTCCAGGACCACGAGGACAGCGGCCTCGTCGGCCGGGACCGGGAGCTGCGCACCGTCGACGAACTCCTGCAGGCCACCGCCACCGGCCGCGGGCGGTTGCTGCTCGTCTCCGGCAGCCCCGGCATCGGCAAGTCCGCCCTGCTCACCGAGCTCGCCGCGCGGGCCGCCGCCAGGAACAGCCTGGTGGGCACCGGCACCGGCGTCGACGGGGAGGCGCCGCCGGTGTTCCTGCCGTGGGCGCAGATCCTGCGGGCCATCGCCGCCACCCCCGACGCGGCGGAGGCCCTCGCGGGGGCGTTCGCGCCGTACGGCAACCTGCCCGCCGTGCTGGACCCGACGCTGGCCGAGGCGCTGCCGCTGCCGGCCGCCGAGCGGATCGCCGACCCGGAGCTGGCCAGGTCACGGCTGTACCAGGGGATCGTGGACGGGCTGTCCCGGCTCGCGACGCAGCGGCCGCTGGTGCTCGTCGTGGACGACGCGCACTGGCTGGACGCGCCGTCCACGGTGCTGCTGACCATGTTCGCGAAGGCGGTGCGGCGCAGCCGGGTGCTGCTCGCCGTCGGGTACCGGGAGGCCGAGCTGGCCCCGGACGCGCCGCTGGCCGGCGCGCTCGGCGAGCTGCTGGCCGACCCGTCGGCGGTGCGGCTGCCGCTGCAGGGTCTCGGCGCCGACGGGGTGGCCGCCCTGGCCCGCGACGTGACCGGCGCCGACGTGCCGGAGCAGACGGTGGCGATGCTGCTGGACCGCACCGGCGGCAACCCGTTCTTCGTGGTGGAGCTGCTGCGCGTCCTGGTCGCCGAACACACCCTGGCCCCCGAGCATGTGCCGGTGCGGGTGCAGGAGGTGGTGCGCCGCCGGCTGGCGAAGCTGCCCGGCCAGGTCAACGCGGTCATTGCGGTCGCGTCGGTGCTGGGGCGGGACGTGTCGGTGCCGGTGCTGCGCGAGGTCGTGCAGATCGACGAGCTGGCGCTGTTCGACACGCTCGACACCGCCGTGGTCAGCGGGATCCTGACCGCGACCGACGACCCGGGGCTGCTGCGCTTCTCCCACGACCTGGTACGGCAGACCGCGTACCTGGACCAGGGGCCGCTGCGCCGGGCCAGGTTGCACGCCAGGGCGGCGCAGGCGCTGCGGGACACGGGGCTGGCCACGGTGCCGGAGCTGGCCGCCCACCTGCGGGCCGCGCTGCCGGTGCTGTCGCCGTTCGACGTGGTGCCGGCGCTGGTCGGGGCGGCCGGTGAGGCGTACGAGCAGACGGCCCACGAGCATGCCTCGGCGCTGCTGGAGGAGGCGGTCGGCGTGCTGCACCGCGCGCCGGCGGGCGAGCGGCGCGACGTCGCGGAGCTGGACCTGCGGATCCGGCTGGCGTACATGCACCAGGCGACCGACGGCTACCTGGCGCCGTTCGTGGCCGCCCAGTACGCGGCGATGGAGCCGCTGCTGGTCCGGCTGCGCGGCCGGCCGGTGCTGGACATCCTGCCCGCGCTGTGGGGGTACGCGTCGTTCCACACCGCGTCCGGTGACGTGGCGCGGGCGGTCGCGATGGCCCGCTCGGCGAGCGAGCACGGCAGCACCGACCCGTGGGCGTCGATCGTGGCGGAGGTGCACGAGGGCGCGGCCGCGCTCGCGGTGCTGGACCTGCTCAAGGCCCGTGAGTGCTTCGACACCGCCCTGGCCGCGCTGCCCGGCGGTGACCTGCCGGTGTTCCCGATCGCGAACTGGGATCCGGTCCTCGGCGCGCAGGCGCCCGCGGCGATGGTGTGCGGCATGCTCGGCGACCACGACACGGCCGCCCGGCACCTGCGGGCCGCCCGGGAGCGGGCCGTGAGGGTCGGTGAGCCGTTCCTGGAGATGTACGTCAGCCACTACGCCGCGTCGGTGGCCGCCGACCGGTACGACGCGGCGGCGACCGCGGCGGCGGCCCGGGCCACGCTGCAGCTGGCGGAGCGCGGCGGGCATCTGGAGTACCGGGCGATGTCGGCGATCCTGCTCGGCTGGGCCGAGGTCCGCGCCGGCGACGAGGGCGGGCTGGCCCGCATCGTGCGGGGCCGCACGCACCTGGGCGAGGCGATGCGCCGGTTCGGCCGCCTCGAGGCGCTGCACGCCGACGCGTGCCTGGCGCTGGGGCAGACGGCGGAGGCGGCGGCGATCGCCACGAAGGCCCTCGACGGCGGCCTGCCGGGGCAGACCGGGTTCGCCGAGCCCGACCTGCGCCGGGTCCACGCGCTGGCCACGGGCGACCTGGCGGAGGCCGAGGAGGCGCTGCGGGTCGCCCGCAAGCTGCACTACGCAGGCGCCGAGGCCCGCGCCGAGGCCGCGGCCGAGACGTTGGCGTAGCGGCCGCCGCCGTCAGGCGGCGGCCGCTACCACTCACTTACCTGATCAACCGCCGATCAGCAGGCCGTAGTCGGCCATCGCCATGGCGATGTCGGACTGCGCCCAGAACCGGTGGAAGGTGAACGTCGGCGCGGGGCCGGTCCCGTCCAGGTAGGCCTGCACGGCCGGCCAGTTCGGGTCGTTCTTGTAGAAGGAACGGATGTCCAGGAAGGACTTGCCGGCGGCGATCACGTCACCGTTGGGCATGACGCCGTTGTACGTGGAGGGGATGTACAGCCCCTGCTGGTTGGACGAGGACCAGATGTCGTCGAAGCGGTTGTAGTCGTTGCGGGTCTCCGGGATGCCGACGCCCTTGCTGTCGGTGTGCAGCCAGATGCCGTCGAGCAGCTTCTTCGCCGTGGTCTTCGCCGCCGCGTTGTCGGCCTTCGCGCCGTAGTACGTCAGTAGGCGGGCGTAGGCGGCGGCGATGCCGACGTCGGTGCCGGTGCTGACGACCGTGACGTGCAGGTTGGTGTTGGCGGCCGGGCTGGACGGGTTCCAGGTGGCCGGAGCGCCGCTCCACTGCAGGGTGTCCGGGATCTTGAAGTCGCCGTTCGAGGTGAACGTCGTGTTCGCGATGGCCCAGGAGACCCACTTGTCCAGCATGCTCTTGGCCTTGGCGTCACCGGTCGCGTAGTAGTACTCCGCGACCCGCTCCACCGACCACGCCTGGAAGCCGAACCACTGGTTGGACGGCGGGTCGTGGTAGACCGGCTTCTCGTCGTAGAACATGCCGTAGAAGGTCGGCGTGCCGGCCGGCGGCGCCGAGTAGTTGCCGCCGTAGCTGTTCGTCGCACCACCGGCGAACGCGCCCTCGGCGGACTGCAGCCACTGGTAGAACTCGAGCTGCCGGCCGAGGCTGGTCTGCCAGTCGCCCTTCGCCGTGGGGGAGCGCGGCGCGAAGCCGTTGACGTTGGACAGGATGTAGGCCGCGAACGGGTTCTGGTAGCCCGAGTGGTTGTGGCTGGAGCCGATGCGCCACGACCACTGGCCGCCCGCGTCGCCGCCCCACGCGTAGTACCAGTTCAGCAGGTACGCCGCGGAGTCCTTGCCGGTGCCGGCGGCGCAGGCGGTGGAGGTGCAGCCCGGCTTCTTGAAGTACTTGTCGTACATCGCGTAGCGCAGGTAGTCACCCATCTTCGCGGCCTTCGCCACGACGGCCGCCACGTCGGCGGCCTTACCCTGCTCGGTCGCCCACCGGTTGGCCCAGTACGCGGCCTGGATGGCGCGCGCGTCGGCGTCGGGGGCGTTGGTGTAGCGCCACTGCTTGGCCGGGGTGCCGTCGATGAACAGCGGCAGGAAGCCGCCGTTGGCCTTGGCACCGAAGCGGAAGTCCTCGCAGGACGGCTGGGCGACGGTCTCCCACACCGACTCCTGCGGACCGCGCTGGTAGGTGTTGATGTACGACACCGTCGAGCCGGCCTGCGGGGTGCACGAGCTGAAGCCGTACGTGTTGTCGACGTCGAGCAGCCAGTGCATGCCGTACACGTCGGTGTTGCCGTAGGTGGAGGTCAGCTCCTGGTACAGCGGGTCGACACCCACCTTCACCGACGAGTCGAGGTGGCCGCCCTGCTGCGGGTACAGGCTGGGCTGCGCGGCCTCAGGCGCGTAGTCGGCCGGGTCGTTGGCGTTGTAGCCACCGGTCACCTGGTTCGCGTGGGTCGGGATGATGTACTTCTCCATCGTGTCCCAGGCCTTGTTGAACGGGGCCCAGTCCTGCTTCACGCGGCCGTACTGCGCCTCCAGCCACAGCCAGAAGCTGAACGCCTCCGACGTCGTCTCATGACCCCAGTCCGGGGCCTCGACCACGAGCGTCTCGATCGAGTGGTAGGGCACGCCCTCCGGGGAGAAGTACCCGCTGCTGTGCAGCTTCTGGTACTGCTCGAGGAAGCGCTGCACGTAGACGCCGCCGGCGACGTCGTCATCGCTCTCGTTCGCCGGCACCGCCGCCGAGGCCCAGCCGCTGGCGGTCAGGTTGATCGTGGCGGTGCCGTTGGTGGTGTCCGTGTCCTGGGCGGCGGCGACGGTGACGGTCTGCGCCACGTTCCAGTTCGCGGAGGTGAAGGTGAGCGACGTCGGGCTCGCCGTGATGTCGGTGTCGCCGGTGCGGGCGACCGCCACCGTCACGTTCGCGGTGGGTGCCTGGTTGAGCTTGACCGACAGTGCGGTCGAGCCGCCCTCCGGCACCGTCAGCGGCGACGGCGTGGCCACGATCGACGGCCCGACGAACGGGTCGACGAACACCGGCACCGCCGTGGAGGTGCTCACCGCGCCCTTGCTGTCGTAGGCCTTGGCCTGCAGCTGGTAGCCGGCGGTCTGGCTCGGCACGCCCGTCCAGGTGTAGTTGTACGGGGCGGTCGTGTCGGTGCCCAGCAGCAGGCCGTCATGGTAGAACTCGACCTTGGCGATCGAGTCACCGGCGTCGGGGTCCGAGGCGGTGGCGGTGATCGGGATCGACGCCGGCGCCGTGTAGCGGGTGTTGGCGGCCGGGGCGGTGATGGCGACCGACGGCGGCAGGTTCGGCCCGGTGCAGGCGACCCCGTTGAGGGAGAAGCTGGTCGGGTTGACGTTCGTGCCGCTGTAGCCGGCGTTGAAGCCCGGGTTGACGGTCCCGTTGCTCGGCAGGCTGCCGTTCCACGGCGCGTTGCGGATCGTGACCTGGTTGCCGGTCTGGGTGAAGTCACCGTTCCAGCTCTGCTGCAGCTGCTGGTTGCCGGCGAAGGTCCAGCTGACGTTCCAGGTCGTCAGCGGGTCACCGAGGTTCGTCACCAGCAGGTCGCCGGTGAAACCGGTCGACCATTGGCTGCGGACTGAATAGACGACCGAACAGCCGGTGGCGGCGTGTGCGATCCCGGCTGGCAGGGCGTACAGCGAGCCGGCGGCCAGGAGGCCGACGGCCGCGGTTCGCAGCCAGCGTTGTTTCCGGGTGGTCATGGTGTGGGGTGCTCCTCGTGAAAGTTTCTGGGCGGGGAACGGGCACGCGACAGCGCGACGGCGTTGGTGCTCAAGCCAGTCGCTGCGTGTGCCCCGTCGGCTCCCAGACGCGAGGTGGCGCTGATTCTGGCATGGGAGCGCTCCCGGGACAAGCGCCCCGGATTTGACCTATGGTCGCGACGGCTATCGATCCACCTGGAGGTGATGCCCACCCTTTTCGCGGCTCCCATCGCGAACCAGGGTGCGGCGGACGGCGTCTGCAGCGCCGCCGCCGCGCCCACCCGTTTTGTGTTAGTTCTCCGTCATACGGGTTAGGAGATCCTTCTCCGACGAAGGAAAGGGGATCGTCATGACCCGTCCGATCGCGGACCTCGACCAGCACCCGGACATCCTCGAGCTGCGAGCCCGCTACGACCGCGCGGCGGAGACGCCGACCGCGCACGTCACCGATGGCGGGCTGATGCTTGCCGGGTTGTACCTCGCCCTGTCGCCGTGGATCTTGGGGTTCGCCACCTTCGAGGGCGACCTCGCGGTCAACAACTTCATCTGCGGGGCGGTCGTCGTCGCACTCGCCGCCGGCTTCACCGCCGCGTACGGCCGTACACACGGCCTGACGTGGGTGCCGGTGGTCATCGGCGTGTGGGCGTTCGTGGCGCCGTGGGTGATCCTCGGTGCGCACCCGAGCGGCGGCGCCATCGCGAACAACATCATCATCGGCGTGATCATCATCGCGCTGGGCCTGATGACGATGCGCCTGATGGGCATGCGCGACAGCCGTGGCGGTGATCGTGGCGGTGAGCGTCGCGACAACAGGTGACTGCACGGATCCGTACCGTCAAAACTGGTCACATCGGGGTGAAATCTTCCCCGGGCGGCGTGTGCCGCACCGCAGGAGTGACTAGACATCAGACGTGAACCGCGACAGCCGGCTGCCGGCCCTCACCGGCCTGCGCTGGGCGGCGGCGCTCGTCGTGTTCGGCCAGCACACCCTGGAGCTGTTCTACGACCCGGATCTGGTCGCGCCGCGACCGGTCCGGGCCGTGCTGTGGGCCCTGCTGGTCAACGGCGGCGCGATGGGCGTGTCGTTCTTCTTCGTGCTGTCCGGCTTCGTCCTGACCTGGTCGTCGCGGCAGCCCGCCGGACCCGAGCCGGCCCAGGCGTTCTGGTGGCGGCGGTTCAGCAGGATCTACCCGGCGACGCTGGTCACCACGCTCGCCGCGCTGCTCGTCGTCGGCGGCGCCGGCCCCGTCCAGCTCGCCGCCCACCTCACCCTCACGCAGACCTGGTTTCCGCAGGCGACGGTGTTCGGCGCCCTCAACCCGGTCAGCTGGTCGCTGTCCTGCGAGGCGTTCTTCTACCTGTGCTTCCCGCTGCTGCTGCGGGCGCTGCGCCGGCTGCGCCCGCGCGGGCTGTGGGCCGTCGCCGCCGCCCTGACCGGGGCCGTCGTCGCGACGGGCGCGCTGCTGACCACCGCCGAACGGCCGCTCGCCCTGTGGCTGGGGTACATGTTCCCGCCGGTCCGCATGGCCGAGTTCACCCTCGGCATCGTGCTCGCGCTGCTGGTGCGCGCCGGCGCGTGGCGCGGACCCGGCCTGCGCTGGTCGTTCGTCCTGGTGGGGCTCGGCGCCGCCGCCGCGGTGAAGGCGCCCTACCCGCTCGACCAGCACGCCCTGACCCTGGTGCCGGTCGCGCTCGTCGTCGCCGCGGCCGCCCGGGCCGACCTCGCCGGCGTGCCGACCGTCTGGTCCCGGCCGCTGCTGCGGTACCTCGGCGAGCTGTCATTCGCGTTCTACCTGGTGCACTACCTGACGTACCTGAGCTACGAGCGGCTCGGGCTGCTGCCGCATCACGCCCATCCGCTGGTCGCCGCGCTGACCACGGTCTCGGTGTTCTCGATCAGCGTCCTGGCGGCGATGGCCGTGCACCACCTCGTCGAGCTGCCCGCGATGCGGCTGCTGCGCCGGCGCCCGCCCGGCGGGCCTGACAGCCCCGGCGGCTCAGCCGGTCTGCCCGTCGATCGCCTGCCGGAGCAGGTCGGCGTGGCCGTTGTGCCGGGCGTACTCCTGGATGAGGTGCAGGTAGACGGCCCGCAGCGACATGGCGCCCCGCTGGGGGTCGTCGAACGCGTCGTCCAGCTGCGCCGCGGCGACCGCGACCCGTGAGGACCGCCACTGCGCCAGCAGCGCGGCGTAGTCGGCCTCCGCGTCCACCGGGTCCGCCTCGTCGAAAGCGGCGTCCTTGGCGTCGTCGCGCCGGTACCGCCACGGCACCGCCGTGCCGTTGAAGCGGACGTGGAACCACTCGCGTTCCACGTCGGTGACGTGGCGCAGCAGGCCCAGCAGCGACAGCGTCGACGGGGGACAGGCCTGCCGGGCGAGCTGCTCGCCGGTCAGGCCGGTGCACTTGCCGACGAGCACCGCCCGCTGCCAGTCGAGGAACCCCTCCAGCAGGGTCCGCTCGTCGGCGACCAGCGAACCCCCGAACGGCGGCGCCGCCGGCGCGATCCACGTCATCAGTGGATCATGCCACGCGGCACCCCCCGGCGACGGCTGCGGACCCGACCCGGGGTACTAAGCGACGATGTCGGCCTTGACGGCGGCCAGGGTCTCCTCGACGGCGGCGATGACGTCGCGGGGCGCGTGCGCCAGGAAGAGCGCGGCGAGGACCAGGTCCACGACGCGCGTGTAGTGCGCGTCGGTGATGCCGAGGCCGCGGTGCGACTCGCCGAGCTCGCGGCCGGTGTACTCCTGAGGGCCGCCCAGGACCTGCGCGAGCAGCGCGGCCATGTGCCGTTTCAGCGACTCGACGGTGACGCCGGCGAAGTAGGGGGACAGTTGCCCGTCGACCAGGATCCACGTGTACAGCTGGTCGACGACCTGCTTGATGGCGGGGCCGCCGCCGACCCGGGAGTACATGGAAACCGCGGTGGTCATCATCGCCTCGCTGGGGTGAGATGGACATCGACGCGCGGCAGTGTAACGGCGGATTGTTTCCGGCGATGACCGAGTCGTGTCGCCGCGTCCGGGCGGACATGGCAACGTATGCGGTATGTCCGTCCATCCCCGTGCAGGGCAACCGGCGCAGCGCTCCGACCTCGTCGACGTCCCGCGACTCATCACCAGCTACTACGCCGAGCACCCCGACGTCAGCGACCCCGCCGAGCAGGTCGCGTTCGGCACGTCCGGGCACCGCGGGTCCAGTCTGCGCCGCTCGTTCAACGAGGACCACATCGTTGCGGTGAGCCAGGCCATCTGCGAGTACCGGGCGCGCCAGGGGTACACGGGACCGCTCTTCGTCGGCAGGGACACCCACGCCCTGTCGGAGCCGGCGACGGTCAGCGCCCTGGAGGTGTTCGCCGCCAACGGGGTCCAGGTGCTCATCGACAGCCGCGACGGCTACACGCCGACGCCCGCGCTGTCGCACGCCATCCTCACCCACCGGCACCTCGGCGCCGACGGGGTCGTGGTCACCCCGTCGCACAACCCGCCGGAGGACGGCGGCTTCAAGTACAACCCGCCGCACGGCGGGCCCGCCGACACCGACGTCACCAGGTGGATCCAGGACCGCGCGAACGCACTGCTGGCCGGCGGGCTGCAGGAGGTCCGCCGGATGCCGTACGCGCGGGCCCGCACCGCCGACACCACGGGCCGGTACGACTTCCTCGCCGCCTACGTCGACGACCTGCCCTCCGCGATCGACCTGCCCGCCATCGCCGCCGCCGGGGTCCGCATCGGCGCCGACCCGCTCGGCGGCGCCAGCGTCGCGTACTGGGGCGCCATCGCCGAACGGCACAAACTGGACCTGACGGTGGTCAACCCCGACGTCGACCCGGCGTTCGGGTTCATGACCCTCGACTGGGACGGCAGGATCCGGATGGACTGCTCGTCGCCGAACGCGATGGCGTCGCTCATCGGCAAGCGCGGCGACTATCAGGTGGCGACGGGCAACGACGCCGACGCCGACCGGCACGGCATCGTCACCCCCGACGCCGGCCTCATGAACCCCAACCACTTCCTCGCCGTGGCCATCCAGTACCTGTTCACGGCCCGCGACGGCTGGCCGCGGGGCGCCGCGATCGGCAAGACGCTGGTGTCCTCGTCGATGATCGACCGGGTCGCCGAGGACCTCGGCCGGACCCTGATCGAGGTCCCGGTCGGCTTCAAGTGGTTCGTGCCCGGCCTGCTGGACGGCTCCGTCGGCTTCGGCGGTGAGGAGAGCGCCGGCGCGTCGTTCCTGCGCCGCAACGGCGAGGTGTGGACCACCGACAAGGACGGCCTGCTGCTGTGCCTGCTCGCCGCCGAGATCATCGCGACGACCGGCCGCTCGCCCAGCGAGCACTACGCCGACCTGGTCGCCCGGCACGGCGCCCCCGCGTACGCGCGCATCGACGTCGCCTCGACCCGCGAGGAGAAGGCGGTGCTGGGCAAGCTGTCGCCGGAGCAGGTGACCGCGACCGACCTGGCCGGCGAGCCGATCACCGCGAAGCTGACCGCGGCCCCCGGCAACGGCGCCGCCCTCGGCGGGTTGAAGGTGGTCACCGCGTCCGGCTGGTTCGCCGCCCGGCCGTCCGGCACCGAGGACGTGTACAAGGTCTACGCCGAGTCCTTCCAGGGCCCGGAGCACCTCGAGCGCATCCAGCAGGAGGCGCGCGGGGTCGTCTCGGCGGCGCTGTCGGCGTGAGCGACAGCGGAAGGCCCGGCCGTCCCGGCCGGGCCTTCCGCTGTCGAAGCGTGTGCGGGCCGCTCAGGCCACCGCGCGGTCCGGCGCGGCGGCGGTGCGGGCCGCGGCCGGGCGCTGCTTGAAGGCGCGCTGCAGCTGCACGACGATCGACCAGGTCACCTCGCCGACGGGCCGGGCGCCGTTGACCTGGATGAGCAGCTCCCGCTGCTGGTAATACTCCAGCAGTGGGCGGGTCTTCTCCTCGTACACCTTGATCCGGTGCTTGATCACGTCCACGGTGTCGTCGGCGCCGCGGGCCCGCGCCAGCATGCGGCGGGTCAGCTCGTCCTCCGGCACGTCGAGGTGGATCGCGATCTGCACACCGACGCCGAGGCTCCCGGCGGTGCGGTAGGCCGCCTCGGCCTGCTCGACCGTGCGCGGGAAGCCGTCCAGCACGTAGCCGCCGGCTGCGTTCGCGGCCAGGACCGGCTTGCGGAGCATGTCCATGATGATCGAGTCGGGGACCAGCTCACCCTTGTTGACCAGCTGCTCGACCGTGCGGCCGATCGTCGTGCCCTCGGCGATGTTCTTGCGGAGCAGGTCGCCGCTGGCGATGTGGGTGACGCCGAACTGCTGCGCGATGAGCTGCGCCTGGGTGCCCTTGCCGGCACCGGGTGCGCCGATCATGAGGATCCGTTTCGCGCGCGGTGCCGCCGACTGCATTGTCATCTGCACACCCCTTTATGGCGTTGTGACATGGTGAAAAAGAGTGCCGGCCGACGCCGATGGTCCAGCATCGCATCTCGATGTCCGAGGTGGGCTGAGCGTCAGCTGTGAATTACCGCATTGCCGTCCATGGGTCCGGCAGGGAATACCGGGCCCATGGACGGGCAACCGGACCTACCGGGTGCCGAGCAGGTCCACCACGAAGACGAGCGTCTCGTTGGGCTTGATGAGCCCGCCGCCGGCGCCCCGGCTGCCGTAGCCCAGGTGCGGCGGGATGACCAGCTTGCGCCGGCCGCCGACCTTCATGCCCGCCACGCCCTGGTCCCAGCCGGCGATGACCTGGCCCTGGCCGAGGCCGAAGTCGAAGGTGGAGCTGCCACGGTTCCACGAGGCGTCGAACTCCTTGCCCGTCGACAGCGACACCCCCACGTAGTGGACGCTGACCTGCTGGCCGGGGCGCGCCTCCTCGCCGTCACCGACGGTGATGTCCTCGATCACCAGGTCGGCCGGCGGCGGGCCGTCGGGCAGGGTCACGTCGGGCTTGCTGAGCGCCATGCGAAAACTCCTCGGCGGATGGGGATTGCTGCGGTACGTGTCGCGTCCATCCTGCCGTATGCGCCGCAGCCCGGCCGCCGACCACCCGGCATCTGGCCCGGAGGTGATATGGACCACGTCCGGTGGCCGGTCGTACGCTGAATGCCGATGGCACACGGCAGCCCTCCGACCGCCCCGGTGCGTCAGGCCTTCTGGCTGGTCACCGGTGGTCTCATCCTGGTCGCCGCGCAGACCGTCGCGGCCGCGGTGCTGCTGCTGCGCTTCGGCGCCGCCTACGACACGCACGCCCCGTGGACCTTCAGCGAGCAGACCCAGGCCGACGGCGTGCGCGCCAGGCTGGCCGGCGCGGTCGTCCTCGGCGCCGGGATGTCGCTGCTGCTGCTCGGCGCCGCGATGGCCGTGCCGCGCCGCTCGACCAGCACCCGCACGGTCGTCGGCTGCGCCGCGCTGGTCGTGGCGTTCGCACTGCTGCTCGGCATCGTCGTCGGCCCCGACGGCGCGGTCCTGGCCGGCGACGTCGAGGAGCTCGCCGACCTGGAGCAGCTGCTGCCGGCGTGGTTCACCGCGACCGCGTCGGTGACGGTGACCGGCGCGATCGTCCTGCTCTGCACCGCCTTCGCCCGGCTGGGCCGCGACGCCGCGCTCGACTACTACCAGCACCACGACCCGACCGCCACGTGGCGCGGCTTCACGTCATGGCTCGACATCGTCAGCCGGTGATCGCGGCCTGGTGATCGCGGCCTCCCTCGCCTGGCTCGAGACACTGATCCCCGCCTGGTTCCAGACACTGTCCGCGGTGGTGGTGTTCGGGGTGGCGGCGCTGTTCGGCACCGCGTTCGTCCGGATGGGCCGGCCGGCAGCCGCCGGGTACTACCAGGATTACGACCCGGACGCCCGGTGGGGTGGCTACGGGTCCTGGCTGGATCTCCTCCGCCGCGGCCGATGAGCGCCCACCCGGCGCCGCTTATCCTGGACGGGATGGCCGCCGACCCCGTCCCGCGCCGCCGCCCTGCCGCCCCCGTGCGGCGGGCGTTTTGGCTGGTCGTGGCCGCGGCCGCGCTGCTCGGCGCGCAGACGCTCGCCGCGACGGTGCTGCTCGCCCGGTTCGCCGGGGCCTACGCGGCGCACGGGCCGTGGAGCATCCGCGAGCAGGAGCAGATCGACGGCATCCACATCCGGCTGGCGCTCACCGCCGTGCTGGGCGCCGGGATGACCTTGCTGCTCGTCGGGGTCGCGGTGGCGGTCCCGCGCCGGCACATCGGCACCCGGCTGCTCGTCGGGTCCGCGGCCCTGCTCGCCGGGGTGGTGCTGCTGCTCGGCGTCGTCGTCAACCCCGACAATGCACTGCTCGCCTACGGCGCGGCTGAGGAGGCCCATCTGTACCAGGTGCTGCCGCTGTGGTTCAGTGTGCTGTCCTCGGCCGCGGTCACCGGTGTGCTGGCGGCGCTGACCGCCGCGTTCGTGCTGCTCGGCCGGGACGCCGCGCACGACTACTACCACTACCAGGGCCCCGACAGCGCCTGGACCGGGTTCAGCGACTGGTCGGTGAGCACCCGCTGACCACTGGCCGAGGGCGTCGAGCATCGCCTCCGCCACGCCGGTGGCGCTGGCCGGGTTCTGGCCGGTGACCAGGCCGGTCCAGCCGCCCCGGCCGTCGCCGCCGTGCGCGCCGCGCTGCTGGCCCGGTTCCGCGGCGCCGGGCCCCCAGATCGGCGGGTTTCGCCACCGGAAACGTGAGCGCGCTAGGTTCGAGCGGTGACCCAGCCTTTGGACCTGCCCCGCACCGTGGGCGAGCTGCGATCGAGCGGCCACCGGTTCCGCACCGTCAAGCAGGAGCTGCGCGACAACCTCCTGGCCAAGCTGCGCTCCGGCGAGCCGCGCTTCCCCGGCATCGTCGGCTACGAAGACACCGTCCTGCCCGAGCTCGAGCGGGCCATCCTGGCCGGCCACGACCTGGTCCTGCTCGGCGAGCGCGGCCAGGGCAAGACCCGCGTCATCCGCGGCCTCGTGTCGCTGCTGGACGAGTGGACCCCGGTCATCGCCGGGTCGGAGCTCAACGAGCACCCCTACGAGCCGATCACCCCCGCGTCCCGGCGGATGGCAGCCGAGGCCGGCGACGCGCTGCCGGTGGACTGGCTGCACCGTTCGCAGCGCTACGGCGAGAAGCTCGCCACCCCGGACACCTCCGTCGGCGACCTCATCGGCGACGTCGACCCGATCCGGGTCGCGCAGGGCCGCACGCTCGGCGACCCGGAGACGATCCACTTCGGCCTCGTCCCGCGCACCAACCGCGGCATCTTCGCCGTCAACGAGCTGCCCGACCTCGCCGAGCGCATCCAGGTGTCGCTGCTCAACGTCCTGGAGGAGCGCGACATCCAGGTCCGCGGCTACCAGCTGCGGCTGCCGCTGGACGTGCTGCTGGTGGCCAGCGCCAACCCGGAGGACTACACCAACCGCGGCCGGATCATCACGCCGCTCAAGGACCGCTTCGGCGCCGAGATCCGCACCCACTACCCGCTGGACCTGGAGCTGGAGACCGACCTGATCCAGCAGGAGGCGCAGCTCGTCGCGCAGGTCCCCGGGCACGTCCTGGAGGTCCTGGCCCGGTTCACCCGCGCGGTGCGCGAGTCGCCGGCCGTCGACGCGCGCTCCGGCGTGTCCGCCCGCTTCGCCATCGCCGCCGTCGAGACCGTCGCCGCGTCCGCGCTGCGCCGCGGCGGGCTGCTCGGCGACGACAACCCGGTCGCCCGGGTCGGCGACACCGTCTCGGTCACCAGCACCCTGCGCGGCAAGGTCGAGTTCGACAGCGGCGAGGAGGGCCGGGAGATCGAGATCCTCGCCCACCTGCTGCGCACCGCGACCGCCGACACGTTCCGGTCCCGGCTCGCCGGGCTGGACCTGTCCGGCTTCACCGACCTCGTCGCCGAGGGGCAGGTCATCGAGACCGGCGAGCTCGCCGGCGCCGACGACATCCTGCGCCAGGTCGGCACCGTGCCCGGCCTGGCCAAGGTGCTGGAGCGCCTGGGCCTCGGCGACGCGCCCAGCCGCGGCGAGGCCGCCGCCGGCATCGAGTTCGTGCTGGAGGGACTGCACCTCACCAGACGGCTGTCCAAGGATCTCACCGAGGACGGCCGCACCGTCTACGGAGGCTGAGCACGTGCGCCACAACAGGTTCCGTTACGGGGCGTGGCGGGGCGGCCCCGACCCGCTCGCCCCGCCGTACGACGTGCGCGCCGCCGTCGACCAGGTCGGCGCCGAGGTCCTCGACGGCGGCAGCCTCCGCGAGGCGCTGCGCAACCTGCTGCGCAACGGCCCCGACGGCGGGCGCGGCCTGGACGACCTGCTGGCCAGGGCGCGGCGGCTGCGGCGCGAGGCGATGCGCCGCGGCGACCTCGACGGTGCCGTGACCCGCGCCCAGCAGCTGCTCGACCAGGCGGTGGCCACCGAACGCGACGCCCTCGCCCAGGTCGACTCCGACGACGCCCGCTTCGCCGAGGCGCAGCTGGCCAACCTGCCGCGCTCGACGTCGCGGGCGGTCTCGGAGCTGTCCTCCTACGGGTGGACCTCGCCCGAGGCCCGCGCGCTGTACGAGCAGATCCTCGACCAGCTGCGCAACGATGTCCTCGGCCAGCGGTTCCAGGGGATGAAGGAGGCCCTGCAGGACCCGGCGACGCAGGAACGCATGCGCGAGATGCTGCAGGACCTCAACGCCCTGCTCGGCAAGCACGCCCGCGGGGAGAACACCGACGACGCGTTCGCGCAGTTCATGCAGCGGCACGGCGAGTTCTTCCCCGAGCAGCCCGGCTCGGTGGACGAGCTCGTCGACGCGCTCGCCCGCCGGGCCGCCGCCGGGGAGCGGCTGCTGCGCTCGCTGAGCCCGCAGCAGCGCGCCGAGCTGCAGTCGCTGATGGAGCAGTCCCTCGGCAGCCTCGCCGGGGAGATGGCCGCGCTCACCGACAACCTGCGCTCGCTGCGCCCCGACCTCAACTGGGGCCGCGGCGAGCGGGTGCGCGGCGAGCGCGACCTCGGCTACGGCGAGGCAGCCGGCGCCCTCGAGGAGATCGGCGACCTCGACGACCTGCTCGACCAGCTCGGCCAGGAGCACCCCGGCGCCACCCTCGACGACGTCGACGTCGAGGCGGTCGAGCGGCAGCTCGGCCGGTCCGCCGCGGACGACCTGCGCCGGCTGCGGGAGCTGGAGCGGCAGCTGCGCCGGCAGGGCTGGGTCACCCGCGGCGCGGACGGGCTCACGCTGAGCCCCAAGGCGCTGCGCCGGCTCGGCGGCACCGCCCTGCGCACCGTCTTCGCCGACCTGTCCGCCGGCCGCAAGGGCCAGCACGACCTGCGCGACGCCGGCGCCGCGGGCGAGCTGACCGGCGCGTCGCGGCGCTGGCAGTACGGCGACGAGCAGCCCATCGACGTGGTGCGCACCATCGGCAACGCGGTGCGCCGCCAGGCCACCGGCGGCACCGCGGTGCTGCCCGTCGCGCTGGACGTCGAGGACTTCGAGATCGCCGAGACCGAGCGGCGGGTCTCCGCGGCCGTCGCGCTCTGCGTCGACCTGTCCTTCTCGATGATGGCCGACGGCCGGTGGGGCCCGATGAAGCAGGCCGCCCTGGCGCTGTCGCACCTCGTGGCCACCCGGTTCCCGCAGGACGCCCTGCAGATCATCGGGTTCGGCCGGTACGCGACGAAACTGTCCGTCGAGGAGCTGGCCGCCGTCGAGCCGGACTACGTGCAGGGCACGAACCTGCAGCACGCCCTCATGCTCGCGGGTCGGCACCTGCGCCGGCACCCGGGCTCCGACCCCGTCGTCCTCGTCGTCACCGACGGCGAGCCGACCGCGCACCTGCTCGACGACGGCACCTCGTCCTTCCACTGGCCGTCGACCCGCGAGACGGTGACCTCGACGGTGCACGAGGTGGACCAGCTCACCCGGTACGGCGCCGTGCTCAACCTGTTCATGCTCGGCGAGGACCCGGGCCTGCGCCGGTTCGTGGACGCCGTGGCCCGCCGCAGCGGCGGCCGGGTCTTCACCCCCGACGCCGGTGACCTCGGCCGATACGTCGTGTCCGACTACATCCGCGCCCGCCGGGGGCGCCGCGGGTGACCGGTGTTTCAGCAGCGGCGGGGGAGGGGTACCTGAAGAACGTCCAAGCAACACCCCTCCTCCCCGGGAGCTGAACATGATCGTCCTTGGCCTGATCCTCTTCCTGCTCGGGCTTTTCCTCCACGTCGGCATCCTGGAGACGATCGGCATCGTGCTGCTGATCGTGGGCGCAGTGCTGTGGATCCTGGGCGCCGTCGGCCGCCCCCTCGCCGGGCGCCGCCATTACTGGTAGCTCATCCCGCACTTGCTCCGATGGCCGGCGGTTCCCCGCCGGCCATCGGCGTTTCCGGGTCGCGCTGGTATTGCAGCCATACGGCGCTATGTTGATGAGCGCCGGCCGTAAAAAGCCGCTGAATTCGCCGCCGGCTATCGGCGGCGGCGGAAGAGCCGGCCGAACCTCGACGGGGCGGCCGGCTTCCCAGCGGCCGGCTTCGCCGCCGCCGGTGCGCGGTCCGCGGCGGCGGTCACCTCGTCGGCGAGGGCCAGGACGTCCGGGACCATGTCCGGCACGGCGTGCACCAGCGCCGCCAGGGAGTCGCGGATCGTCACCGCCCTGGTGCGGGACGCCTGGACCGCGGCCAGGAACCGGCGGCCGACGGTGTCGCAGACCTCGACCCGGCAGGCCGGGTCGAGCCAGGCGGCGACCGTCAGCGCGAACAGCGCCGCGTCCGTCGTCCAGTCCTCCACGCCCCACGCGATGTCGGTGAGCAGCCGCCGCTGGGCGGTGGTGTCGCCCGGGTCGGCGGGGTTGCGCAGCTCGCCGCAGTGCAGCAGGCCGAGGCACGCGAACACCTGCGCCGAGCGTTCCCACCAGCCGTCGGGCAGCTCCGCGTACCGGGCGGGCCGGGCCGGCGGGTGCACCAGCAGCGACAGCAGCTGCTCGGCCGGCAGCTCGCCGAGCGGCAGCGCGTGGTCGTACGCCGCGACCGGGTGCGGCCAGGCCGGCCCCGCGATGCCGGCGAGGAGGGCCTGGGCGGCCGGGCTCGCCGGTTCGACCGTCGGGTAGGCGGTGGTGCCGTCGTACCGCCACAGCACCCGCACCGGTTTCAGCGGCCGCACCAGGTCCTGCGGGGCGGGGCCGGCCACGTCGAGCGTGACCCGGGGCAGCTCCCGGCGCAGCAGCGCCAGCGCGCTGGGCACCTCGAGGGCGGACAGCGCCACCCCGCCGTCCATCGTGGCCCGCTGGTCGGCCGGCACCCGGTGCAGCATGTTGACGCACGCCTCGGTCGGGCCGGTGACCCGGCCGAGCCAGGCGCGGCGATCGCAGGCCTGCGCCAGGTCGGTGTGCTCGTGGCTGACCACGGGGTGCTCGCGGATGAAGTCGACCAGTGCGACCAGGTGCCGCACCTGCCCGTCGCGCTGGAAGCGCAGCCGCTGCGCGGTGTGCACGGCGCAGTCGTAGTCGGCCTGGCCGCGCATGCCCTCATCGAGCAGCGCGATCGCCTCGTCGACGCGGCCGGAGTCGGCGAGCCAGTTGGCCATGTCGGCGCACAGGTCCATCTCCTGCGGCGTGGCCCGCCACGCGCCGCGCATGACTTTCAGCGCCGCGTCCAGCTGGCCGTCGGCGCGCAGGGCGTACGCGTACCAGACCGACGTGAGCTTGTCGGGGCGCAGGCGGTGGCCGCGGGCACCCCAGCGGACCGCCTCCGCGGTGTCGCCGAACCTGCGGCCGAGCCCGGCGGCGGCGCCGTGCAGCAGCGCGTGGTCGGGGTGGGCGCGCAGCGAGCGTCGGGCGAGGTCCAGGTACACCTCGTTGGCCTTCGCGACCGGTGCCGGCGCCGGGTCGCCGAGCCGCTGCATCACCCCGACGAACAGCCGGGCCAGCTCGTCCGGGTCGAGGCCGGCGGGGTCCACGGCCCGCACCCAGCTGACGTCGGCCCACGGCTGGTGCGGATCGAACCCGGTCGCCTGCGCCAGCATCCGCAGCGCCCCGAGCGGGTCGGCGGGCGCCGTCACGTGCGCCCGGGCGACGACCGTGCCGATGAACGCCGGCTCCCGCAGCGGGAACAGCTCCGCGACCCGGCCGCCGGCCCGCGCGGTCAGGGCCGCCAGCAGCTCGTGGACCTCCGGCAGCCGCGGCGCCCACGCGATCGCGCCGGCCAGGTGCTCGGCGGCGTGCTCGAGGTCGTCCTCGGCGAGCGCCACCCGCGCGAGGGACAGCTCACCGTGCGCCTGCGCCACCGGGTCTTCGACATCGTCGGCCACCCGCGGAGAGTAGAGCACGCGCAGGGGTGACGTCGCGTGGCATGTGGTCAGCGCCGAGCGTCGATGCACGGTAGCGTCGCCGGCATGACCGACGTCAAACCGCTGCGTGAGCTCGCACCGCACCTGATCTGGGAGGGGGTGCTGCTGCTCGCCGCCGCGGGCGTCGTCGCCGGCCTCTACAACGCCAACTCCGCCGTGTTCACCCGCGGGCAGGTGTGGGCCGGCATCGCGATCCTCGGCTTCGCCGCCTGCGGCCTGGCCCTGTCGCTGCGCACCGCCACCCCCAACCTGGCGATCGCGCCGATCGCGGTGCTCGCCGGCTGGGTCTTCGTCACGCGGACCAACGACGGCGCGTCGGTCGCCGTCGCGTTCCTCCTGGCCGTCCTCGCCGCCGCCGGCGTCGGCCTGGTCCTCGCCCTGATCGTCGGGCTGACCGCGCTGCCCGGCTGGGCGGTAACCCTCGGCGGCGGGTTCATCGTGTCCGCGGCGGTGCTCGAGGCTACCGGGGGGCGCATCGAGCCGCTGGCCCGCGCCGCCCGCATGACGACCGGCTTCGGGGTGTGGGCGGCGGTGTTCGTCGTCGTGTCGATCGGCGGGGCGGTGGTGTTCGCGGTCCCGGCGGTACGGCAGCTGCTCACGGCCAACCGTCCCGTCGCCGGCGGTGACGAGCCGGGCCGGTGGCGCCCCGCGAAGCTCGTCGGCGCCCTGGTCGGGGTCGCCGGCTCCGCGGTCCTCGCCGGCGTCTCCGGGATCCTGTCGGCGCGGCTCACCGGTGGCGCCATGGTCACCGACTCCGGCCAGCTGCCGTACGCGCTTGCCGCCGTCCTGCTCGGCGGGGTCAGCGTCCTGGGCCGCCGGGCCGGCGTGGCCGGTGTCGTGCTCGCCGTGGTCATCGTCGACGGGGTACGCCGCTGGCAGCTGCTCGAGGGCGTGGGCGCCCCGGTGGCGCTGCTGACGACGGCGGTCCTGGCGGTGCTCGGGCTGCTGGTGGTCTGGCTGCTGGAGCTGATCGGCCGGCGGGTGGCGCCGCTGTCCGCGTTCCCCGGTGCGCCGGCCGCTGCCTTCCCTGGCTCGCCGCCCGCCGGGTTTCCCGGTTCGCCGGTCGCCGCTTTCCCCGGTTCGCCGGTGGCCGCGTTCCTCGGTGCGCCCGGGGCCACGAGCGCGTTCCCCGGTCCGCCGCCGGGCGCCGGGCCGGTTGCGGGGCAGGTGCCGGGGCCGGCCGGGTTCGTGCCGGCCGGGGCGTCCTCGCCGGTGCCGCCGGTGTACCCACCGGGATCGCCGGCCGGGATCCCCGCGCAGCCGGCCGGGCCCGTGTCCGCGCTGCCCGGCACCTACCCGCCGGGCGCGTACCCGCCGCCTCCGCCGCCGACCTCGGATGGTCCGGCGTTCGGTCAGCCCACGTACCCGGCACCGCCGGCCGGTGCACCCGGGTACCCGCCACTGCCGCCGCCACCTCCGGGCAGCCAGCCGATCATCCCGCAGCCGTGGACGGTCCCCGGCGCAGGTGCCGCGCCGCAGGTGCCGTCGCAGCCGGTGTCGCCGCCGGTCAGCGGCCCGCCGAACGCCGGCCCGCCGGCCCCGCCGCCGGCCTGGCCGCCGCAGCAGTGACGTCGATGTGACCCGCGTGCCCGGCGGGTCACATCGACGGTTCGGTCAGCGCCGGATGGCGCGACCCGGCGGGGGCGAACCATGCCTCCTTCGCGTCGCGCAGCGCCATCTCGACCCGCAGCCGCGAGTAGGGCTCCATCTCCGGCAGGTCCGCCGGGTCGAACCAGGCGACGTCGAGGGACTCGTCGTCGGCGACCCGGGCGGTCCCGCCGACGGGCCGGCACAGGAACGTCACGTTCAGGTACTCGCACCGGTCGCCGTTGGGGTAGTGCACGGGGTGCGAGGCGACGCCGAGGAGCCGCTCGACCACCACGTCGACGCCGGCCTCCTCACGGACCTCCCGCACGACCGTGTCCGCCGGCTGCTCACCCGGCTCGACCATGCCGGCCAGCACCGCCCACCGGCCGGTGTCGCTGCGCTGCCCGAGCAGCAGCCGGCCCCGCTCGTCGACCACGATCGCGCTGACGCCGGGCAGGAGCAGCACGTCGTGGCCCACGTGCGCGCGCATGACCCGGACGTAGTCAGGAATCCCCATCCGGTGACCGTACCGGCACCGCGGGACGCACGGTGCCCAGCACTCTGGTCACCGAGATGACGATGACGACCCGCGCCGGGTTCGGGCGGGGGGTCCTGTACCGCTGCGCGTAGCGGCGCTCGGCGTCGGCGACGGCCGCCGGGTCCTCCTCGACGACGGCGGTGCCCTCGAGGGTCGTCCACCGGCGCCCGTCGACCTGGCAGACCGCCACCCTCGGGTTGCCGCGCACGTTGCGGACCTTCTGCGACGTGCCCGACGTGATCACCCGGGCGGTGCCCGTCGCCGGGTCGTACGTGACGCCGACCGGCGCGACGTGCGGGGTACCGTCGGCGCGCACGGTGGTGATCGTGCACAGGTGCCGTTCGGTCCAGAACTCCTCGTCGCTCACCGGACGGTGACCTTCCCCTCGTGCACGTCCACGTGGCGGGTCGTGCGGACCGACTCCAGCATCCGCCGGTCGTGGGTGACCAGCAGCAGGGTGCCCGGGTACCCGTCCAGCGCCGACTCCAGCTGCTCGATCGCGGGCAGGTCCAGGTGGTTCGTCGGCTCGTCGAGCACCAGCAGGTTGACCCCGCGCCCCTGCAGCAGCGCCAGCGCCGCCCGGGTCCGCTCGCCCGGCGACAGGCTCGCCGCCGGCCGCAGCACGTGGTGCGCCTTCAGCCCGAACTTGGCCAGCAGCGTGCGGACGTCCGCCGGCTGCAGCTGCGGGGCCGCCGCGCAGAACGCGTCCAGCAGCGGCGCGTCGCCGAGGAACAGCCCGCGGGCCTGGTCGACCTCGCCGACGACCACCCCGGGACCGAGGGCCGCGGTGCCGCTCGCCAGCGGGATCCGCTTGAGCAGCGCGCCGAGCAGGGTCGACTTGCCGGAGCCGTTCGCGCCGGTGATCGCGATCCGGTCGGCCCAGTCGACCTGCAGGTCCACCGGCCCGAGCGTGAACGAGCCCCTGGTCACCACCGCCCGGTTCAGCGTCGCCACGATCGCGCCCGCCCGCGGCGCGGCGGCGATCTCCATCCGCAGCTGCCACTCCTTGCGCGGCTCCTCCACGATCTCGAGCCGCTCGATCAGCCGGTCGGTCTGGCGGGCCTTGGACGCCTGCTTCTCCGTCGACTCGATCTTCTTGCCCTTGCCGATCTTGTCGTTGTCGGGCTGCTTGCGCCGCGCGTTCTTGATGCCCTTCTCCATCCACGCCCGCTGCATGCGCGCCCGCGCCTCGAGGTCGGCCTTCGTATCGGCGTAGTCCTCGTACGCCTCCCGGGCCCGCCGCTTCGCGATCGCCTTCTCCTCCAGGTACGCCGCGTAAACGCCGCCGAAGAAGTTCACCTGCTGCTGGGCGAGGTCCAGCTCCAGCACCCCCGTCGCGGTGCGGGCCAGGAACTCCCGGTCGTGGCTGACGATCACCGCGCCGGCCTTGAGCCCCTGCACGAACCGCTCCAGGCGCTCCAGGCCGTCCAGGTCGAGGTCGTTGGTCGGCTCGTCGAGCAGGAACACGTCGTACCGTGACAGCAGCAGCGACGCCATCCCGGCCCTTGCGGCCTGGCCGCCCGACAGCGCGGTCATCGGCAGGTCCAGCTCCACGGCCAGGCCCAGGTCGGCGGCCACGGCCGCGGCGCGTTCCTCGAGGTCGGCCCCGCCGAGGGCGAGCCACCGCTCCAGCGCGTCGGAATACGCGTCCGGGTCCTGCTCGATGCGCTCGACCGCCGCGTCCATGCGCGCCTGCGCGTCGGCGACCCCGGTGCGGCGGGCCAGGCACTGCAGCAGCGTCTCGCCCTCGCGGCGGTCCGGCTCCTGCGGCAGGTACCCGATGATCGCGCTCGGCGGGTTGAGCGCGAAGCCGCCCGCCTCCGTCGGCAGCAGCCCAGCGAGGGTGCGCAGCAGCGTCGACTTGCCCGCCCCGTTGGCCCCGACCAGGCCGATCACGTCGCCCGGCGCGACGACCAGGTCCAGCCCGGAGAACAACGCCCGGTCACCGTGACCTGCCGCGAGTTCCTTGACCACGAGCGTGGCGCTCACCACGTACCTCCGCAAAAGTTGTCGTACCCCGCGCATATTGTGTCTGAGCGCGCCGAACGGGGGACCTCGGAGTAGCGTGATTTCCGAAACGCGATCGGCTCGTAACGGGAGAGACGCCTTGAGCACAGCCACCGCCGACGAAACTGCCCTGACCCACCGCCAGATCCTCACGATCCTCGGCGGGCTGATGATGGCGATGTTCCTGGCCGCCCTCGACCAGACCATCGTGTCCACGGCCATGCGCACCATCGCCGACGACCTGGGCGGATTCTCCATCCAGGCGTGGGCGACCACGGCGTTTCTCATCACGTCGACGATCGCGACGCCGCTGTATGGCAAGCTGTCGGACATCTACGGCCGCAAGCCGTTCATCCTCTTCGCCATCGGCATCTTCATCCTCGGCTCGGTACTGTGCGGCCTCGCCGGTTCGGTCTACCAGCTCGCCGCCTACCGCGCGGTGCAGGGCATCGGCGCCGGCGGCCTGTTCTCCCTCGCGTTCGCCATCATCGGTGACGTCGTGCCGCCCCGCGAGCGCGCCAAGTACCAGGGCTATTTCCTGGCCGTGTTCGGCACCTCCAGCGTCCTCGGCCCGGTCCTCGGCGGCTTCTTCGCCGGCGCCGACTCCATCCTCGGCGTCACCGGCTGGCGGTGGATCTTCTACATCAACGTGCCGATCGCCCTCGCCGCGTTCCTCGTCGTCATGCGGGTCCTGCACATCCCGCACCGCCGCCAGGACCACCGCATCGACTGGCCCGGCGCGCTGGCGCTCATCGTCTGCCTGGTGCCGCTGCTCACCGTCGCCGAGCAGGGCCGCGAGTGGGGCTGGGGCTCCGGCCGCTCCCTGCTGTGCTTCGGCATCGGCGTGGTCGGCCTGGTGCTGTTCCTCATCGCCGAGTGGTCCTACAAGGACGAGGCGCTGCTGCCGCTGCGCCTGTTCCGGGGCCGCACCTTCTCGGTCGCCTCGACCAGCAGCTTCATCCTGGGGATCGCGATGTTCGGCGGCCTGCTCACGCTGCCGCTCTATCTGCAGATCGTGAAGGGCGCCAGTCCCACCGAGGCCGGCCTCATGCTGCTGCCGCTGGTCCTGGGCATCATGACCGGCTCCATCGTGTCCGGCCAGGTGATCGCGCGCACCGGCAAGTACCGCAAGTTCCCCATCATCGGCTCGCTGCTCATGGTCGCCGCGCTCGCACTGTTCTCCCGCATCGGCGCCGACACCCCGCTGTGGCAGACGATGCTGGTCATGGCCTTGATGGGGCTCGGCCTCGGCGGCAACATGCAGCCGATCATCACCGCCGCCCAGAACGCGGCCAACCCGCGCGAGATCGGCGTGGCCACCTCCACGGTGACGTTCTTCCGCTCGATGGGCGGCACCGTCGGCGCCGCGGTCTTCCTCTCCGTGCTGTTCAGCCTGCTGCCGGAGAAGATCAAGGCCGCCTTCATCGCCGCCCAGTCGACGCCGGAGTTCCAGGCCGCAGCCCGCGCCAACCCCGAGCAGCTGCAGGGCATCCAGCAGGCCGGCACCTCGGGCAGCGCCAGCTCCTTCAACGACACCTCGTTCGTCAACAACCTCGCCGCCGCCCTCGCCCACCCCTTCAAGGTCGGCTTCTCCGACTCGATGAGCGTGGTGTTCACGGTCGCGGCGGCCATCATGGTCGTCGGCTTCTGCGTCATCCTGTTCCTGCCGGAGATCCCGCTGCGCTCGCTGTCCGCCGCGCAGCAGCGAGCCCAGGAGGACGCCGAGTCCGCGTCCGCCGCCGGGCCTGCCACGGGCTCCCCGTCGACCGGCGCGCCGTCGGGCGCCGCCTCGTCACCGGCGGGCGCGATGGCCGCCGGTGCATCGTCGGGCGGGCCGGGCGCGGGCGCTTCGCCCGCCGGCGCGTCAGCCGCCGGCTCGTGGGCCGCGGGCGGTGACACGGGCGGCAGCGCGGGCGGCAGCGCGGGCGGCGGGTCCGTCCCGGCCGGCGCCTCCGGCAACCCCCGCAACGGCTCGGTCGCGCCCGCAGGCACCGTCGCCACCGCCGCCGACGGCAACGGCTTCCGCCCCACCGACGGCAAGGGCTTCACCGGCGACGGCTTCAGCAGCACCGACGGCGACGGCTTCGGCCGCACTGACGTCCACGGCCACGGCCACGGCCACGGCCACGACGGCACGGGCGCCCACGCCGGGGACGGCGTCGCCGAGCCCCACACTGATCACGCCCCGCACCACGCCGCCGGCGCGCACGAGGCTGACGGTGTGGCCGCCGCGCACGACGACGTGCAGCCCCGCCATGCCCGCTGACCAGCCCCGCCATGCCCGCTGACCAGCCCCGCCATGCCCGCTGACCAGGCCAGCCATGCCCGCTGACCAGCCCCGCCATGCCCGCTGACCAGCCCCGCCATGCCCACTGACCAGGCCAGCCATGCCCGCTGATCAGGCCCGGCCCCGCCTGCGGCCGCACTGCTGGATGCGGCTGGCCCCGGCTGGCCCCGGCTGCGGCGGCCCTGCTGGTCGGGGCCGCGAGCGCGGTGCGTCGCCGACGTCGCTGGTTTGGGTCGCGGCACCGGCGGGCGGCATGGGCGCTCGCGGCACGGCCGGCAAGGGCGCTTACGCCGTGGTCGGCACGGCCGCTCGCACCGCGCACGGTGTCGTTGGGGTGCATGCCGATCACGCCGCGCACCGCGCTGCGGGTGCCCCTGAGGCCGACGGCGTGGCCGCCGCACGTAACGATGTGCAGCCCGGCCAGGCGCGCTGATCCGGCCGGGCGTCGGCTGCGGTGGCCCTGATGGCCGTGGCCGCAGGCGGATGGCACGGGTGTTCACGCTGCGGGCGGTGCCGGTGAGCCGCGCCCCGATTGCCGCCGGGCTTGGTACCTGGTCGGGGCGGGTAGTTGGCCTGTTCATCGGCTGGCGGTGCTCGGCGGGGCGGTGGGCCTGGCAGCCGTTCGGCGCTGCGCCGATGGGCAGTCGGCGAGCCGCCCCGGGCAGCCCGCCGCCCCGGGCAGCCCGCCGCCCCGGGCAGCCCGCCG
>NZ_JBFAIC010000077.1:0-48983 GCF_040654515.1 Dactylosporangium sp. NPDC050688
CCCGGCGCCGCCTCCAACGCCACCAGATCCCGGTCCAACTGGTCCAGGTTCTCGTGCGACTCCACGAGAAACTCCTGAACGATGTCACCCAAGTCACTCACGGCCAGGCTCCCTTCAGCCCTCACCGGGACAAACCACGCAACGGGTCCGCGCACCGGCTCCCGGCGGCAAACTCACTGGACAATCGGCACAACCGGGTGCCGGTCAAGGAGATTTGTTGCGTTACGGTAAGCGAACCGTCACGCAGCATTTCAGCGATGCGGCGGGGGTCAGCCGAGTTCGGCCGGGCGCGGGCCGCCGGCGGGGTCGCGGCGCACCAGGGTGGCCTGCCGGATCAGGCGGCGCGCGGTGCTGAGCTTCGGCTCGCAGGTGACCAGCGTGAGCAGCGGCCCCGCGCCGGGCGCCGGCGGGGCGAGCACCTCGCTCTGCTCCGGCCGGACCACGCTGCCGTCGACGACGCGGTAGACCAGCCAGGTGTCCCGGGTCTCCACCACGACCGGGGCGCTGACCTCCAGCTCGTCGAGGTCCCAGAAGACGCCCGGGTAACGATGCCCGGCGATGCCGGCGTTACCGGTCTCGCCGAACGCGGCGGTGCCGGGGATGTGGCCGGGGCCGAGCATGAGCCGCGCCGCGTCGGACCCTTCGACCACGTAAAGCTTCAACCGCAGCGTCGGTACGTGCAGCAGCGCGACCGGCCCGTCGCCGGCGGTGGCGTCCTCGCCGTCCTGCGGCGCGCCACCGAACGGCATCGGCGCCGGGGGCCTGCGCCCGGCCGCCCCGGCCGCGGCGGCCGCCCCGGTGCGGGCGTGCCGGGCGTCCTGCGCCCACTCGGCGGCGAGGCGCTCCTGTGCGGCGTGGACCGCGCGGACCCGGTCCCACCAGCCCCACGCCGTCCAGCCGCCCGCCGTCACGCCCGAGGCGAGCAGCAGGACGGCGGCGAACAGGAGCAGGCGGCTCGTCCGGTCGCTGCCTCTGCCGGTACCCACAAAACGGACTATAGGCGCCAATATTCGGGCATATGGTGCTTCCATCGCCATTCAACCGTTCGGCGGATCCTGTTCGAACCCCGCGGCGCAACCGGCCGGCACCCGGCGACCCGCTGAATGGAACGGTGTGGATCTGGCTGTGGTTCTTGACGTGCGCCGCCCATCGACGTGCTGAAGATCGACCGGGCGTTCGTGTCCCGGGTCGCCGACCGGCAGGAGAAGGCGCTGTTCCGCGCCGTGGTCGAGCTGGCCCGCAGCATGTACCTGCAGCCGGTCGCCGAGGGCGTGGAGACCGACCAGCAGGCCGCCGCCCTGCGCGAGCTGGACTGCGGCTTCGCCCTGGGCTTCCTCTTCGCCCGCCCGATGCCGGCCGACGCCCTGACGGCGCTGCTGGCCACGCAGCTCGTCCCTGCGGCGCGCTAGGTCCGGCCCTCCCGCTCCTGGGCGGTGTGCAGGGTCGAGGAGTGCGGGACCCAGTCGGCGAGCACGACCGGATGGCCGAGACCGCGCAGCCGGGCGACCACCTCGGGGTCGTCGTCGACCACGACCGCGATCGGCGACTCGCGGGCCAGCCGGGTCAGCTGGCCCGCCTTGAAGTCCCGGGCCGGGCGCCGGTCGTTGGCCGGGCGCATGAACAGCAGCTCCGCGGGCAGTCCGGCCCGGCGCAGCCACGCGTCGGTGACGGGGCGCAGGTGCTCGGGGCGCCCGGTCAGCCAGACCAGCACGTGCTCGGCGGCGTGGCGCAGCGCGAGCTCGACGCCCTCGGGCAGCACCGGGTCCCGGTCGGCCGCGGCGAAGAACCGGGCCCAGTCCTTGGGCCGCTTGTCGAGGTGGCGCAGCCGGTGCCGGACGTCGGCCACGACCCCGTCGATGTCGAACACGGCGAGCGCCGCGTCCCGCTGCTCCGGCATGTCCACCCGCTCATTCTGCCGGGTCCCCGGCGGCACTCTGAGACCAGCACATCACCGCCGTTCCCGACATGTCTGGTTCACCCCTGAAGAAGTACGCCAAGCGGACGTTTTCCCAGCTCAACAGGCGTAGTCTTCGCACCGTGCGCGGCGGCCGCGGCAGAGCGGCCAAGTGGGGACGAGACCCAGCATGGCGACGGCCCCACCGCGCCGATCGAAGGGGGTGTCCGCTTGATGCGGATCATGTTGACCGGCCTCCGGGTCGCCCGAGTGAAAGCCCACGACCATGTGGCCGCCTGAGGAGGAGCGCTTCGCGGACCGGACGGCCGCGGGACGCATGCTCGGCACCGCGGTCGCGGCACACCTGCGGCAGTTCGACCTGACCCACCGGCCGCTGGTCCTCGCGCTGCCCCGCGGTGGCGTGCCCGTCGGGCACGCGGTGGCCCAGGCCATCCGGGCCGACTTCGACCTCATGATCGCCCGGAAGATCGGGCTGCCGTGGCAGGCCGACCACGGCGTCGGCGCGATCGCGGAGAATGGGCCACCGGTGTTCGACCGTAGCGCGCTCGCGTGCGCCGGGCTGACCACCAGCGACCTGACGCCCGCGGTCCAGCGCGAGCGAATGGAGCTGCGGCGGCGGCAGGAACGCTACCGCGGGTCCCGCCCACCGGAGGAGGTGACCGGACGCGCGGTCGTTCTCGTTGACGACGGCCTGGCGACCGGGGTCACGGCGCGCGCGGCGATCCGGGCCCTGCAGACCGGTAAGCCGGCACACATCGTGTTCGCGGCGCCGGTGTGCGCGGCGGAGTCGGCGGACCTGCTCGCCGGCGACGTCGACGCGGTCATCGACATCCACTCTCCCCGGGAGTTCCACGCCCTCGGTCTGTACTACACCGACTTTCCCCCGGTCACCGACGCGGACGTCGCCGACGTCTGCGCCCTGGCCTGGGGCGCCGTGAAGGTGCCCACGCCGGTCTGACCGGCGACCGTGACGCTCCGCCCGCCTCCAGGGTTTAACCCACCGGGGGCGGGTAGAGCGTCACCCCATGAGGGCGAGTCTTGCCGCGACCGTCGAGATCCGCGGCGATGCGACTGTAGTGCACCTCGCCGGCAGCCTCGGCGTGAGCACCGCGTCGGTGCTGCGCACCGCCGTCCTGGAGTGCCTGGCCGCGGAGCCGGCGCTCATCGTCCTCGACGTCTCGGAGCTGCGGGCCCACGACGACGTGGCGCTGACCGTGCTCCCCGCCCTCGCCCAGCACGCCGCGGCCTGGCCCGGCAGCGCGGTGAGCATGGCGGCCGCCCCCGCGCCGCTGCGCTCCGCGCTGGACCGGATGGCGGTCGCCCGGCAGATCCCCCTCTTCGCCACCACCGACGCGGCGATCGCGCACGGTGGTGCCGGTGCGCCCGGCGGCGAGCCGCAGGGGATGCGCGTCAACCTCCAGCCGATGCTCGACGCGACCGCCGCCGCGCGGCACCTGGTCAGCCGCGCCTGCAGGCTGTGGGGGGTGCCGCAGATCGGCGACCTCGCCGAGCTCATCATCACCGAGCTGGTCAGCAACGGGGTCCGGCACGCGCGCACCGACCTGGAGGTCCGGGTCGCGCTGCGCCACCGGCAGCTGCACCTGTCGGTGCGCGACGGCAGTTCGAAGCTGCCGGTCCGCGGCGCGGCCGGTGACACCCTAGCCGAGAGCGGCCGCGGGCTGCTCGTGGTCGAGGCGCTCACACATCGGTGGGGTTGCACGCCGGTGCCCGGCGGAAAGGTCGTCTGGGCGACCCTGCGCACCCGGTAAAGGTCACCCACGACCTCACCCTTTCACATATTCATTGGCAATTCCCCCGTGCGTACAGTGACCGGGAAAGCAATTCCGCCCGGTTCCACGACCGCACGCTCAACCGCGAATCGCTTGCTGCGCAACGCGATGGGATAGGGGGGAGTCTCCACCATGGAGACAATGCCCATATACAAAGACCGATTCGATTCGGCACTTTCACTGGAATCCTGGCGTCAAGGCGACGAGGAGATCCTGCGCCCTTCCGGAGTGCTCGACCACGCGGCGAGCCTCGACCTGCGACTCGCGCTCAGCCAGCGGCTCGACGCCGGTCAGGTGAACCTGACCGTCGACCTGTCCCGGCTGCGACTGCTCGACTGCGCCGCCGCCGACACCCTGCTCCGGGCCCAGCTGGAGGCACAGGAACGCGGCGGCGGGCTGCGGACCCCGGGCGCGTCCGACCTGGTGCTGGACGTCCTGGAGATCATCGGGGCGGCGAAACGCCTGCGCGCCTACGACGATCCTCCTCAGGGCGCGCCCGCCCCCGTACCGGAGGAGGAAGAACCACAGAGCCAGTGGACGACCGTCAACGAGCTGCTGCGCCAGGCCGCCACGATGGACGTCAAGGACGCCCGGCGCGGCGCGCTGCGGCAGCGGGCGATCGAGCACAGCCTGCCCCTGGCCGACCGGCTGGCCCGCCGGTTCCACGGGATGGGCGAGTCCCCCGCCGACCTCAGCCAGGTCGCCGCGCTGGGGCTGATGAAGGCCATCGACGGGTTCGACCCCGACTACGGCACCGACTTCGGCGGGTACGCGACGCCGACGATCGTCGGGGAGCTCAAGCGGTACTTCCGGGACAAGGGCTGGGGGGTCCACGTGCCCCGGCGGCTGCAGGAGCTGCGGATCGAGATCAACCGGGTCCGCGACACGCTGGGGCAGCGGCTGGGTCGCTCCCCCACCCCGCACGACGTGGCCGAGCACCTGGGGGTCGCCGAGGACCAGATCCTCGAGGCCCTCGTGGCGTCCTCGGCCTACCGGCCGGTGTCGCTGTTCGCGCCGCTCGGCGGGGACGACGACGCCGGCACCCTCGCCGACGTGCTCGGCGACGACGACCGCGACATCGACGGCGTCGAGTTCCGCCAGGCGGTCAAGCCGCTGATCGCGCGGCTGCCGGAGCGCGAGCGGCGGATCCTGTCGCTGCGCTTCTACGGCAACCGTACCCAGGCCCAGATCGCGGCCGATCTGGGCATCTCCCAGATGCACGTGTCGCGGTTGCTGTCCCGCACGTTGGAAGGACTCCGAAGGGCGCTGCTCGACGGTTGAGATCACGGACCGTCGGGTAGGAGGCCCCCGGTGCACCGCCGGCACCGCCGCCGGCGTGGCTGAAGGGGGAATCGTGACTGACCTCCACACTGTGGAGATCGCCGCTGTGCTGCGCCAGCTCACTGCCCGCCTGATCGCCAGCGACGACCTCGACGAGGCCCTGGAGGACCTCGTCGAGACCGCTGCCGACCTGGTGGACGGGGCGTCGTGGTGCGCGGTCACCCTGGTGCGGGCCGGTGGCCCGTCCACCGCCGCGTCCTCGCCCGAGCTGCCTGCGGAGCTGCACGACAGTCAGTACCACAGCGGCACCGGACCCTCGATGGAGGCGATCCGCACCCGGGACCTCATCGTCAGCGCCGACCTGTCGTCGGACGACCGCTGGCCGGGCTGGCGTGAGGACGCCCTCGCGGCGGGGGTGCACGGCGTGCTGACCGTCCCCGTCGACATCGACGAGCAGGTCATCGGGGCGTTGACGGTGTACGCGGCCCAGCCCGGACGGCTCACCCCGGACGCGGGGCTGACCGCGGTGCTGATCGCCGAGCACGCCGGGCTGCTGCTGGCCGCGGTGCTCGACCGGGGGCGCCGGGCCGACCTGCACGCGGAGCTGACGGAGGCCCTCGCCGACGGGGAGACCGTCAACCGGGCCATCGGGATCATCATGGCGCAGCGGGCGTGCTCGTCGGACGCGGCCCTGGACGTGCTGCGCGGCACGGCGAGCCGGCTCGGCCTGCCGCTGTCGGTCGTCGCGCAGCGGCTGGTGGAGACGGTGGAGCGGCGCGCAACCGTCGCGTGAGCCGCTTGTGGTCAGACCGTCAGGGTCCAGCTGTCCAGGTAGCCGGTGTTGCCCTTGTACGAGTCGCGCACCCGCAGCTTCCAGGTGCCGTTCTTCTGGCGGCTGCTGAGGTTCACCGTGTACGTGGCGTTGAGGTTCCTCGCCTTGTCCCTGGAGCTTGCGGCCTTGAGGCGCTTGACGGAGCCGTTCGGCGCGACCAGCTCGACCACCAGGTCGCCCTTCTTGGCGTGCACGACGTGCACCTCGACGCGGGCCTTCGCCGACGCCCTGCCGGCGCAGCCGCTGACCACGACGGCGGTGGTGACGCTGCCGCGGTCGCGGATCGCGGCGTCGGCCGGGTTGGTGCGCACGTTGCACGGCGCCGGGGGCGCGGCGACCACCGCGACCGGCTGCCGCGCCGGCTGCTGGGTGACGGGCTGCGTTCCAGGTGCCGCCGCGGCGGGTGCCTGCAGCAGGCGGTTCGGCGAGCCGGTGCCCGGGTTGCCGACGGCGTTCTGCACGGCGGTGGCCAGCAGCGCGCTCTGCACCTGCGCCGGGGTCGCCGACGGATTCGCCGAGAGGTAGAGCGCGGCGGCGCCGGCCACGTGCGGGGTCGCCATCGAGGTACCGCTCATGATCGCCGCGGCGGTGTCGCCGCTGTTGCTGGCCGAGGTGATCGCGACGCCCGGGCCGAACACGTCGACGCAGCTGCCGTAGTTGGAGAACGAGGCCCGGTTGTCGCTGGCGTCGGTGGCGCCGACGGTGATCGCCTCGCCGGCGCGGGCCGGGGAGACGCCGCAGGCGTCGGCGTTGCTGTTGCCGGCCGCGATCACGTACGTGACGCCGGAGGCGATCGAGTTGCGCACCGCCCGGTCCAGGGCCGGGCTGGCGGAGCCGCCGAGGCTCATGTTGACGACCGCCGGCTTCTGCGCGTTCGCGGTGACCCAGTCGATCCCGGCGATGATGCCGGAGTACGAGCCGGAGCCGTTGCAGTCCAGCACCCGGACGCTGACGACGTTCACCGACTTGGCCACGCCGTAGGTGCTGCCGCCGACGGTGCCGGCGACATGGGTACCGTGGCCCTGGCAGTCGCTCGCGTCGGTGTCGTTGTCGACGAAGTCGTACCCGGAACGGGCCCGGCCGCCGAACTCGCTGTGCGTCAGGCGCACCCCGGTGTCCAGCACGTACGCCGTCACGTTCGCGGCGGTGCCCGGGTAGGTGTAGGTGCCGTCGAGCGGGCGCTGCGCCTGATCGATGCGGTCCAGTCCCCACGGCGCGCCGCCCTGGCTGCCGGCAAGGGCGACGGTGCGGTCCTGCTGGACGTATTCGACGAGCGGGTTCGCGGCGAGCCGCTTCGCGCCGCGCTCGGTCAGCTGCGCCGAGAAGCCCTTCAGCGTGCTGCCGAAGGAGCGCCTGACCTTACCGCCGAACCGCTCGGCGAGCCGGCTGGCGCTGCCGGCGGTGTCGGCGGCCGCCACCGTGTCCTTGAGCACGACGATGTACCGGTCCCGGATCGCGCCCGGCTGGCCCGCGCCGTGGATCTGGCCTTCCGCCGGGGCGGCCAGGGCCGGGGAGCCGGCGGCCAGGAGTCCGGCGACCGCCGTGGCGGCGACGACCGTGGCACGCTGGGTGACTCGCATCTGGCTGGCCCTCCCGAAGTGGTGACGTCCTGCTGGGTGTCACCAATGTTCGGGAGCGGGCGGTGCGTGGCCGGTGCGCCGCGGGTTGCCGTGCGGTTGCCGTGTCCCCCGGCCGTCGTGCCCGGCCGGCGGTCAGTGCGACAGGCAGTTGATGGTGGCCAGGAGGCTGTTGAGGGGTCGGCCGCGGGTGAGCCCCGGGTCCGCGAGGGACAGGCCGTGCACCGACGTGGCGTGCGGCGCGTTCGCGCTGTAGAACACCACGGGCAGGTCCGCGGTCGCCTGGTGGCCGCGGAACAGGTCGAGCAGCTCGTCGCCGTCGGCCCGCGGCAGGTGCAGGTCGAGCACGGCCACGTCGAAGTGCGGCTGGCCGGCGGCGACGTCGAGCGCCTCCTGCGGCGTGGCCGCGGTGATCACGTGGTGGCCGCCGATCTGCAACCTGATCGCGGTCGTCTCGCGGATGTCGGTGTCGTCGTCGACGAGCAGCACACGGGCCATGACGGCAGGGTTCCCTTCCCGACGGATCGCAACCGTCTCATCGGCCGGGGAACCCTGCCATTGAACACGCGCTACG
Organism: Dactylosporangium sp. NPDC050688; assembly: GCF_040654515.1. Classification (NCBI taxonomy): domain Bacteria; kingdom Bacillati; phylum Actinomycetota; class Actinomycetes; order Micromonosporales; family Micromonosporaceae; genus Dactylosporangium; species Dactylosporangium sp. NPDC050688. The sequence goes on from NZ_JBFAIC010000077.1 coordinate 7,970, forward strand.
CGCTCGGCCGCCGCCGGCGCATCACGATCACCACGACCACGACGGCGATGATCACCACGACGGCGCAGCAGCAGGCACCGATGAGGCCACCGCCGCTCACCTTGCTCTTTTTCTTCGCCACCTCACCGCTGAACTCCAGCGCCGTGGGGTTGAGGTAGCTGACGACGTACGCGAAGAGAGCGGTCATGTGGTCAAGGTATCCGGTGCTGTCACGCCCTGATCCACGCGGTTGTGTCCGGCGGCAGGCTGCCGTCGGCGGCGAGGTCACTGCTGACGAGCAGCACCTCCCCCTGGGGCAGCGGCGCGGGCACCTGGCCGAAGTTGGTGATCACCCGGATGCCGCCGTTGCGGAAGTCGACCAGGTCCTCACCCGTGCCGTCGTGCCAGGTGAGCGTGCCGCGGCCCAGTTGGTGGGTACGGCGCAGGCGCAGGGCCTCGACATAGAGCGACAGGGTCGAGCCCGGCACGCCGCGCTGGGCGTCGGCGGCGAAGCGCCCCCAGTCGGCGGGCTGCGGCAGCCACGACGCGGGCCCCGGGCCGAAGCCGAACGACGGCGCGCCGGCCTCCCACGGCACCGGCACCCGGCAGCCGTCGCGGCCGCGGACCTCGTGCTTGGAGCGGAACCAGGTCGGGTCCTGGCGCTCGTCGTCGGGCAGCGTCGTGTGCTCCGGCAGGCCGAGCTCCTCGCCCTGGTACAGGTAGGCCGAGCCGGGCAGCGACAGCATCAGCATCGTGGCGGCCCTGGCCCGGCGCAGGCCGAGCGCCTCATCGGGCTGCCGGTCGCCGATGCCGATGCCGCCCTGGGTGCTGTAGCCGGGCTCGTACCCGAGCCGGGACGCGTGCCGCACGACGTCGTGGTTGGACAGCACCCAGGTGCACACGGCGCCGACCGGCGCGACGCCCTCGATCGACTCGGTGATCGCGGCCCGCTGGTCCGCCGCGGTCCAAGGTGCCATCAGGTAGCTGAAGTTGAACGCCTGGTGCATCTCGTCGGGGCGGATGTACCGGGCCATCCGTTCCGCCGGCGACACCCACGCCTCGCCGACCATCATCCGGTCGCCGTCGTAGGAGTCCAGGACCCGCCGCCACGAGCGGTAGATGTCGTGTACGCCGTCCTGGTCCCACATCGGCGGGGTGCGGTGCTCCGCGCCGGGGCTGGTGATCGGCACCTGCGCCTCGGTCCAGTCGGGCAGGCCGCTCTCCTTGATCAGGCCGTGCGCGACGTCGACCCGGAAGCCGTCGACGCCCCGGTCCAGCCAGAAGCGCAGCACGTCCTCGAACATCTGCCGGACCTCGGGCAGGTCCCAGTTGAGGTCGGGCTGGCTGGTGTCGAACAGGTGCAGGTACCACTCGCCGTCCGGCACGCGGGTCCAGGCGGGGCCGCCGAAGACGCTCTGCCAGCCGTTGGGCGGCTGCTCACCGTCCGGGCCGAGGCCCTTGCGGAAGTGGTACCGCTCCCGGGCGGAACTGCCCGGCCCGGCCTCCAGCGCCTCGGTGAACCACGCGTGGCCGCTGGAGGTGTGGTTGGGCACGAGGTCGACCACGACCCGCAGGCCACGGGCCTTCGCCGCGGCGACCAGGGCGTCGAAGTCGTCCAGGGTGCCGAAGCGGGGGTCGACGTCGCAGTAGTCGGCGACGTCGTACCCCGCGTCGTGCTGCGGCGAGGGGTAGAACGGCGACATCCACAGCGCGTCGACACCCAGCTCGGCCAGGTGGTCCAGGCGCGACGTGATGCCGCGCAGGTCCCCCATGCCGTCGCCGTCCGCGTCCGCGAACGAGCGTGGGTAGACCTGATAGATCACGGCATCACGCCACCAGACCAGCGAACTCACCCCTTGACTCCACCGGCCGTCAGGCCGCGAACGAAATACCTTTGCAGTGACAGGAACACGATGATCGGGATGACCATCGAGACGAACGCCCCGGAGGTCAGCCGTTGCCAGTCGTTGCCCCGGGTGCCGGCCAGCTCGGCGAGCCGCACCGTCAGCGGGCGGGTCTCCGGGCCGGACGTGAACACCAGGGCGACCAGAAGATCGTTCCAGATCCACAGGAACTGGAAGATCGTGAGCGAGGCCAGCGCCGGCGTGATGAGCGGCAGCACGATGCGCCGGAACACCATCGCCGGGCCCGCGCCGTCCACCCGGGCCGCCTCGAACAGGCCCGCCGGCAGCTCCGACATGAAGTTGTGCAGCAGGAACACGCCGAGCGGCAGGCCGAAGCAGGTGTGCGCGAACCACACGGCGAAGAAGCCGCCCGCCCAGTCGGTGTAGTCGCCCAGGATCTGCAGCAGCGGGATGAGCGCCATCTGCAGCGGCACGATCTGCAGCGTGAACACGCCGATGAAGATCCAGTCCCGGCCGCGGAAGTTGAGCCACGACAGCGCGTACGCGGCCATGGCGGCCAGGCTGACCGAGAACAGCACGGCCGGCACGGTGATGGTCAGCGAGTTGACGAAGTAGCTGGCCAGCCGGCCGGAGGACGCCGAGGTGCCGAAGACGACCTCGTTGTAGTTGTCCAGGGTCAGGCTGGGGTTGCTGAAGAACTTCCACCAGCCCGTGGTCTTGATCTCGTCCTCGGGCCGCAGCGACGAGACGAACAGGCCGAAGGTGGGGATCGTCCAGACGATCGCGATGATGATCGCCACGACGCTGGCCACGCGCGAGGTCAGCTTGCGCCGTACCCGGGCGGCCACGGTGTCCGGTTCGCGTGACGTACGCCCGGCGACCGGGCTGGTCGCGCCTGTTGCCTTGTCGACGGATACGTTACTCATCGCATCTCCGCTCGCTGCCGCAGCTGCCGGACCTGGTAGGCGACGATCGGCACGACGAGCAGGAACAGCACGACGGCGAGCGCGGCACCGCGCCCCTCACCGCTGGGGTCGTCGCTCAGACGGAACGCCTGGTTGTACATCTCGAAGGCGAGCACGCTGCTCTTGAAGTTGCCGTTGGTCGACGTCCGGACGATGTCGAAGACCTTCAGCGTGGCGATGGTGATGGTGATGGTGACCACCACGACCGCCGGCCGGATGCTCGGCATCGTGACCTTCCAGAACATCTGCCACGGGTTGGCGCCGTCCAGCCGCGCCGCCTCGATGATCTCGGACGGGATCGCCTTGATCGCGGCGGACAGGATGACCATCGCGAAGCCGGCCTGGATCCAGATCATCATGACGATCATGTAGAAGGTGTTGCTCGGCGAGCTGGTGAGGAACTGCTGGGGCTCCATGCCGAACCACACGAGGATCTGGTTCAGCAGGCCGATCTGCTCCTGGTCCGCCTCGCGGTACGCGTAGACGAACTTCCAGATGATCGTGGCGCCGACGAGCGAGATCGCCATCGGCATGAAGATGAGCGACTTGGCGATGCCCTCACCACGGGCCTTGTCGACCAGCACCGCGTAGATCAGGCCGAACGCGGTGGCCAGCAGCGGCACACACACCACCCAGAACAGGGTGTTGCGCAGCATGATCAGCGTTTCGTCGTTGGTGACGATCCAGCTGTAGTTGTCGATCCCGACGAACGAACCGCGGGAGTTGTTGTAGAACGACAGGGTGACCGTGCGGACCAGCGGGTAGACCAGGCCGATGCCGAGCAGGACGAGCGCCGGGCCGAGGAAGCCGAACATCTGCAGGCGCTCTTTGCCCTTCCCCCACCTGGGCAGGATGTCGAGCACGAACAGGAGCCCGCCGACCGCGGCGACGAAGGCGCCCATGAAGAGCAGTGCCGGCCAGACCTTGTCGACGTCTTCGGAGAAGTCATATTCCATTGGGGGGTTTCCTCCGACCGGCCGGCTCCGGCACCGTGTGCGCTCGTGCACACCTCGGTGCCGGAGCCGGACCTCAGCTCAGTTACTTGGGCCAGGTGCTTTCGATGTAGTCCAGCGTCGCCTTGGTGTCCTTGGTGCCGTTGATCCAGTCGGTCATACCGGTCCAGAAGGACTTGGAGCCGACCGCCGCGGGCATCAGGTCCGAACCGTCGAACCGGGCCACCGTGGCCGGGTCCTGCAGGATCTTCACCGAGAGCTTGTCGATGGAACCGGTGACCAGGTTGACGTCCAGGCTCTTGTTGGCCGAGATCCAGTCACCGAGCTTCGCCTTGCTGTTGGCCCACTCACCGGAGGCGAGGTAGGTCTGCACCTTGACGACCTCGTCGCGGTCCGAGAAGGCGGAGACGAACTCGCCACCGACCAGGACCGGCTTGCCCTTGGACGGGTCGACGGCCGGGAAGTAGAACGCGAACACGTCGCCGTCCTCGGCCACGTTCGTGCCCTTCGCCCACTGGTTGGAGTAGAAGTTGGCCTGGCGGTGGAAGCCGCACTTCTTGTCCTTGACCGGCAGGCCACCCTCCTGGAAGGAGGTGGTCACGATGGTCTTCGGGTTACCCACGTACTTGGGGTTCTTCAGGATGGAGGCGGTCCGCTCGGCGGCCGACGCGATGCGCGCGTCGTTGAACGGGATCGAGTGGTTGACCCACTGGTCGTAGACGTCGGGGCCCTGGTCGCGCAGGACGATGTCCTCGATCCAGTCGGTGGCCGGCCAGCCGGTCGCGTCACCGGACTCGATGCCGGCGCACCACGCCTTGATGCCCGTCGCCGCGATGTCGTCGGAGAGCTTGATCATCTCATCCCACGTGGTGGGAATCTTGTAGTTCTTCTCCTTGAACAGCTGCGGCGAGTACCACACCAGCGACTTGACGTTGGCACCCATCGGGACGCCGTACACCTTGCCGTTGACGGTGGCGTACTTGGCCCAGTCCTTCGACCAGTTCTTGTCGAGGTTCGCCTGGACCGACGCGGGCAGCTCCTTGAGCTGACCCTTCGTCGCGAACGAGGCGAGCAGGCCGGGCTGCGGGAAGACCGCGATGTCCGGCGGCTGACCTCCGTCGGCGCGCACCTTGACCTGGGTCTCGAACTCGCCGGACCCCTCGTAGTCGATCTTGATGTTGGTGCACTCCTCGAACTGCTTCCAGGACGCGGTCAGCTTGTCGGCCTCGGCGTCACGGATGGTCGCGTAGATCGAGACGGTCTTCTTCTTGTCGACCTTGTATTGCGCGTACGGCGCGCACTCGGGCTTGTCGGCAGCCGATGAGCCGGTGTCGCTGTCACTGTCACCGCAAGCAGCGGCGACCAATGCCAGCGCGGCCACACCGGCGAGCGCGAACGCCCGACGCCGCCTCGAAAGGACAGCCATGGTTAGCCTCCTTTTGGCTAGACCCGGTCCGGGCGAACGACTCCGCCCACGTACCGGTGTGCTGTGTCTCTCGGATGTAAGCGTTTACAAGGCGGGTTTGTCGAGCCTTTCGGCTGGATTGATCGATAACGAGTTAGCAACACGGTGGACATATTGCTGTTGCGCGGAGTGTTGCTAGCCTCCCGGTGTGGCCGACGTTCCCGTGCCCGTGAGCATGGAGGACGTGGCCCGGCTGGCCGGGGTCTCCTCCGCCACCGTGTCACGCACCCTCCGAGGGCTGCCCAACGTCTCCGACGAGACGCGCAACCGCGTGCTGCAGGCCGCGGCGTCGCTGTCGTACGTCGTGTCGCCGATCGCCTCGCGTCTGGCCAGCGGCCGCACCCACACCGTCGGGGTGATCGTGCCGTACGCGGCACGCTGGTTCTTCGGCCAGATCGTGGCCGGCGCCGAGTCCGTCCTGCGCGAGCACGACCTCGACCTGCTGCTGTACAACCTCGGCGACGCCGCGGCCCGCCAGCGCTTCTTCGGGCAGCTCCCCCTGCGCCGCCGCGTCGACGCGGTCCTCGTCGTCGCCATGCAGTTCACCGAGGCCGAGATCACCGACCTGCGCAGCCTCGGCGTGCCGATCGTCGCCGTCGGTCACGACGTCCCCGGCGCCGGCTGCGTCCGGATCGACGACCTGTCCGCCGCCACCTCCGCCATCCAGCACCTCCTGAGCCTCGGCCACCGGCGGATCGGGATGATCTCCACGTACGCCGACCAGGCCATGTTCCTGCCCGTCGCGCACGCCCGCCGCCGCGCCTACATCGACACCCTCACCGCCGCCGGCCTGCCCGTCTGCGACGAGCTCGTGATGTCCGTCCCGCACGGCCTCGACGGCGGCGAGCAGGCCATGCGCCGCCTCCTCGCCCTGCCCGACCCACCCACCGCCGTCTTCGCCGAGTCCGACGAGCTCGCCTTCGGCGCCCTCTCCGCCCTGCGCCGCACCGGCCGGCACGTCTCCGTCATCGGCTTCGACGACCACGAGCTCAGCGCCCTGCTCGACCTCACCACCGTCCGCCAGCGCGTCTTCGAGCAGGGCGTCCTCGCCGCCGGCATGCTCCGCCGCGCCATGACCGTCAGTGACTGGACCCCCGAAGAGCTCCTCATGCCGACCACCCTCGTCCAGCGGGCCTCGACCTGGCCCGTCGCGGTTAGGACCGCCGGCACCGGGTAGCTCGCCGCCCGTTGGATTCCCTTCGGTAGCACTTCAGGGGGTTAGTGCCATGACCGAGATGCCGGTGACCTGGGAGCAGCCGGACGACGAGCTCGAAGACCTGATCGGCCCCGACGCTGAGCTGATGGAGCAGGAGCCGGAGCAACCCACACCGACGGACTTCTTCTGGGAGGACGACGACGAGGAGTAACGCACCGCACAGGCCGGACGGGGGGTATCTCGTTTTTGGGGCACCAGTTGGGCGTGCTAGAGTTTCCTCCGTTCAGCCAGGCGCCGCTAGCTCAACTGGCAGAGCAGCAGACTCTTAATCTGCGGGTTGTAGGTTCAAGTCCTACGCGGCGTACCAACGATCAAGGCTCTGACCTGGGCTTATGCCTCGGCGGAGCTTTTTTCGTGTCCGACCCCGCCCGCGTGGGTGCTCGGTGGGTGCTCTTCCGCGGCCGTGCGTCCAAATCCACGGCAACGAGCAAACGGCCACTGGTTGGCAGCCGACCGGTGGCTGCATGCGCCACGAACGGCGGCCCGACCCCGTGCCGCCGCGGTCCCGGTCTCGGGACGTGTCCACGACCAGCGTGGTGGTGGTGCCACTGCCTTCGTCCGGCGCGATGGTGATGGTGTACGACTGCATGGGCGTGTCCTTCGCGTCTTGACCGTCTCGACCATGAGGGCGCTACCCTCCAGGCATCAAGCCATCGGCGGTTTGGCCGCTGGGTGAATGCCGGCAGAACCGGGCAGCGTCGGCCAGCGGCGGCGTGAGCCGCTGCACCCACCGATAGACGGTGCGTGGTCGGCCTCGACTCCGCGTTCAACCAGCAGTTCCTCGCCAGCGCGGTGGGAGAGGCTGTGGCGCAGACACCAGCGCACGGCAACGACGATGACCTCCTGCGGGAACGGAACCCGGCGAACGCCGACTTCGCAGGCAGCTACGGATCAGATCGGGTCGAAGACTTCACTGCTCAAGCCTGCCTCGATCTTGCCAACGCTCAATGCAACGGCGCCGGACGCACCGCTGTCACGGGTCGGTGAGCACGTCGGCTGCGAAGTCTTCCGTTCGCTTCCGGATCACATCAGCGGACCAATGGTCATAATCGAGCACCTGCACGCTGCGCGGAAAGTCGGAGACCCGTGGCTTCAGGTAGCCCTTCTTCTTCTCTTCGAAGTCCTTACGCCCGGCGGACGAGTTCTTGCTCTTGCTGAGCAGGACGAGATTTCCGGCAGTATTCACGAGCGCTGCATGCTCCGCGTCGGTGAAGATCTGCGCCCAGAGGCTGTCTGAGGCCGGGTTCTGCGGGAGGACATGCTCGATCGAGCGCACCGTGTAGTGATGCGGATGGTCCATTTCGCTGGCGACGATCTCCGCCCGGACCAACAGATACTTGGCGTGACCAGCGCCGTAAAAGTTGGTAGCACGGCATGCATTTTGGATTGTTGTTACATCGACGGTGATTCTTCCCAGAAACTCGCCCGCCGTGCTGGTCGACTCGATCGCCTTAAGCAGTGCGGTGTAGGTGCCATACCGCTCGTCTTTACGCACGCCACGTACCCAGTGGTCAAGGTAGACCTTCTCGATGTGCAGGACAAATCGGTAGAGATCATCCTTCCCGTATTTTTTGACAAAAGCCAATAGGCAGGCCTTCCACTCGGACGCGGTGAAGTGCTCGACCATGGCCTCCATCAGAGTGTGATAGCGGGCGCTCTTGCCGTCCGCAGAGTCCAGGAAGTCGCGTGCGATAAACAACGCGTCATAGAGATCGACCGACCTGCGCAGATCGTCCATGAACTCGTCGCCAGGGGTGGGCATGCCGGCCTTGTTGAAGATCCGATTAGCGAATTCCGACTGCAAATCGGCCTGAGGCTTCTCTTTGACATACATGAGGCGCAAGAGATGGAAGATCTCCTCGAAGTCCGCCTCGCCGAGTTGATTCTCCATTGCCTCCCAATCGGAGGCGTACTTGGCGCGGGAAGCTTCGTTGGGAACGTATTGCGGGCCCAGGTTATGCGCCTTGAGAACGTCGATGCGGCGCAACTGTTTACCTCGGTCGTTCACGACGGAGAAAAGCCGGAAAGCGTCCTCGAAAGAGTCGGTGGCGAGATAGATTACATGACACTTCTGGGTCACGATTCCCGCAAGGCGCCGTACTTCTGAATCCGACATCTTTGAGATCGCCCCCCAGAAGATCAATCTCGCGAGCTCATACCGCTCCTCGCTGGCCGTGGGCGTGCCCGTGTACGGCGCCGGCGTGGCGGCCCCACCCTTCTTTGCAACGAGTGAGTTGAATACCTTCTGATCCTTGACCTGAAGACGGTCTCGAGCCGGGACGTTGTCCAGGACGCGCTCGGGTTGGATGATCTTTTCGTGCAGCTCGTTAACGATGGCGGCGTTGTCGGAAATTGCGGGTGCATCGCGAATGCAGGCGATCAGAATGCACAGGGCGGTCAGACGCTGCTGACCGTCGACGATGTCATACTCCGACGTCTTATACCGGTGCAGCACTAGCGTGCCCATGAAGTATGGCTCGTCTGAGTCTGCGGAGGTCAGATCCTCAAGCAGTTCGGTGAAGTGCTCTGCGTCCCACAAGAACGGCCGCTGATAATCCGGTATTCTGAAGAAAAACTTTTGCGAGAAAAGCTCGGTGAGGGGGATCATGTAACTCTCGAGCTTCTTCGTCATCGTCTGCACAGACTCCTACTGGTTGCTGTCAACCCTGCTACACCATATCGTTGGAGTCCATCATGAGTTACGACGCATGTCCATAGGCGCCTCCGGCGGCGGGACGTCGGAGCGGGACTGATCCCGGAACCTCGATGTTGACCGACATCGGCCAGATGATCGGCAGCGAGGCTACCCGCAGGGCGGTCCACGTGCGTGTGACAGAGGGCCCAGATCAACCGACCCAGGCCCGCCAAGTGGTACGCCGCGTAGCTGAAACCTGTCCCACGGCGACCGAGCACCCGACATGGCGCTTCCCTGGCTGTCAAGCGAGCATTTGTGATCGGGCAGGTGGGGCTCGGGTGCCGTCGCTAAGGATTGTCAAGCCCCGGGTTTGATGGACAGTTGGTTATCTGATTTCCAAGGTTGCGGTGACCGGGTGGGTCATCGCGTGTAGGGCTTCGTGTTCGGCGGGCGGGACGGGCCCGAGTTCGCCGTGCAGGCGCCGGTTGTTGTACCAGTCGATGTACTCGACGGTGGCGAGTTCGAGGTCGTGCAGGCCTCGCCAGGGTCCTTTGTTGCGGACGAGTTCGGCTCTGAACAGTGAGTTGAACGCTTCGGCCATGGCGTTGTCGCTGGAGCCCCCGACCGAGCCGACGGAGGCGACAGAGACGCCGGCGGCGGCCTCGGCGAGGCGTTGGGTGTAGCGGATGGCGCGGTATTGCACGCCGCGGTCGGAGTGGTGGACCAGGCCGGTGAGGTCGGCGCCAGCGGCTCGGCGACGCCAGATCGCCATGTCGAGGGCGGGGTCGGCATAGAGGTTGATGGCCAGCTACCAGCCGACGATCCGGATCTCCTGGTAGCCTTCCCGCGCGACTCGGTCCGGGATCCGGAGATCTTCAGCATGGCGTAGCCGGACGCCCGCCCGCTCGGTCGCAGCGCGGCCGTCGTAGCGCCTTCGTCAGGATGAACCGACCAGCAAGTGGCTCATGAGGCCAGCGAGAACTCGACGCCTCGTTTATCGCACGGCTCGGAAGGGAAACAGCGGGTGGCACGTTACATAATGCCGCACAAGGAGGACATCTCCGTCCTCAACGCGGCGCTACACCTCGTCCTTGAGCACTCCACCGTTGGCCGGCCGACCCGTCAGCGGATCGCGCGGACGCTGACGGCAAACGGCTTGGCTAACGCAGCGGCCAAGGCGCTGGTGCTCAGCTCAGTACCACTGCGCTGCTATGCGGAGGTAAGAGTCGCGCTCGACGACGAGGCGGGGCGCGAGTTCACGCTCGCGGTGATTCGGGCTGGTGAACTGCTCGGCCGCCCACCAGGCGACTTCTGAACTCCCTGCTGCCACGAAGATCGATGCTTTCCTTACCGCGTTGCGGACTGGCGGTACCGAGGTTCAATTCGACACGGTCCCGATTCGTATCCGGCGACCAATCGTCCGGGCCCAGAGACTTTCCGGTCGAGCGATGCCGAAGTGGGCGAGTACGTGTTCGCCCGCCGGGTCCATGAATAGCCCGCGTCACTTCGGATAGGACAGCATTCGTAGCGCTGCCGGCAACGCTGCCGCTCGGCGGGCTGCTCTTGGAACCCGGCCGGTACATCCTCACCTGCGGCAACCACACCCTCGATTTCGGCTGCGCCACCATCCGCACGCCACGGCTCGCCCTGGCCAACCGCCCCGACCTGCGCGCCGCCGTCGCGGGCGTCGACGCCGCCGCCTGGTACGTCTGCACCGACGGTGAGGGCATCCACCTGTACCTGCAGGTCAACGACACGACCTCGACAAATTTGAGACGGCCTGCTCGCTCATGGCCGAGGCGCTCTGATCTCACGCAGAGTCGACGCGCTGGCCGTTAAGACGGCTAACGAGCCGCCTATCGACGGGCTGTCGAGTGATCGTGCCGGACAGTAAGGTCCAGACATGAGCGCGGACACAGGCCCACGGACCTTCAGCATCACCGTGTTAGGGCGGACCCTGGAGCACCTCGGCGTGCAGATGTACAAGCGCAGGGACGCCGCACTTGCTGAGCTCGTCGCCAACGCCTGGGATGCGGGTGCATCCCGGGTCGAGATCGATCTTCCGAACCCGGCCACGTACAATCGCGCCAACGACTCGATCTCAATTTCTGACGACGGCGTTGGCATGACCGACGGTGATCTTGAGACGGAGTATCTGGTCATCGGTCGCAACCGCCGAGCAGACGGACAGCCCGAGGTTCCTGGTCGCAGTCCGATGGGCCGCAAGGGTATCGGCAAGCTCGCTGGCTTCGGCCTCGCGCAACGGATGATCGTCGAGACACGTCGCGCCGGCAGGGTCACAACCGTGGAGTTGGACGCCGAGAGGCTCAAGACGAGGTCAGGTGCTGGAGAGACTCTCAAGCTGCCCGGCGAGGTCCGGGAAACGGACAACACGGACCTGCACGGCACGACAATTAAGCTACAAGTGCTCAAGCACACCACCGCGTTGAGTCCGGAGGCCCTCCGGCACAATCTCGCGAGGCGGTTCAGCAGATCGGTCCGGGGCCATATGCAGATCCTCGTCAACGGCGTGCCCATCGACGAGGCCCCGCTCACCTTCACACACCGCACCCCGACGGCTGGCGACGAACAGCATGTTCTGCCCGACGGCAGCGAAATCAAGTGGTGGGCCGGATTCAGCCAGACGACTCTGCCCGCAGAAATGCAGGGCTTTGTCGTGCTCGTCCGCGGTAAAACGGCCCAAGCACCACCGTTTTTCTTTGGCGTGGAGAGTAAAGCGTCTGGACAGCACGGGACGAAGTACCTCACCGGAGTTATCGAGGCGGACTTCCTCGACGAAGGAGCGGACGACGCCAGTGACCGCATCTCGACCGATCGTCAGGAAATCGACTGGGCGGATCCTGCGCTGACAGAGTTCCACACCTGGGGGCAGACTCTCGTGCGGCGTCTCTTACGGGAGCACAGTTCCCGCGGAGCGGCCACAGCCCAGAGGCGTGTCATGGAGAACGAGCAGTTGGCGCGTCGCCTCGTGCAGCTCGATCCGCCGTCACGCAAACAGGCGGAGAAGTTCATCGGGCTGGTCGGCTCGTCGAACGCCGATACCGAGCGAACCGAGGCTCTGGCCGACACCATTCTCCGAGCCTACGAGTACCGCCAGTTCCACGACTACATCGAACAACTGGACGCGGTCGCCGACGATCCCGAACAGCTTGAAAAGGCGCTGGAGCTGCTCCGCGGGTGGCACGTCCTCGAAAGCCGCGCCGTCCTCGAAGTGGTCAAGGGACGGCTCGACATTGTCGACAAGTTCTACAACATGATCGTGAACGACAGTCCGGAGACCGCACCTCGGGTCGGTCGCGACAACATGCACGACCTCATTGCGGACTTCCCATGGTTGATCAATCCCGAGTGGCAAGTCCTCGCCGAGGAGAAGCAGGTAACCAAACAGCTGAAGGAATGGGGGGCCGAGGAGATCGACGCGGCCGACCTCACACGTTACGACTTCCTGGCACTGCGCGGCGAAGGCCGGCTGATCGTCATCGAGATCAAGCGTTCCGGTCACGCCGTGCAACTTGAGGACCTACAGCAGGTAGAGCGCTACGCCAACAAGCTGGCGCAAGGCGAAAGAGGCGACGTTGAAATGGCGTTCATCACCGGCGACCGTTACGCCCTCACGTCGAACACTCGCGAGGTCTGGGACCGTCGCGGTGACATCGAACTGCTCACGTGGGGCCAGATCCACGGACGTACCAAGCTGTTCTACGAGCACTACCGCGCAATCCTCGAAGGCGACGTCGACGACTCTGGCTTCCGAAACAAGACGTCGGAGTTGTCGCGTACGAGGGACGTGCTGAACGCTGGCGCCTATCGAAACAAGGACCTGCGGACGGCGGGTCTCGGCAATCAGGACATCGACTACACGATGCCTCCTGAGACATGATCCTCCGGAGCCGTCTCCGGAACAATAGAACCAGCGCCCGCAAGCTACCGACGTTAGGGCAGGTGACAACGCATGATCCCGCGTGAGCAGATCGTGACGGATGCGATCCTTCCGGACGAGGCCATTTACTGGACTCCGCGCGAGGAAGACCTCGGCGAGGATTCGGGATTCGGTTTCTTCTGCGACACCTGACCTATCACGGACGTTACCCGGAACGAGGCGGTTCAGATCCTCGACGAGGAGCGGAGGGTCATCCGATTGGTAGACGAGATCGCTTCGACGGCCGACACATTCGAGGCGCTCCTGCGAGCGATCGAGTCGGCCGATCCCGACGCCGTCCCCGAGGACCTGCCCGATTCGGAGGCGCTGGACGAGCTCGTCGAGATGGCTGAGGACGACTTCAGCTTCACCGAGGGCCTGGACATCGGCGTAGCAGGACTGGTGTACGCGCTGACCATGGTCGACACATGCCACGCGATGGAGGCCGCCAGCGGTGGGGCGACCCGTTCGGTCAAGGTGATCGAAGCGGGGGAAGTTGGCAATGGTGTTGTACCGGTGCGACAGTCGTAGGCTCAACCGCCAGCCCACCTTCTTCTCACCGAACAGCGCCCCGATCAGGTCACCGTTGAAAGGATCAAGGTATGACCGTCGACGACGACCTGGGAGATCAGTACGAGGTCTTTCAGTCGATCCTGGAGAAAGCGACACCGGAGAAGGCTGTTGCCCGGTTGCGTGTGCTTCAGGTGCCTGAGCACATCATCGAAGAGCTCAGGAAGCGCCATGAGGCCGATGTCATCAAAATCCGTGAGATGCGTGAACCACACGTCGTCTATCGGTCGGGTCGCTTGACGTGGTACACGGGGCCGCAGGAGGGCGACCGTTTCTGGCCCGCTCTGGAGAAGACGCTCCGTACCGGCGAGCGGCCTTGGGGCGACGAGGCCATCAGGGCTTTGGACAGTTCCTCTACCAAGGTCGTCGGGCTCCTGGATCACCCCGCTGTCACTTCTTTTCGCAGCATGGGACTTGTGCTGGGTTACGTCCAGTCGGGCAAGACCGCCAACTTCACCGCGGTTATGGCGAAAGCGGCGGACCGCGGCTACCGTCTCTTCATCGTGCTGTCGGGGATCCACAACGCTCTGCGCCGCCAGACGCAATCCCGTCTCGCACGTGAGCTGGTCCAGGCCAATCCGGCACAGTGGCACCAGGTGACTACCGTCGATCACGACTTCCATCCGCCCGCCAATGCGGCCGCGTTCCTGGCTTCCCACCAACAGCGGGTCCTGTTGGTGGTCAAGAAGAACGCCAAGGTGCTGGCCAAACTCAACAGATGGCTGGCCTCCGCCAGGGATTACCTGCAGGACTGCCCGACGGTTGTCATCGACGACGAGGCCGACCAGGCGACCGTGGGCGGGAAACGCATCAACCCGCTGATCGGCGACCTGCTGAAGGTCTTCACGCGAGCAGTGTACGTGGGCTACACGGCCACGCCGTTCGCCAACCTGCTGATCGATCCTTCGAAAGAGGACGATTTCTATCCGCGGGACTTCGTCGTCGGGTTGGAGAAGCCCAAGGGATACCAAGGGCCGGAGCTGCTTTTCGGCCGCGACCCGTTGGAGGGCGAAGATCCGGGTGACGTGGCCGGCGGCGAGGACATGATCCGGATAGTCCCCGACGAGGACGTCGAGTTTGTGCAACCGAAAGGCAAATCGGCGGCGTCCTTCGAGCCAGAAATGACCCCGTCTCTGCGCGACGCAGTGCTGTACTTCTGGCTCGCCACGGCTGCGCGCCGGGTCCGCAGGACAGGCGTCCCGCACTCAACGATGCTCGTTCACACGACCCTCAACACCTGGGTTCACGAGATGTTCCGCGATCCGCTCGACGATCTCCGCCGTGCAGCGTTGAGCCTGCTGAAGCCGGACGACCTGATAGCGGACGGTACCTTCGTCGCCGAACTGAGGGACATGTGGACCGACGAGACGGCGCGGGTGGCTGCTACGGACTTCGGCGAGAAGACCGTGTCGTTCGACGAGGTTCTCGCGGAGTTGCCCGGCGTCATCGCCGACAGCCGCGTGGTGGTCGACAACCACAAGAGCCGGGACCGGCTGGACTACGAATCGGGCCCGGTCGTTGCGATCGCGGTCGGCGGCAACACGCTCAGCCGTGGGCTGACGTTGGAGGGCCTTGTCTCCAGCTACTTCGTCCGGGCGTCCTCCACGTACGACACACTGCTGCAGATGGGTCGATGGTTCGGTCACCGCGCCGGATACGCCGACCTGCCGAGAATCTGGATGACGCAGGAGCTTGCGGAATGGTTCCGGCATATTGCGGTGGTAGAGGCGGAGATCCGAAAAGACATCGACCGCTATCTGGTCGAGGACAAGAACCCGCTGACCTTCGCCGTACGGATCCAGACCCATCCCAAGATGCTGGTGACCGCACCGGCCCGGATGAAGGACGCCGTCAAGGCTCAGGCCGCGTACGGTGGCGACCTAGTCGAGACCCGCTACTTCCACGTGGACGACCGGGCCTGGCTCGAGGACAACGTCAGGGCGGCCGACAACCTGATGCGCGCCGCTTCTGAGCACGCACGTGACGGGCAGTCGGTCGACGAAACGCGGCGACAATGGCAGTTGTGGCGGGACGTCTCATACACGGACGTGCTGCGATTCGTGGAGGAGTATTCGTTCCACGACCTGTCGCAGAACGGCCGCAGGGACCTGATCAGGGGTTACATCGAAAAGCGCATCAAGGCAGGCGAGCTGCTGAGCTGGGATGTCGCCGTGATCGGCAACTCCAAGAAGGACGCCAGACGGTGGAAACTGCCAGATGGTAGGTCGCTCGGTATGCACAATCGCAGCCGGCTAAACCTCAGCCCGGACAGCGCGGCGGACATCAAAACCCTTTCCAGCGCAAGGGATACCGCCGTCAACCTCACCGTGCCCGGCGGCGTGGACGACGGACGTCGCCTTGCGATCGAGAAACTTCGTCGTGTTCAGCGCCCGAAGGTCGGCCTATTGCTGCTCTACCCGATCGATCCGGTGTCGCCGCCGGTCGAGAAGAAGGGCCGTGAACCCCTCAACGCGACCCACGACGTCGTGATGGGAGCGGCCTTCGTCTTTCCCGAGCCCACGGGAGCGGACAGCACGGTGACGTACGACTACGTGTCGGCCGACCTGTCGAAGGTCTACGTGGAGCAGGAAGACCCGACGATCCTTGAGGGAGACGACGAGGACGACGCAAGTGTCTGACGACCTGCGCAGGATCGTTGCGGACCATTGGGACGCCCTGCAGGCGGGGTCCGGAACCGGGTGGTTGACGTCGGATCTTCCGGTGCGTGCCGCGGACACCCCCCTGCGATGCGCCATCGATCCCGAAGGCGCCAGGCATCTACTCGTTCCGCTGAGCGCCAGCGACGAGATTCGGCCCGATACCCGAGCCGCCGCCGTCCATCTACTCACACGGACTCTGCAGGGGCGGTCCGCGCCAGCCCGATACGCAGATCTGGTACTTCTGCGTCCCGACCTGCAGGAAGTATTCACGGGACTGTGCGCGGACGTCCTCGCGGCAGTTGCGCTGGAGCCAGCCGACCCGCCTGGGGCGGTGCAGCGCGTCCTGAACGGCTGGCACGAGCTGTTGCGCAGCGGATCGCCGCTCGGACTGGATCAGCTCACCGGTCTGTTCGGCGAGCTGACGGTTCTCAACGCCGTCCTGGACCGCAACATCGAGGCGTTGGGGGCCTGGACGGGACCTACTTCCTCATCGCACGACTTTCTCCGCAACGCCCGTGCGATTGAGGTGAAGTCGACGACGTCCGGGACGGGACGGGCGATCCGGATCCACGGTGTCGATCAGCTGGACCCTCCGCCCGGCGGCGAGCTGATCGTGTGGTGGATGAGGTTTGACGTTTCGGCGGGTGCCGGCGTCTCGGTCCCCGAGATCGTCGAGGCCACCGCCCTCCGGTTGGGCGAACCGTCCGCGTACTACCGGCTCCTGGCCCGGGCAGGCTACTACCTCGCCGATGCGGAACGCTACGGCGGCATCAGGTTCACCCTGATGGAACAGGCCTGTTACCGGGTGGTCGGGGACTTTCCGCGGATCGTGCCCGATTCGTTCGTGGGCGGGTTACCGAACGGTGTACGGGACCTCCGGTACACCGTTGACCTCGATGCCGCGCCGTCGCCCATGCCCGTACCGACCGGAGACGTCTCGGCGTTCCTCACTGCGATGGCGGCTCCGTGAGCGGGTTCCGGTGGTACTCGCAGCCCTTCCCACCTGGGGGATCGATCAGTGCCGAGGGTATCAAGAGGACACTCGGCCGCCCGCCTATGCCGTGGCCCGCGATCCTGGTCCGCGAAGCCGCGCAGAACAGTTGGGACGCGAAGTTGGGCGACCGACCCGTCCGCTTCCGGCTCGACCTCGCAACGGTCCTTCCCCAGCATGCCAACGCCTGGCGCGACCTGCTGCTGGAAGGTGCGCCGTACAGCGACCAGTTTCCCTTGCGTGCCTTACTCCGCGGCAAGGAGGGCGGCTCGACGATCGTGCGGACGCTTACGGTCAGCGACCGGGGGACGAAAGGACTGGGCGGACCCACCCGGGCCGACACAGCGCGCGGCGGCAACCCGCGGGACTGGGTCTCGTTCGTGCTGAACGTGGGCGACCCGCCCGACACATCCCGGGGCGGCGGCACGTACGGGTACGGCAAGGGCGTTTTCTACCAGATATCCCGAACCGGGACGGTGATCGTCCATACCCGCACGGTCGAACCGGAAGGCCCACAGACCCGTCTGATCGGAATCTGCCTCGGTGAGTCCGTCGAGCTGCCCGGAAAGGACGGCGAACGCCGTCCGTATACCGGGCGGCACTGGTGGGGTCGCGTGGAAGGGACGTACGTCGAGCCTTTGGTAGACGGCGCCGCGGAAAGCGTCGCGGCCGCCCTGGGACTACGCCCCTTCGACGGAGACGACACCGGCACCGACATCGTGATCATCGACCCGGATTTCGGCGACGATTCGGACGCGACAACTGCACGCTACCTCGCGGACTCGATCGCCTGGAACCTGTGGCCGATTATGCTGCGAAGTCGAGGGGAGGTCCGGCTGTTACCGGAGACCTACCTCGGCGGCTCGCCGATCGCCGTTCCGGTGCCGGAACAAAGCCGTGACCTGAAGATGTTTGTCGCAGCCTATGAACGGATGACCGCAGATGCCGAGGGCGTCGACACACTGAACTGCGGAAATCCCAAAAAGACCTTGGGGCGGCTCGTCATCGAGCGGCAACTCGCGCTACCGCACGAGACACCTCCAGCCGCTCAGGACCTCGGGGTTCCGGACGCGCCGCACCATGTTTGTCTTCTCCGCTCCCCGGAACTCGTCGTCAAGTACCACATCGGTCCCGAGCCCGCCAGCGGGGCCCTCGCCTACGCTGGCGTGTTCAAGGCGTCCGACGAACTCGACCGGACATACGCCCGTGCGGAGCCGCCGACGCACGACGACTGGGTCTTCGCGCAACTCGAAGGCAAGGAACGGACGTTCGTGCGCACCACGTTCGTCCGGATCAAAGAGAAGCTCGCGGAGTTCACGCGACCCGCCCCCGTGAAGGCCGATCCGGAGCGAGCTCCTCTCGGCGCCGCCAGCAACCTGCTCGGTTCGCTCGTGGCGGCGGCAGGCGGCTCCGGCAGCGGCGTCCTCGCCCGGCCAACGGGCGGAACCGGTACCGGCGACGGCAACGCCGCCGGACGCACGGCGAGAGCGATACTGAAGCTGGAGGGCAGTCCGCGGTTCGAGGAAGACCCGGACGGCCCGTTGTTGGTGCAACGCCTGGTCGTGCGGGCCGACGCCCCGGTTACCGTCGAAGGAACGGTCTCGGTGACCGTGGCGGACGGGACGCGTGAACAAGAGCCGCCGGGCGATTCCGGCCAGCCACGGATTATCGGTTGGCGCATCGCCGGCCGGACCACGAACGAGGAACGTCTCACATTGCCTGCGGCACCGACCGATGTCGATGTCGAACTGCTCGTGCGGCCCGTGCCGGACACCGTCACACAGATCGAAGCGGGACTGGCGCGGACGGTTAGGACTGCCGGTGGCGACTAGGGGGGTCCGCGCCTGGCCGTACCGCCGTATCCAGGACACGACGGTCCGCGCCGAATGCTGGACGCTCGACCCGGGAACCGAGATCGAGCAGGCTCTCCCGGAGAGCCTCTCCGACTGGGACTATCACCGCGACGTGAAATTGAGCAGGCACATCACGATCGATCTTCCAGCCGCCCGCAGAGATGCAGGTCTCGGAGACGAGGTCGACCTTGCCGTCAGCGTGCGGTGGAGTGCCGTCCCGTCCCACCTGCGAGGCGCCGTCGCGTGGGTACCGGTCAAGACCGACGCGTCGGCCATCAACCTCGAGGTTGTCCTCCCCGGCGAGCGGCTCGGCGGCGTGGTGCGGCTCGAAACGATGATCGTTCTCGCGAACCGCGGCGCGGAAAGGACGGCAGTTGCGCACCGTCCCGGGAGCAGCCTGTGGGACGACGCGGTCGACATCCGCCTGCAAGGAGACGCGCCGCTGTTCCCGCTGGCGGTGATCCCATTCTCCCGATCGGCGCTGCCCGAGGCGGCCGGATGGTTCCTCGAGCTCGGCGCCGACCTGCACGCCTCCGCACTGGGTTCGATCCAGCTGCTCGTCAACCAGGAAAACCCCGACGTCGTGGCGGCGGTCGGCCGCGCGGCGACGCCCAACGACGTCGACCGGGTCGTACTGTCGGCTTTGAAGACCGATGTCATCAGAAGCATGATCGATCGTGCGCTCGGGGCGGACGACTTCTCCTTTGACGTCGAGTTCGAGGAGGGAACCTTGGGGGCGGTCCTGCAGGGCCTTCTGCGCACGTATCTCAACGCCTACACCGACGATGCGAAGCTCACCGATCTGCGACGGATGCGCAACAACGACGCGCCGTTGTTCGCGACAGTCATCCAGGCCGCGACGAGCTTCTTGGAACGGCCGCGTTGAGCACGCTGTATCCGCGCATACCGGACCGGGTCGCGAAGGAACGTTACGAGGAGATCCGCCAGGCGCAGCCGCAGCAACTCGAGGGCGCCTCGGCCGCGTCGCACCCGGCGCAGTATTACGCCGCCACCGGCGGTGTTCGGGTACACGTCGAACAACTCCGCGCGCTGCGTGAGGAAGTCCGGACAGTCGCGGTCGGGCTCGGCTTCCCGGACCGACCGCTCGGCCGTGAACTCGGCCGGTTCGACACGACGGTCGCCCGTGTACTGCACGCACACATGGGTGCCGTGCCGGCGGAGGCTGCCGTCCGGCCCGTCTGGGCCTTCATGGCGCTCATCCTGCTGCCCGATATCGCCGTATGGCGCTTTCCGGCTCCGACCGGGGATCGCGTCCTCGCCACGGACATCACCAGGCACGTGTTCGGACGTCTGTGGTGGCGTGCCGAACTCCTTCGCGACGATGCGGAATCGACGGACCCGTACCACCTGATCGACGTCTTCTCCGAACGGAACTTCGACCAGATCTTCGCCCGGCGGCGCTCCGTCGGAGGATCGCCGGAACTGGTCCGCGCTCTCGCCAAGGAATGGCTCAAGCGCGATCTGATGACACGCAACGAGACCGAGATCCTCCGCGACGTCCTCAAGCACCTCATGCGGCGTGGTGCGTTCCAGGACCTTTTCGGCCTTCCCGAGCCGCTGCTCCGCGAAGAGGTTGCAGCCGTGATCACGGAGGCGAAGGAGAACCGTGAGCGGATGTCACACGTCGGACAGCCCGACGGCCGGGCGCAAGCAGCCGATTCGGTCGACCACAGGTGAACGGAGCATCCGTGCCGGGTACCGTGCACCGGCCGGACGGGTCGATGTGCTCATGGCTGCAGCGGGACATCTCCTACGTGATACCGATGTACGTTACCCTCGGTGATCGATGTCAACGAGGCGAGCTTTACAGCTTCACCGGCTATCGGGTGGTCAGCAGCTTGCTGCGGTACGCGACTCCGCGCACATGATCGACGGCGGATGGAGCGAGGCGCGCAACCGCCTCGGGGCCGAGGCCCCAGTTGCCGGATGCGTAACCTTCTACAGTCGCCGGCGGCGTGCACGGCCAGGGACTGAACTTGTGCCGCAGGTTGGGCCGACCACTGAACCGAAGCTCTTCGGATTGCTGGCCCGGTACGCTGGACGTGCCGATTGTGGGCCGGAGCCCGACGGTGTCGGGCCCTTCCGGGTCTACGCGCGGTCCGTGACAGATCTTCACGAGCCGGCCACGCTGATGTTGGCCGGTCGGGCGGGGTTCGACCTGGTGCCACGGCCGCCATGGCATGAGCCGGCGACGGAGGTGCCGGAAGGCGAGGACGTCGAATGGGACGACAAGATCGACCAGGGCAACCGCAGCCGATTGGCGGAACGATGACCTCGGTCGCCGACATGCCGCCGGTAATGGTCGCATCGTCGACCCGGGTCTCCGCCCAGATGAGCCGTCACCCTCGGAAGGACACTCAGCCCGAGTTGGCCCTGCGACGTCTGCTGTTCGGGCGTGGTTTCCGCTACCGCGTCCATCGGCCGGTGCCCGGACTGCCGCGGCGGACGGTCGACGTCGTCTTTCCCCGTGTCAAAGTTGCAGTGTTCGTGGACGGTTGTTTCTGGCACGGTTGCCCCGAGCACGGAATGGTGCCAAAAAGCAACCGAGAGTGGTGGCAGAAGAAACTCGACGGAAACCGCGGTCGAGATCTTGAGACATCCGCACATCTCGTCCGGCTGGGCTGGGACGTGCTGCGGTTCTGGGCGCACGAACAACCGGCCGCGATGGCCGACGTGGTCGCTGCTCACGTGCTGTCACGCCGCGCCGCCCCATAGGGCGCCGGTGTCACGCGTCGGCAGTGTGGCGCTGGTCAGATCCACGACCCTGCCGCGATCGGCGTTCCATCGCCTTGACAGTGTCGCCGATGCGTTCGGCGAGCAGGCTCGGGACGGCATTGCCGATCTGCAGAGCCATCTTTTCGACGGTGCCGACCAGTCGGGCGTACTCAGGAAACGTCTGCAGCAGCATCGCCTCACGCAGCGTAATTGCCCGATTCTGTACCGGGTGCGCGAACCTACCCCTGGTGACATTGGTGCAGCCCGACGTCAACGTCGGCGCCACACCGTCCCACGCCATGCGGCCATAAATGTCGTGGTGGCCTCTGTGATTCTTGTGGCAGTCCAGCACCAAGTGCTCGGGGAGTTGGCTGCGGCTGCCGCCCTCCGGAATCCACGCGAGGCGCTCCAACGCCACTTTGCTATGTCGCCGTGCGCGGTGGAACTCGTCGTCGGGGTCCTGTTCGCCGGATGCCAATACCGGGAGGTGTCCGATGGTATCACGCACCGTGACGAAAGGCTTCCGTCGTTTAGTGCCGGTCTCGGTGTCAGGGCTCGCGCCGTGCGTCGGCTCAGGTAGCGAGGGGTCGGTCACTCTGCTGCCGACGACCAGTACACGTCGCCGTCGTTGCGGTACGCCGTACTCGGCGGCGTCGACGACATGATGCGTGACCCGGTAGCCGAGGTCGAACAGGATCTCTTGGAAGGTCTCGAAGTAGGTTCCCCAGCGGCCTTCGACAAGGCCGGGCACGTTTTCGAACGCGATATGCCGGGGATGGAGTTCGCCGACCAGCCGGAGATATTCGTAGATCAGCTCTCTGCGCTGCTCGTCGTAGTCGGTCGGTGCGGCGGCCCGGCGGAGCACGGTGAAGCTCTGGCACGGCGGGCAGCCGAACAGCAAGGTCAGCTCGCCGCGGCGTAACCCGGCCGGGGTGAGCAGATCGTTGCCACTGACGTCCCGGATGTCTTTGACGATCGGGGAGACGCCTACGTTCACGGTGAACGCCGCTGCCGCGTCTTCGTCGATTTCGACGGCACCGACCGTACGGAAGCCGGCCTCGTGGAAGCCCATCGATCCGCCACCGCAGCCGGAAAAGAGGTCGACGACGGTGTACACGCGCTCCTCCTGTCCACGACCGATCATGCCGGTATGGATCAGGACAATAGCGTCCCTGCGCCGGCGTCGTACAGCCGTACGCCGGCGCGTCGTTCGGATGGGGCTGCTCGTCAGTCGCCGGTCCCAGGCGGTGAACCTTCCCGTAGCGTTGGAAGCTTGCCGAGTAGTAGGCCGAAAAGGACTGCCGCTCCCGCTGCTGTCACCACGGCATGGTACGGACTTCCGCGGCGGTCCTGCACCAGATCGCGGTGATCCCGAGATGTGTCGCTGCCGCCAGCGGGTTGCGTGAGGCGTTACGTGCCCCGTACCGGGTTTGGACGCCTCGGCTACAACGCCGGATCCCAGTAGCCGGTCACATCGCCGTCCGGTGAGCCGTAGAGGTACCAGCGGGACAGGTGCCGGTTCCAGCACTGGCAGGCGGTCTCGGGGAGCAGAAGGCAGCCGTGGTCTGCGCCGCGGTTGTGGTGCATGCAGTTGGGGTCGTACAGGCACGAATCGTTGTCGAAGGCGCGGTTGACGACCGCGTCGAGGTTCTGTTCCAACACGGTCCGCAGGGCCCCGATGCTGGATTCGCTGCGGCCGTTGGGGTGCAGCGCGAAGGCCAGCTCGTAGGGGAATAGGTACTCCGACAGCGACGTCTCGGAGTAGCCGGAGTCGACCGCCAACGCCCGTAGGGTTTGGTGGGCAAGGGTGTGCAACAGCCCGAACAGCTGGTAGGCAGGCCACTCCGGGTCCCCCTCCTTGAGATCGGCGGGGAAGGTGGGCAGTTGCCCGTCGGTCGGGTCGAGCCGGGTCGCGAACCAACGCCGCAGGTCCGCAGCGTCGCCTACCTCGGTAGCCTGGATGAGCCGGTTGGCGATCATCCAGCGCCGGACCCGGTCGGGATCAAGGACGAACAGCAGCGCCTCTGTGGTGGTGGGGTGCGCGTACAGCAGGGTGGTCATCGGCGAGGCGCGGGAGACTCTACCGCGGTAGGGCACGAGGTCTGCCTCCGACGGGCTGAACCCGGCCCGGGCGTAGCCGACGGCGAGATAAGTCACCGGGAAGTTGCCGAGCAGGCATGTACGGTCTGGTTCGAACCCGGCCCGTCGCAGCACGGCGGGATACGTGTCGTACAGGTCGCGGCGCGCCTTGCTGCGGGCCAGGTCGCGGACCCGGCCGATCGTCAAACGGTCCAGGTGCAGGACGCGCTGGTACGTGGATAGGCTCGCGGCGAGCGCTGCGCCGCGCTCGTCGTTGACGGGGTCGTACCCGAGGACCTTTTCGACCGCCTCGGCGAGCCGGTCGAGGTCGACCGGGACGAACCGACGACGCAGAGCATCGGCCTGCGCCTTGAGGCCTGCCTCCTCCATTGCGGCGATCGAGTCCAACACCTCCTGCGGCACGGCGGCCGCCGAGGTCGCCGCACGGATCAGTCGCTCGTACTCTTCCTCGGTGCATTCGCCCAGCCAGCGGGCCAGCGTGGCAACGATGTAGCCCGGCTGGGTGGCGCTGTACGCGGCTTCGCTGGTCAGGACGTTGACCAGGCTGAGACCTTGCCCGGCGTATGCGGATCCGGCGGTGTGTAGCAGCGGCACCATCATCTTGTTGGACCAGGTGCACGCGCTGGTGTTCGGGCAGATCGCCTGGACGTTGAGGCTGATGCCGCAGTTCAGGCATTCCCATCGGAAGTCCTTGAACCGGCTGACCCGGTCGTTGAGCCGGAACGCGTTGTGGCCGCGTCCGCAGTTGCCCGGTGGTCTGAGACCTAGCAGTTCACCGCACTGATGGGCGAAGACGAACTGGAGCTGCCGGTTGCCGTTGCGGCCGCCGCAGGTCGGGCACGGCGGAGGCCAGTCCTGGCCTTGCCGCGGATCCTGCGCCTCCCAGACCCGGCCGCAGCTGGGCTTCGCGCACCGGATGATCCGTGGCCAGACCCGGCAGAACACCTTGCCTGGAATCACGACCTGGTAATGCGTGGCCGCCATGGGGTCGTCGGAGGGGAACTCCGGCGCCCGGTCGCCTCCGGCGGCCGTTCGTCCCTCGGCGCGCCACCGCCGGACCAACCGCATAGCCTGTGCCACGAGGTAGTCGCGGTCCAAGGGCAGACCGTCGTACGCCTCGTCGTTGGCGTACTGACGCACCTGCGCGATGAAGCCCCCGGCGTGGTCGAAAGTCTGGTCGGGGCGGTAGCGGAAGAGGACCTGGCCCCGGTCTCGGGTCATGTCACGGTCGCGCGGGTCGAACGACATCAACGGCTCCGATCCGACAGGGTGATGAACGGGATGCCCTCGGCCACGTCGCGCAGGCTGGTCATCGGGGCGTGCTCCAGGCCGAGATTTTCCGCGGTGGCCCGGTACAGTCGACCGCCGCCGCTGGCGGCTGCGCTGGCCGCGCCGGCTGCCCGCAGTGATTCGACCGCCGTGCGCAGCCGCTCGTCGAGGTCCGCGGCGAGCTCCAGCGCCTCCTCCCGGTCGGCCAGGTAGGCGTGGTGCAACGCATCCAGCAATGCTGGCAGTTGCGTCTCGGGGATACCGCCCGCCGCCGGGTCGCGCAACGCGGCTTTCATGCGGCCGAGCTCGTGCAGGTGGGTCGGTGCACCGCCCGCGTCCCACCAGCCGCGGTTGGCGACCTGCAGCAATTGGCCCATCAGGATTCCCGGCAGGGTGCGCCGCACGGCAAAGCGGCTCCAGCGGTTGATCGCGACGGGCTCCACCATCCGGTCCAGGTACTCGTGGAATTTGCCGTGGTACCGGAAGTGCGAACGGTCCCTTTCCCGAACTGCGTTGAAAATCATGAACACCACACCGAGATGGGCGCGCCCCACCCGGGAGCTGGCCTGGATGTATTCGGCCATCGCCCGGGGCATCCCGTTGAAGACCATGAGGTTGAGCCGGTCGACGTCGACGCCGTGGCTCACCATGCTGGTGGCTACGATGGACTCGGTTTCACCGCCTGGGGTGCTGACGTCCTTGAGCGTCGCGCCGACCTGGTCGAACGGTGTCTCACCCTTGAGGTCGGCGATCTTCAGTTCCGCCCATCCCGCGTGGCGCAGGGACTCATTGACCTGTGTGTCCATGGAGCGGCGGATCTTGCCGAAGTCGACCAGGCTGGTCACGTACGTCAGGCTGGTTCGGTACAGGTCGACCAACGCGTCGTAGTCCTGCGCTGGCAGCGCGGCCAAAGCCGTGGGCACACCGGTGCGTGCCTGGAGACGCCGGACGGCGCTATGCGCGGCGGTCAGGATCCGTACGACTGTCATCTCGGCCGTCGTCCGGGTGGGCAGCACTCCGACGAAACGGCGCAGCGGCGCGTCCGGATCGATCCGCCAGTAGAAGGACTGGTCCAGTTTGGGGCCGGGCAGCGGCACCACGACCGACCGTAGACCGAAGAGGTGCTCGCACTGTCGGTCCTCGCCGCGGATGGTGGCGCTGGTGGCGATCACCTTCATCCGGACCCCGCGACCGTCGGGCCGTCTACGGGCGGATAGGGCCTGTTGGACGGAAGCGAGTAGACCTTCGTAGTGGCCGCTGAAGGCGCCGAGTTCCTCGTCGACCATGTGCAACTCGTCGATGATTTCCAGGGTCGGGGACGGGTCGTACAGCGGTGCCGGCAGTTTGACGACGGGATGCTTGGTGGTGCGCTCGTGGCATTTGCCGCCGCGGCCGTAGCCGTGGGTTTGGCAGACGCAGTCGACGTCGCCGAGCAACGACCCGAACCGGTCGGACAGCCCGATACCGGCCAACTTGTCCAGCGTGCCGACCACGACGGCAGGTAAGTAGCGGTAGATCTCCCGGTCGGTGACGTAGAGGGGAAGCAGTTTGCCGCAGTCTTCACAAACGTGCTCGAGCGTGAGTTTGTCGGGGTCCGGCGGGCGCACGGCGACCGCCTGGCTGTTGCAGTACGGGCAGGTGTCGACCAACCGGTACCTGTTCCGTGCCTTCGGGTCGCGGCTTAGCTGATCGACCAACCCCGCGTCCAGGGCGTTGGGGGTGTTGGAGCCGCCAGCGTAGAAACCGATCCGGAACGGTGCGCCGCGGTCGCCGCCGGCTTGTTTGAGCATGTCGGCGGAATCGGCGCGAACCGTGTCGGCCATGGCGACCACATCGAGCTGTCGTTGGGTCTGCTGCAGCGACAGCAGCCGAAGCGGGAACCGGCACCAGGCGCTGGTGCCGCTGGTCTTGCCCCGGGCCCGGTCGTAGAACAGGCAGCATACGGTCAGACCGAGGTACGCCTCGGTTTTGCCGCCTCCGGTCGGGTACCACAGCACGCTGACCGCCTCGGTGGGATCTCCTGACGAGGGGTCGCCCCACAATCCGGGGGTGAAGGATTCCGACGGGTGTTCCCGCCAGGCCAGCGCCGACAGCTGGCTGACCACGAACACGAGCTGGAACAGCCTCCAGCCGGCGTCTTTCCGTCCGGCCTTGTCCGCCAGTCGCCGCATGGTGGTGTTGGTGAGTTTGAAGGCGAGCAGGAGCCGCGGGTCGCGTTCCAACCACCGCACGCCGTCGGCGAACCTGGCGACCTCGTCCTGGAATGCCTCGCGGTCCAGTGTCTTGCGGACGGCCAGATCCGGTTCCAAGCCGTCGGTGGTCCACGCGTCGTCGGTCGCGTAGGCCCGCAGGTCGGCTTCGAGGCGTCGCAACTCGGGAACCGGATCGGATTCCAGTGCCCGGTACACGGTGGCCGGATGGAGTCTGGGCCGGGCCCGTGACGTTTCGTAGACCGGTGCGGCGACGCTGCTCAGACCGACGACGTCGCCGTGCTCGCCGAGAACGGCCCGGACTCCGCAGTTGGTCGCGTAGGCCGGCAGTTCCCGGCGGTACCGGTACGCGTCCGGGCCGAGATCCATCCGGATCGGCCGGAGCACATCCTTCGCCGCGGTCACGTGCAGCGCGGCCCGGAAGAGGAAATGGTCGCGTGCTTCGTCGTGGCGTTCATGCCCGGCCGAGCGGCCCCTGCCCTGGACCACGACGGTGGGATCGGTGGACAGGTTTTCCAGGCTGGCCACGACCCGCACGTGGTTGTTGACGGCCCGGCAGGACAGGTGGATTCTGGCCGCGAAGTTCGGCAGAACCGGTTCACCGGTGTTGATCTGGTGCAGCCACGCTTCGAAGGTCGCTTCGTCGGTCAGCGCATCGGCGGGGACGGCCCGCTCGCGCCGCTCGTCGCCGTGGCGGCGTTCCACGCGCGGGTCGGCGGCCGCCAGCGCTCGCGCCCGGGTGAACTCGTGGGCGAACTCGGTTCGCCCGACCGGGATGGACGCCGGCCCCGGGCGGGAGAGATCGACCGTGATCGGATCAATCGCGACGTCGAGGCGTTGGAAGACCGGCGCGAGGCGGTAGGTGTCGGCGCTACCCAGGCGTGTCCCGAGGTGTTCGAGCTGCTCAGCGTAGGTCGGTGTCCGCCGGTAGTAGCAGCTCACGGTGGCGCTGAGCTGGATCGTTCCGCCGGCGCGGCCAATTTCGAACTCGAAGCCGAGCGAGGACGGTGTCGCGCGTCCCATCCGTACCGCGTTGACGGCGAGGTCGAGGTCGCCGGGTGCCAGGCTGGCCAGGAAGTAGCGGGCCGACGGGGGTTCGCCGAGGCAGACGTCGCCGTCGGCCACACCGGTGGCGTCGTCGACCACCGCGGCGACGAGGTAGTCGACGATCGTCTCCTGCTGGGCCCTGGTGGGCTCGAAGTTCGGGTTGATGGGGGTGCTCACTGCTGCTCCTCGTCTCGGACGGCGTGGATCAAGTCGGGCGGTTCGTCGGCGTCGTGGCGACGGCCGGCGAGGACGCGGGGCACCGCGTCGACAACTTCCACGGATGCCACGGTTACGACAATTACCGCGGTCTCGATGTCGGCGGCGGTCAACCCGCTCGCCTCGTCGAGCACCTCGTCGGGCCGAAGACGGCCGTTCGCGGCGGCCGGTCCTGCGGACCGCACCATCGAGGCGAGGCGACGCTGCAGCCTTCCGTGGGAATGGCGTAACGTGCGCATCGCCCGCGAGATCTCCGGTTGGCGGGTGAGCAGTACGTGATCGTCGAGAAGTTCACCGACACGGCGTATGTCCGCGGAGTCTTCCGGCCCGATCGTCGATCCGACGCACCACAGCCGCACCGTCTGCGTCTGAACCCGGCAGCCCAGTACCGCCAACCGCCTGTCAAGGGCCGCGTAGGAGCCGCAGAGGGCACGCGCCCGACCCAGCGCGGTCCGCCAGTAGTCGACCCAGGCGCTGGCGACCGCCAGTTCCGGTATCCCCGACGAAACCTCCAGCACTTTCGTCAACAGCGTCTTGTGAGCGTCCCCGTCGATAAGGACCAGATCGTCACCAGCAACGAGCTGGCGCGCCTCCACCTGGATGCCCTGGTTGCTGTACGCGCGCCAGCACCAGACGAAGCTGTGCGCGTGCAGCCAGGCCCATGTGCCGTCGGTGAATGTCACCCGCAGACCCGGTGCGGTTTCCGCCCGGCCAGATCCGGAGATGCTCCTCGACGTAGAGGTCGCATTCGGCTCGATGTCAGCGGTCCACTTGCCGCCGTCCCAGAGACCCGGGGGCACCTCGGGCGGGGCCAGGCTGGACACGGTGAGGCCCGAGTCGTTACCGCCGGACCGACGGTGCAGGTAGCCGCCGTCCTCCGGACAGCCGGACGACAGCGCCGCCCAGGCCCGCGCCCGCTGGTCAGGTGCCGAAATCCCCTGGTCCGCGGCGCCCTGCATGTTGACGGCGGCGATCACGACGGCGGCCTCATCGAAATCGGCGCTGCTCCGCTCGCCCGGCGACCGGGCCGACGTGGGCGTGTGCCCGGTGTAGGCCAGTACGGCAAGTTCTCTACCGACGCCGGAGCGGTAGACCCAGCGCGCCCAGGTCGGCGCCATGCCGAGCAGGACTGCGACATCGGCCGGTCGTGTCGTCGCCAACTCGCCGATGGAGGCGACCCGGACCTGCGGCCATCGCTGGGACAGGTACTGGGTGTATACCCGGGCGAAGACCGCGGTGCGGGTCACCACGAGCACGTCTTGACGCTTGTCGAGGGCCTCGGCGAGGAGCGGGGGCAGCACCGACGCCTTCGTGGTGTAACCCTCTGCGGCGGCCGGTCCGTCGCGTTCGGCACGGCGTAATGAGCTGAGCACCCCGGAAAGTTCGGCCTCCACCATCGGTAGCCATTCGTCGCGGAGTTCGCCCCGGGCGACGATCCCAGCAGCCTGGGCTAGATCCGCCACCCGGCTTGCGAACGGACGTCCGTACGACCGCTCGAACTCGTCGATCGGCATCGCCAGTCCGATGAGATCGTGGAACAGCGCGAACGCGTCACCGGCAACTGTACGTAGGAGGTGCGAGCGTCCGGCTAGCCGGAGCACGGAGCCGATGTCATTCCAGAAGAGCCCCGCGTCGGAGCACACCTGCGGCGCCACGACCGGCACCACTCGGATCCGTCGATCCATCCGGTTGATGAGCCGGGCGGCACCGGCACCGGCCGTTGTCTCCAGGGTCTCCAGGGCGATGCCTGCCCGCACGCCCCAGTCATAACCGAACGTCGGGAGGTGCCGTGCCATCCGCAGCGCCACCGGATCGGACGGATCCCGGGCAACGATGACAACCGGCAGTCCTATACCACTTAAGCTGTTCGCATCATTGACCGGCAGATCGACGATCAAGAGGTCGAGCTCACCCAACTGCCGGGCGGCCTCCACCGAATCGACGAACACCGTGGACCAGCGGCCATCATCCCGGTCGATGACATTCAGCATTCCGGTCCTGCCGACCGTTGCAGCCGGAACGACCGAACGCATCGGCACGCTGGACCCACCAGGTCGCCCGGCGACCGCCAAGCCGCGATAGAAGCCACGGAGGTGGTGGTCGGCCGTCACCACACCGACGCGTAGCTTGCTCCCAGCGGGCCGGCCGGATTCCAGCAGGCCCCGCACCATCGCATCGACATGGACTGTCGCAGCGATCAGCGCCGAAACGGGAGCGAGCGGATCGGCAGGACAGACGAGAACGGATCCCCGGCGCGCGATGGCATGTTCGACGGCGCGCAGCGCGTCAACATCGAAGACCGACGTGTCGACCGGACGGCCGTCGGAACTCAGACGACCTTCGTTCAGGCAACTCGAAATGCCCACACCTATGGCGGGCGGCAGGGGAACCGACGGACAACCATCGTCCGCGGTCCCGTAAGGGACGGCGTCCACGACGAACTCCAGCGCCTGTTTGAGCCCCGCAGCGAACAAGGGCACGACGCCCAAGCTCTATCTGCCAAGGTTCTCTGGCGAGTCGAGCATCCCGCATCCAAGGACTTCGCGCAAGCATCTTCATCCCGAAGGGTCGCCGTAGCCGTCGCAGTGCAGGTCGTCCGCGGGCCGAGCCCGGGGACTGCGACCGACACCGCCAGCGGTGTCGACGGCCGTCGTGCGGCGTCACGTTCGGGAAGCGGCGGAACCGGGCTTCGGGTCGGTGGCACGGCACGCAACAGCGTCCACCGCTACACGGCCTGCCCTACAGCGCAGCCAGGTGCCCCGTTCCGCACCGACGCCACGTGGCGGATCCGCCGGGTGAGGAGCCGCAGGATCCGGGGGTGTAGCGCCCCGCCAGCGTCGGGCCGCTCGCGCACGTCGGCGGGTCGGCGTCGAAGGCGAGCGCGGCCATCCCACACTGCCGCGGTCCGGTGGCTCAGGGGAGCTCGAACAGGCACTCCTGCTGCTGCGCGGCGATGAGATCGTCGAGCGGCCAGAGAACCCGGTCACCGCCCGGCTCGAGCTGAACGTGCAGGTAGGCAGCGTGGACGCTCAGACAGTCCGAAGCCGCTTCCCCGCCGCGAATCACGACACCGACGATCCGGCCGACGCTTGAGCCTGCGTTCCACAGCTAATCGGGGTGTGATGGCAGGTTCGGCATCATCTCGGCAGGTCAAGGCTCTGCAGGCTAGTGGAATTGCGGGAAAGCCCTAGTGACACGCTTTGGTCGATTACAGCCCGTGAGCTGCGGGCTCGACTTGATCACCTAGGAGGTTGATCGCTAGGGTCGGGCGCTGTGTATGTGAAGCGCTCCACCCGACGGACCGGCGACGGCCAGGTGATCGGCTATCTCCAGCTGGCCCACAATGAGTGGGACCCGGTCGCCAAGGCCTCGAAGACGAAGGTGCTGTACTCCTTCGGCCGGGAGGACCAGCTCGACGTCGCCGGGATCCGGCGGCTGGTCGCGGCGCTGTCCCGGCTGCTGGAACCCGCCGACGCGCTGGCGGCTACCGCCCCGGCCGAGCTTGTCTTCACCGAGTCCCGGCCGCTGGGCGGCTCGTTCGTGCTGGACGGGCTGTGGCGCAGGCTCGGGATCGACGCGGCGATGCACCGGATGCTGGCCGGCACGCGGATGGACGAGCGGGTCGAGCGGATTGTGTTCGCACTGGTGGCCAATCGAGCGCTGGCGCCGTCTTCGAAGCTGGCCGCAACGCGCTGGATCGAACACGACGTGGTCATCGACGGCCTGGAGTGCGCTGTGGTCGACGAGGCCTGCTACCGGGCGATGGACTGGCTCATCAAGGTCGAGCCGGAGTTGTCGCGGATCGTCTACGACAACACCGCCAACCTGCTGAATCTGGAAGTCGACCTGCTGTTCTTCGACACCACCTCCACCTACTTCGAGATCGAGGACGCCGACACACCGATCGGCCGCGACGAGCGGGGCATGCCGGCTGCCGACGAAGCGGCGGTGAAGGAGACCGGGTTCCGGACCTGGGGGAAGTCCAAGGACTCCCGCCCGGACCTGCCCCAGATCGTCGTCGGGATGGCCGTGACCCGCGACGGCATCCCCGTCAGATGCTGGGCCTGGCCAGGCAACACCGCCGACAACGCCCTGATCCGGCAGGTCAAGGACGACATGCGGGACTGGTCGCTGTCGCGCGTCGTATGGGTTGCCGACCGCGGCTTTGCCTCAGCGGAGAACCGCCGGTATCTGCAACGCGCCGGCGGGCACTACATCCTCGGGGAGAAGCTACGCGGCGATAGCCCCGAGGCCCGCGCGGCGTTGTCCCGGCAGGGACGATACAAGACCGTTGCCGGGAACATGGAGGTCAAGGAGGTCAGACTGGACGCCGATCTGGCCGACGATCGGTTCGTGGTCTGCTTCAACCCCGACGCCGCCGTCCGCGACGCCAAGATCCGCGCCCGGATGGTCGAGTTGCTGGAGGAGACGATCGCCGGTTCCGACAAGCTGTCCCGGCCCGAGCGGGCCAGGCTGGAGGGCGTCATCTCCACCAAACCCGGCCTCAAACGCTATCTGCGCACCACCCCCGGCGGGCTGCTGCGCGTGGACAAGAAGAAGATCAGCGCCGAGGAGAACCTGGACGGCAAGTTCCTGCTGCGCACCTCCGACCCCAAGCTGTCGGCCGAGGACATCGCCCTCGGCTACAAGCAGTTGCTGGAAGTCGAGCGCGGCTGGCGGGACATGAAGCAGGTCATCGACCTGCGGCCGGTCTACCACCGGCACGAGGAACGCATACGCGCCCACGTCCTGCTGTGCTGGCTCGCCCTGCTGCTGATCCGCATCGTCGAGACGACGACCGATGCCACCTGGCCGACGATCCGCCAGGAACTGCAACGCCTACACCTGGGCACGTTCACCGGCCCGGCCGGCTCCTTCCGCCAGCGCACCCAGCTCACCGCCGCGCAGCAGAAGATCCTCAACGCGCTCGGCCTGCCCCAGCCCCGACGCGTCCACGAGGTCACGCCCTCAACGCCCTGACCAGCAACGACCTTGCCGCCTAGTGACACGCCCCGTCACCGGGCCTACCAGCGTTTCCGCAGCTCAACCCGCATTTTCACGGACTAGCCAGCAACCTCATCTGTGGAACGCAGGTTGAGAGATTACCCTCCACACGCTCCAGAGGCGCGCGCCGGTCGACTCGATCGATGATCCAGGCCAAGCTGACGAGATCGTCTGCGGCAAGACTCGTCCGGTCGAGGCGCCGCAACGCCGCGCCAGCATCCTGAGTTGCCTCATGCGCATTCAGGGGTGATGGGACCGCGTCCTCCGCCGCGCCAGTCCACACGTCACGCTGTCCGATCCGCTCGGCACCGACAACACTGTCGATCATGGCGACTGACTGGATGACACGAATCTGATCACCCGCGTCCAGGCACATGGACAGGTTACTGCCGCCGTCCCAGTCGACGTAGACTATCTGTCGATCAAGGTCGAACCGGGCAACGGCGCCTCGATCACCAGGGCGCAGCTCAGTGAAGGCATCGGCTGTGCGAACGAGCTCAACCCTGTCGCCCGGTCGGAAGTACACCATTTGTGAAGCATAGATTGGCTGCCCGGGCCCGGCATCGACTCCGGGTTCGGCGCTGACGGTCGCACCACCGTCACGAGGCGGCACACCGGATCACGGCGGCGCGCCGACACTTGATTTCCGCAACATCAACAGGCGGTACTGCTAGGTTTTCGGGCGTGGATCTGCTGACTGACGCGATCGCCACGCTGGACCAGCGTGGCGTGCTCACCCCACTGGCCGACCTCATCCGGCAGGTGTACCGGCGGGCGGCAGAACGTCATGAGCCCGCCCTCGGCGACGACGCGATGAGCTTCGGCACCACCGTCTGGCGGAATCTGACCAACCTCGGTGCCTCGGAATTTGCTGGCCGGCCTGGCATGGACGCCCGCATCGAGGACAACTCGCTGGAAATCCTGGCCGCCGGCTACATCCTGCGGCTCTACTCGCTGCAGGGCGGCACCGACGCCAATGTGGAATCGATCCGGTGGGAGGGCAGCGAGGCACGTCTCGGTGGGGCGGTGGAGAACAGCGCCAACGGACAGCTGGCCCTCGACGACGACGAGCAGTTCCCGCACGCGTTCGCCAGCCTGGTCCCCCGCAAGCGGCACATCCGGGTCGCGCACGCCGGTGACATCGACACCGGCGAGGCGGTCGCCTACGTCGGCCTGCCCCGCGACAACCGCAGCGGCGGGTCGCCGTGGTTCGAGGTAGCCCTGTGGTTCGGCACACCCGCCCGTGTCACTTCCGGGCTGGATGAACGGGCGTCAGAAGGTACGCAGCCGCGCCATGATGAGCTGCCGATCCCGGGCGTTGAGTTGCAGCTGCGCCGGGTTGCCCGGACCGTGGGCGCGCCGATGTCCGGATGAGCCGAGCATCGAGCCGGGCTGCCACGCCCTCGTTGGCGGTGGCGGCGTTCCAGCCGAACGCCCTCACGCTGGCCCGGCGGTGGCGGCGCATGTCCAAGAAGCAGCTCGCGGTGCACACCGGTGTCACGGCCGCCGCCATCAGCCAGTACGAACTCGGTCAGGCCCGGCCGTCCGCCGGGGTTCTGGGCCGGCTCGCCCTCGTACTCGCGCTGCCCGTCGAGTTTTTCGCCGCCGGGTTCCCGACGCCTGCCACGCCGGGCCATGCCCACTTCCGGAGCCTGCGGGTCACCACGCAGGCCGAACGCGACCAGGCGCTCGCTTTCGGTGAGATCGCATGGCGGGTCATCGACGTGCTGCAGCGGTACCTGCACCTGCCGGAGCTGCGGCTGCCGCAGCTCGACCTGCCGGAACCGGCGACGACAGCGGACGTCGAGGGTGCCGCGATCGAGGCCCGTGCCGCTTTCGGACTCGGTGACGAACCGATTCCGCACGTCACGCGGCTGCTCGAGTCGTACGGCATCATCGTACTCACCCTGCCCGACGCCTCCGACCGGGTGGACGCCTTTTCCCACTGGTACGGGCAGCGACCGTTCATCTTCTCCAGCCCCAGCAAGAACGACAAGGCCCGGTCCCGGATGGACGCCGCCCACGAACTCGGCCACCTGCTGCTGCACCACGACGCCGAACCGGGCAGCCAGATCCTCGAGCGGCAGGCCACCACGTTCGCATCACAGTTCCTCGCCCCGACCAGCCGGCTGCGCGACGAACTGCCCGGCCGGCTCGACTTCGACCGCCTCCACGAGCTCAAACGCCGCTGGGGCATGTCACTGAAGGCACTCATCTACCGGGGCCACACGATGGGCGTCTACCGCGACCACACCTACCGCCGCGGCATGACCCTGCTCGCCGACTGGGGATATCCAGAACCTGGCGACCTCGGCCCCCGCGAAGCCCCCTCCATCATGGGGCAGGCGGTGCGCCTGCTCGCCTCCGACGGTATCCACCCGGATACGTTGGCGACGCGCTCGGCGATGCCCGTCGAGCTGCTCAATGCCGTCGTCGCCGCAGGCACGGAACCCACCTCCGGCAACTGGACAGAGGCCCTGAACCCGCCGAGCTGAACACCACTGCCGAACTCTACGAAGCGATCCCGACGGCGTACCCGGGTGAGAAGCGCGAGCACGCCGATCAGCCGGTCTGGTGGACACATGCACATACACCGGGCTGGCGTCCGGCGTGTCGCCCCCAGCCGAGCGCGCGCAGGCGAGCCACGACCTCGGCGATAGTGACGATCCCGTCTCGCATGTCGCGATAGCCTGCGCGACCAGGTCCGGGTCGAGTCCGGCGGCGCGCGCCTGCTCGTGCAGCGGGGCCAGGCCGATCTGGATCCGCAGGAGCCGGGCGACCGACTCGGCGTCCCGAGCCAAGCACATGGGTGGCGAACTCCTGCTGGCCGCGCCGGAGGAGGAGCATCGCGGCCGCGGCGCCGCCGAGGCCAACGGCTCCGGCGAGCCGCGCGCAGACGCCGTCCGGCATGCCGGCGACGCGCAACTGCGACGGTCCGCACCCGCGGACGACGCCGCGTTCGGCAGGGTGGTTCGTCTTCTCGCCGCAGCCGACGAGGAGATGCTGGCTCGGGTCGAAAGCCTGCTGCGCGACGAGCTTGGCCCCGGGCGGTCGGATTTCCAGTAGAACGTGCGAAGGACTTGCGGCGCGTTCCGGGGCTGCCTGGTGCAGAACGGAGGGTTCCGATAGACGACAGGGTTCAATTGACGCACCGCCGCTCGACCCGGACCTCGCGATAGGCGGACTGGCCGAAGAAGACGCTCCTGCCACTGCTCGCCGTTCCTCGGCGGCGTCTCGCGACGAGACTGCGGCGTTGTGGCCGTGGAGCCCGGGACGCGTCCGCCGTAGTGGTGACGCCATTCGGCGGTACACCATAAGAGTAATTCCGGGGAACGCGCCTGCACCGCTGGCCGACGACGCCCCGGCGCCGGACACCCGGTCCCGGGCCGCGTCGCGACGCACGGTGCCACGGGGCGGCGGCGGGCGGATGGGGCACGGCGCGGCGGCCTGCCGCGGTCAGCGCCGCGGACGGCCCTTCGGCCGGCTGTCGTCGTTGGCCGGCGAGCCGGACGGTCCGAGCAGCCGGCGGATGATCGCCTTTCGCCGGCCCTCTGTCGGGGCGGCCACCGTGTATCCGAGGCGTTCCAGCTCCCGGATCGCGGTGCCCTGGTTCTTGCGCACGGCGGCCGCGACCTGTTTGAAGCGGTACTCCAGGCGGCTCTTCTGCAGCTCTTCGTACCAGCCGTCGTGCGGCTCGACGACGCCCTCGTCGATCAGGCACTCCAGCAGGTCCTCCAGGGCGGGTCGGAACCTGCGGCCGCCGACGGGAAGGTGGATCTTCGCGAGGGCGTCGACCTCCTTGCGGCCGAGCTCGCCGAGCAGCTGTTCCAGCGCCGTGTGCCGGGCGTGCACCTGGACGTGCGCCTCGGTGTAGCGTTCCTTCTCCCGCTGATAGTCGTAGTGCAGGACGTCCTCGGGCGGGTCGCCCACCAGCAGCGCGCACACCGACGACCGCACCGTCAGGAACTGCCCCTCGTCCTTGTCGAGCATGAGGTAGGCGGATACGTCGAGCCACAGCGGCGTGTCGGCCAGGGAGCGCAGTTGCACGGGCCGGGACGTGAAGTCCTCGAGATTGGTGCCCACGATCGACTGGGAACCGATGGGCAGGATCCGGCCGTCGACCTTGGCGAAGTCGCAGACGGTCCGGTTGAGCAGCGTCTGCAGTCGTTCGGCGAACCGCTCAGTCTGCGGAAACAGGGCGTCCTTCGCCTTGCTCACCGATGGCCAGCCAGAGCTTCTTGGCCTCCAGCGAGGAGAAGTTCCTGCGCATTGCCATCTCGCTGAGCTGTTCGTACGTGAGGTGCAGGCGCTTCAGCGCGCGCTGCACAGCCTCGTTCCATTCGGTCAGGCTCATCTCGGTGACGGTCGGACGGTGAAGGTGCGTTGACGTTGTCATCGAAGCCTCCCAGGATGGGCGCGTGCCTGGTTGCTCATCCCTCATCGTAGGGACTCAACCTTCACCAGTACTACCCCTTGTCACCGACCGGTACGCCCAAAGTAACTGTTTTGCCTGCTCACCCGATGTGCCAACTACGGGTGAATCGATGTTGATCACCGATTCACCAAACGATCGGACGAGGTCAGAGCACCATACGGGCTTAACCCGATCGTGTCACGAATCCTGTCGCCCAAAAGGTATTCCGTACGACCAAATGCATGACATCGCCCACGATAGGCCGTCTCCGCCGGCCGGTCCGCCGGTCGTCTCGCGCCCTGGACCGGACGGGTCGACGACGCTGTGGGCTTGACCGCCACCCGGCGAACGGCTGCGAAACCGGAGCGGTGATGCGCACGCCCAGCGCGCGCACTGCTGCGCGGAGGATGCCGATCGGCCCGCCGCTCCCCCGCGCGGACGGCCGGAACTATTGCAGAGGTCCGGGCGTTTCGTTCGCCGAGCAGCAGTACGGCGCGGATTCTGGCCGGGTAACACTGCTGGAAGGGGAAGTGGTGGCGGTATAGCGCCGCCAGCCGCATCCTGGCACGCCCGTCCCAGTCCTGCCGCGCTGACCGCACCGGACCCGGCACGCAACGCCGGGCCGCCCGGGGCATCGAACACAGCGTTGCCCGACGCCGTGTCGCAGCCTGGAGGCGGCACCTGCCTGATGTTCCGCCCGAGGCCGGAACGTCGGTCGGATGGAGGCGCCGGCGCGTATGCCGTCGCGCGGCAATCCAGGAGGCCGACGGCGCTGATGCGGGTCGCTGCCTGACACCCGGCAGGGCTGGGGACGATTCGACGTGACGAGTGTGTTGCCGGTCAGTCGGACTGCTCGTTCGCCAGCACGTCCCAGCGTCGTTGCCACCGCTGGATGCGTTCGACGGGGATGGCCGTGTGGTCGCTTGTCGGATTGCGGGGTCGGGTGCCGCCGACGCTAGCGAGCCATGCTGCGTGATGCGTCCGGACGTCGTGCTCGACCCAGGACGCGGGCGCGACGAAGTAGTCCGGCGCGTCGCCGGTCAGGTCGACGAAGATGACGGCATGTGCGCCGTCGACGGTCGGCGCGTTGACGTTCGCCTGCCAGGGGGAACCGGCCTGACGCCATGACAGAACTTGCACCGTCCGGCCGTCCACCAACAGGCGTGTGCGGGCGCCCACAACTTCCACCTGGCGCCCCTGCGAGGCGGCTGCCGCCGCCGCGTAGAACCGCGCGACCTGATGGACCTGGTGGGTGTTCAGATGCCCGAGCTGCATCACCAGTCTCCCTGCCTGATCCGCGGGTCCATCAGAATCGCCCATGTGTAGGAAGCGCCCTGCCGGCCGGTGAGCTGACCAGGTCCGTCAGCAGGCATGAACTCCATCGCCTTGGCGAAGTTGGTTCGTGAGAGGTTCCTGTTCGTCCGGTCGACCCGCAGGTAGTTGCCCGGAACTTCATAGGTGAACGGAAGATCATTGACCGTCCGGAACTCTTGTCCGGCACAGTCCCGGATTCGAGTCCACACCGTTTCGATGCTCGCCACCGGACCATCATCGGTGATGGCATTCACTCGCGGTAGTCCGACAGCCTGACTGTCGATAGCGAGCCTTGCCGAAGCCGTCGGTGCCAAGACGGTTGAGGCGGTGCTTACCGCATCGGTTCGCCGATGAACGGGCCAGGACCTGACCACAAGATCGACAATTCGATCGAGCAGGGCACTGTCGGCAAGATGACGATCATTATGCCCATTCAGAGCCTCCAGTGCCGCTCAGGCATTCCACGATGATGCTCTTGTGAGCGCTTCCCGGATGACGCCATTCCCCCAGTGTTCCTGGCTGTTGTCGACGGCCGCTGTGCTGGTCCTTGCTGCCTGCGGCGGTTCTGCCGGGGACAGCACGGCAGCAGGTTCGGATCGCCCAGCAGCGGGTTCGTCGGTTCGCCCGTCCGCCGAAGTCACCGTGGCTGCGCCCACCCCGGCCCCGGCGTCGTCATCCGCCGCGCCAGCCGGTCCACGGTTCGGGCCGGACATGGTGCGCAAGATGTTGGTGACGAAGAAGGCGAAGGGCGGTCAGGCCAACGCTGTGGTCGTCGCGAGCGGCACGCCGACGCAACTGCTCGACGTTGGCAAGGGCTGTGTCGAGCATTTCCGGCGCACGTACAAGGCCGCGTTCTGCTACGTGTTCGGTTCGCAGGCGGACTTCGCTGTGACGACGTGGAACGAGCAGGAAGGGCTGGTCGACAAGTGCTGGATCTGGTATGTCGGCATCCCGCTCGCCGGCGGTGATTACATGCCGATGGAGATGGGCGGCATCAGCTACCAGCAGGACCGTTGCCCCGGGAAGGTGTATCCCAAGTCGTAGTCATCAGATCCGATCCCCGGATTCTGTCAACCCCAGGCCCGGCCTGTCGATCACGTTTCGTTGCCGGCCGGGACGACGGGGCTCAGTCACTCCAGGCCGTCCAGACGACGCAGGTGGCGAGGTCGCGCCCAGACAATCCGTTGGCCGTCGGGCTTCACCCGCAGCCAACAGCATGGCGGCTGGGCGTTGACGCCGTCTGATAGACCACACCGGGCGCGCAGCAGCGCATCTACGGGTATGCCATGGAGGCGGGATGGAACCAGCGGAACGGGTGCGGAAGCTGCTGGCAGCTGCGAATGAGTACGCGGCCGAGGTCAGCAACACTTACGACGAAGTGGCTGATCAGATAGCCGCACGCGTAGCGCAGACTGGAAGCCTCGGCAAGCTCGAGCTGGGAGCGCTGTGCGCGTGGAAGCGACTGCGCGCTGACACGCCCTGGATGGCCCAGCTGATGAGCACGCCTGACCACCAGGTGTCGTCGCTCACGAAATTCCCCGGGGCTGCGCTCAGGTAATTCCCCAGGTGGTGGGCCTCGGGTGTAGTTCTACTTGGTGGTGTCCTTGGTTGT
>NZ_JBFAIC010000078.1:0-47389 GCF_040654515.1 Dactylosporangium sp. NPDC050688
AACCGGAACAGCGCCACCTCGACCGCGAACAACGCCGGCTGCGTCCACCGCGTCTCATCCAGCAGCTCGCCCTCGACGTCCCGCAGACCCTCGATGTGCGCGCACACCTCGTCGTACGCCGCCGCGAACACCGGAAACGCTTGATAGAGGCCGCGACCCATCCCCGACCACTGCGCACCCTGACCGGTGAACAGCATCGCGGACCGGCCCGGGGTCACGGCGCCGCGCACGACACCGGCGGTGAGGTCGTCCAGGGCGGCGCGCAGCGAGGACCGGTCGGCGCCGAGGACGACGGCCCGGTGCTCCGTCGTGGTCCGCGCCGTCGCCAGGGTGAACGCGACGCCGGCCGGGTCGAGGGCAGGATCGGCGTCGAGGGCGGCGGCGAGCCGGCGGGCCTGCGCGGGCACCGTCGCCGCGGTCCGCCCGGACAGCAGCCACGGCACGACCGGCAACGGCGCGACGACCCCAGCGGGGGGCTCCGCGGGCGGGGCCTGCTCGATGATGACGTGCGCGTTGGTGCCGGACACCCCGAACGACGACACCCCCGCCCGGCGCGGCCGGTCCACCGACGGCCACGGCCGGGCCTCGGTGAGCAGCCGCACGTCACCGGCGGACCAGTCGACGTGCGACGAAGGGGCGCTGACGTGCAGGGTCCGCGGCAGCTGCCCGTGCTGCATGGCGAGGACCATCTTGATGACCCCGGCGACGCCGGAGGCGGCCTGCGTGTGGCCGAGGTTCGACTTCACCGAGCCCAGCCACAGCGGCGCCGGCCGGTCCGTGCCGTACGCGGCGATGAGCGCCTGCGCCTCGATCGGGTCGCCGAGGGTGGTGCCGGTGCCGTGCGCCTCGACGGCGTCGACGTCGGCCGGGGTGAGACCGGCGCTCGCCAGGGCGGCCTTGATGACGCGCTGCTGGGACGGGCCGTTCGGGGCGGTGAGGCCGCTGGACGCGCCGTCGGAGTTGACGGCGGAGCCGCGCAGCACACCCAGGACGCGGTGACCGTTGCGGCGGGCGTCGCTGAGCCTCTCGACGAGGAGCAGGCCGGCGCCCTCACCCCAGCCGGTGCCGTTGGCGTCCTCGGAGAACGACTTGCACCGGCCGTCGGCGGACAGGCCCCGCTGCCGGCTGAAGCCGATGAACGTGTTGGGGGTCGACATGACGGTGACGCCGCCGGCGAGGGCGAGGGTGCACTCGCCGCGGCGCAGCGCCGTCGCCGCCAGGTGCAGCGCGACCAGCGACGACGAGCAGGCGGTGTCGACGGTGACCGCGGGTCCTTCGAGGCCGAACGTGTACGCGATCCGGCCGGAGGCGATGCTGGGTGAGCTGCCGTTGCCGACGTACCCCTCCATGCCCTCGGGGATCTCGCGGAGGCGGGCGCCGTAGTCGTTGTACATGACGCCGACGAACACTCCGGTGCGGCTGCCGCGCAGCGTGGCGGCGTCCAGGCCGGCGCGTTCGAACGCCTCCCAGGCCGTCTCCAGCAGCAGCCGCTGCTGCGGGTCCATGCCGAGCGCCTCGCGGGGTGAGACGCCGAACGGGGCCGGGTCGAACTCGTCGGCGTCGTAGAGGAAGCCTCCTTCGCTGCCGTACGACGTGCCGCGGTGGTCCGGGTCGGGGTGGAACAGGTGGTCCAGGTCCCAGCCGCGGTTGGCGGGGAACGGCCCGATCGCGTCGCGGCCCTCGGCGACGAGCTGCCACAGGTCCTCGGGGCTGCGCACGCCGCCCGGGTACCGGCAGCTCATCGCCACGATCGCGATCGGCTCCTGCGCGCGGTCCTCGACGTCCTTGAGCCGCTCCCGGGTCCGGTGCAGATCAACCGTCACGCGCTTGAGGTACTCGCGCAGCTTGTCTTCGTTCATCGGTGATCGGGGCCTTTCTGGAAACGGTGGGCGGCGCTACGACAGGCCGAGATCGTTGTCGATGAAGGCGAACATCTCGTCGTCGCTGGCCGAGTCGAGCCGCTCGACGACGCCCGCGCCGGCGCCCGCCCCGCGGTCGGTGAGCTTCGCGAGCAGTAGCTGCAGCCGGTCCGCGAGCCGCTCGCGGGCCTCGGCGTCCAGCCCGGCGTCGATCCTGCTGTCGGGCCCGGTGTTGAGCGCGGTGTCGGGCCCGGTGCTGAGCGCGGTGTTCAGCGCGGTGTCGAGCGCGGCCTCGAAGTCGGCGAGGACCGCGAACGGTGCGCCGGCGCCGTCCTGCACGAGGTGGCTGAGGACGTGCCCGGCCATCGCGTCCGGCGACGGGTAGTCGAACAGCAGCGTCGCCGGCAGCCGCAGCCCGGTCGCGGCCGCGAGCCGGTTGCGCAGCTCGAGCGCGGTGAGGGAGTCGAAGCCGAGCTCGAGGAAGCCGCGGTCGGGTTCGACGGCGTCGGGGCCTGGGTACCCGAGCACCACGGCGGCCTCGGCCCGTACCAGGTCCAGGACGGTGCGCTGCCGTTCGGCGACGCTGAGCCGGGCCAGCCGGGCGCCCAGCGTCTCCGCCTGGTCGCCGGGTGATCCGGTGGTGACGGCCTGCCGGGCGGGCCGGCCGACGAGACCGCGCATGATCGCCGGTACCGCCTCGGTGCCCGC
The DNA here is from genome assembly GCF_040654515.1 of Dactylosporangium sp. NPDC050688. Taxonomy (NCBI): domain Bacteria; kingdom Bacillati; phylum Actinomycetota; class Actinomycetes; order Micromonosporales; family Micromonosporaceae; genus Dactylosporangium; species Dactylosporangium sp. NPDC050688. The sequence continues at coordinate 2,568 of NZ_JBFAIC010000078.1, forward strand.
GGCCGCCCGGATCGCGTCGACGACGAGGCGGGCCGGGATGAGCACGGCCTCGTCGACGACGCAGGCGACGTCGAACAGGGCGAGCCCTTCGGCGTGCGACAGCGGCGCGAGCCCGCCGCGGGCCATCCGCTGCAGGTCGCCGCCGCCGAGTTTCGCGGTCATGCCGGTGCCCTGCTCCCACAGCCCCCACGCCAGGGACAGCGCCGGGAGGCCGGCGGCGCGGCGCTGGTGGGCGAGCGCGTCCAGAAACGTGTTCGCGGCCGCGTAGTTGGCCTGGCCGGTGCCGCCGAACGTGCCGGCCATCGAGGAGAACAGCACGAACGCCGACAGCGGCAGGTCGCGGGTGAGCTCGTCGAGGTTGAGGGCCGCGTCGACCTTCGGCCGCAGCACGGTGTCGACCTGCTCCCGGGTCAGCGCGGACACGACCCCGTCGTCGACCACCCCGGCGGTGTGCACGACACCGGTGAGGGGCCGGTCCGCGGGGATCGCGGCAAGCACGGCGGCGAGGGCTGCGCGGTCGGCGACGTCGCACTCGGCGATCGTCGCCTCGGCGCCGAGGTCGAGCAGCGCCTGCCGCAGCTCGGCGGCGCCTTCGGCGGCCAGACCCCGGCGGCTGGTGAGCAGCAGGTGCCGGACGCCGTGCTCGGCGGCCAGGTGCCGGGCGATGAGCCCGCCGAGGTCGCCGGTGCCGCCGGTGATCAGGACGGTGCCCTTCGGGTCCCACGTCGCCGACGGGGTCACGCCGGGGGTGGCGGCGACGCGGGCGAGCCGCGGCACGTGAACGCCGCCGACGCGGACGGCGACGTTGCCCTCGCCGCACATGAGGGCGGCCGGCAGCGCCGCGTAGGAGACGTCGCGGTCGTCGAGGTCGAGCAGGACGAACCGGTCCGGGTTCTCGGTCAGCGCGGACCGGACCAGCCCCCACACCGGCGCCCAGGCGAGGTCGTCGACGGTGTCACCGCCGGTGCTGTGGGTGACGAACACCAGCCGGGAGCCGGTGAGCCGCTCGTCGGCGAGCCAGGCCTGGACGAGGTCGAGCGCCCAGTAGGTGGCGTTGCGGGCCCGGGCCGCCATGTCGGCGCCCTCGGGCCGATCGGCGCAGGAGACGACGACCCGGTCGGGGACGGCGGCGCCGGCGGTGACGGCGTCGCGGAGGGCGTCGAGGTCCGGGTAGGTCTCGACGGCGGCGCCGGTGGCGCCGAGCGCCTTGACCAGCTTGACCGGGTTCAGCCCGAGGACCGCCCAGCGCTGCCCGGTGTGGTCGCGGGCCGGCGCCACCGGGTTCATGACCATGTCGACCCGGAACAGCGAGTCGTGGTACTGCGAGCGGGCCGCCTTCACCTGGCTCGCGGTGACCGGGCGCAGGGCGAGGGCGCCGATGGCGGCGAACGGCCGGCCGGTGTGGTCGGCGAGGTCGACGGCGACGGTGTCGGTGCCGCTGCCGGCGAGCCGGACCCGCACGGCGGTGGCCCCGACAGCGCCGAGCGCCACCCGCTCGAAGGAGAACGGCAGGACACCGCGCCCGGCGACGCCGTCGGCGAACGCGAGGGTGTGCAGGGCGGCGTCGAGCAGCGCCGGGTGCAGCAGGTACCGGCCGGCGCCGGCGCGTTCGGCGTCGGCGAGGGCCGCCTCGGCGTAGACGACGCCGTCGCGGCGCCACACCCGGCGCAGCGCCCGGAACGCCGGGCCGTACTCGAAGCCGGCGTCGGCGAGGGTGTCGTACAGGTCGCCGAGGTCGACGGGTTCGGCGCCCCGCGGCGGCCACTCGGTGAAGTCGGGGGCGTCCCAGGTGCGTGCGGCGCCGATGCGGCCGGTGGCGTGCGCGGTCCACGTGTCGTCGGTGCCGCCGGCCTCGCGGGAGTGCACCTGCACGGTACGGGTGCCGAAGCCGTCGGCGGCGCCGACGGTGACCTGCAGCTGCAGCGCCCCGGGCTCCGGCAGGACCAGCGGCGCCTGCAGGGTGAGCTCCTCGATCCGGTCGCAGCCGACGGCGTCGCCGGCGGACAGGGCGAGTTCGACGATCGCGGTGCCGGGCAGCAGCACGGTGTCCATGACCCGGTGGTCGGCGAGCCACGGCTGATCGGCGATCGACAACCGGTTGGTGAACAGGTGCCCGCCGGTGCCGGCGAGGGGGACGCCGGCGCCGAGCAGCGGGTGCCGGACGGTGTCGAGGCCGAGCGCGGCGGGGTCGCCGGCGTCGGCGGGGGCGTCGAGCCAGTACCGCTGCCGCTGGAACGGGTACGTGGGCACCTCGACCCGCCGCCCACCGGCGAGCAGACGCGTCCAGTCCGGGGACCAGCCTTCGACATGGGCCCGGGCGACCGCGGTCATCAGGGTGAGCGGCTCGTCCCGACCCTTGCGCATCGCCGGAATACCGTCGACCAGCGCGGACAGCACCCCGTCCGGGCCGACCTCCAGGAACCGGTTGACGCCCTTGGCTCGCAGCACCTCGACGGCATCCGCGAACCGGACCGTCCCCCGCACCTGGTCCAACCAGTAGCCCGGGTCCGTCACCTCGCCGGTGGAGGTGGTCGCGATCGGGATCGCCGGCGGGTGGAACGCCACCGACGACAGCACCTCACGGAACGCCGCCAGCATCCCGTCCATCCGCGCCGAATGGAACGCATGACTCACCCGCAACCGGCGCGTCTTCGCAAACCGCGCGGCCACCGCGGTGACCGCGTCCTCATCACCGGACACCACCACCGCGTCGGGGCCGTTGACCGCGGCGGTCTCCGCACCCTCGACCAACACCGCCCGCACATCGGACTCCGACGCCTGGACAGCGACCATCGCGCCACCGGCCGGCAGCGCCTGCATCAACCTGCCCCGAGCCGACACCACCTTGCAGGCATCCGAAAGGGACCACACCCCCGCCACGTGCGCCGCCGCCAGCTCACCGATCGAATGACCGACCAGGTGATCCGGCCGCAGACCCCACGACTCCAGCAACCGGAACAGCGCCACCTCGACCGCGAACAACGCCGGCTGCGTCCACCGGGTCTCATCCAGCAGCTCGCCCTCGACGTCCCGCAGACCCTCGATATGCGCGCACACCTCGTCATACGCCGCCGCGAACACCGGGAACGCCGCATACAGGCCGCGACCCATCCCCGACCACTGCGCACCCTGACCCGTGAACAGCATCGCCGTACCACCGTCGCGGACCCGGCCCCGGACCACCGTGTCACCCAGCAGGACCGCCCGGTGTTCGAACATGGACCGGCCCGTGGCCAGGGAGTACCCGACGTCGACCGGGTCGGCGTCCCGGAGGTCACGCATCCGCGACACCTGCGCGTCGAGGGCCTCCGCGGACCGGGCGGACACCGGCCACGGCACCACCGGCAGCACCACCCGCTCCCCCGGCGCGGCGATCCGGGCCGGCGGCTCCTCGACGATCACGTGCGCGTTGGTACCGGAGATGCCGAACGACGACACCCCGGCGCGGCGCGGACGGTCGCCCGCCGGCCACGGCTGCGCCTCGGTGGCGAGCGCGACGGCCCCGGACGACCAGTCGATGTGCGGTGAGGGGGCATCCACGTGCAGGGTGCGGGGCACCGTCGCGTGGCGCAGCGACAGGACCAGCTTCATCAGCCCGGCGACGCCGGACGCGGCCTGGGTGTGGCCGAGGTTCGACTTCACCGACCCTAGCCACAGCGGGCGGTCCGCGGGCCGGTCCTGCCCGTACGTGGCCAGGATCGCCTGCGCCTCGATCGGGTCGCCGAGGCTGGTACCGGTGCCGTGCGCCTCCACCACGTCCACGTCGGCCGGAGTGAGCCCGGCGTCGGCGAGCGCGGCACGGATGACCCGCTGCTGCGCGGGACCGTTCGGAGCCGTCAGGCCGTTGGAGGCGCCGTCCTGGTTCACCGCGGAGCCCCTGATCACCGCGAGGACGGGGTGGCCGTTGGCGACCGCGTCGGACAGCCGCTCGACCAGGAGCAGGCCGACGCCCTCCGCCCACCCGGCGCCGTCGGCGGACGCGGCGAACGCCTTGCAGCGCCCGTCGGGCGCCAGGGCGCGTTGCCGGCTGAACTCGACGAACGTGTCGGTCGAGGAGATGATCGTGACGCCGCCGGCGAGGGCGAGGGTGCAGTCGCCGCGGCGTAGCGCCTGCGTGGCGAGGTGCAGCGCGACCAGCGACGACGAGCAGGCGGTGTCGACGGTCAGCGCGGGCCCTTCGAGGCCGAACAGGTACGCGATCCGCCCGGACGCGACGCTGCCGGCGCTGCCGAGCGCGAGCTGCCCCTCGAAGCCTTCGGGCGCGACGTGCAGGCGGCAGACGTAGTCGTGGTAGTTGGAGCCGACGAACACGCCGGTACGGCTGCCGCGGGCGGCCGCGGGGTCGATCCCGGCGCGTTCGAACGCCTCCCACGCCGTCTCCAGCAGCAGCCGCTGCTGCGGGTCCATGGCGAGGGCCTCGCGCGGGGAGATGCCGAAGAACGCCGGGTCGAAGGCGGCGGCGTCGTACAGGAAGCCGCCCTCACGGGTGTAGAAGCTGCCGGGGCGTTCGGGGTCCGGGTCGTAGAGCCGGTCGACGTCCCAGCCGCGGTCGGTGGGGAACGGGCCGACCGCGTCGACCTCGTCGGTGAGGACCCGCCACAGGTCCTCGGGGCTGCTGACGCCGCCGGGCAACCGGCACGTCATCGCGACGATCGCGATCGGATCGTCGTCGTCGCCTGCCCGCGCCGCCGGCGCCGGCTCCGGGGCCACCGTGGCGCCGACGAGCTCCCCGAACAGGTGACGGGTGAGCGCGGTCGCGGTCGGGTGGTCGAAGACGAGCGTCACCGGCAGCCGCAGCCCGGTCGCGGCGCCGAGCCGGTTGCGCAGCTCGACCGCGGTGAGGGAGTCGAAGCCGAGGTCCCGGAACGCCCGGCCCGGGTCGACGGCCGTGTCATCGGGGAAGCCGAGGACGGCCCCGGCGTGCCGGCGGACCAGCTGCAACACCCGCGCCTCCTGCTCGGCGGCCGGCAGCCCGGCGAGCTCGCGGCCGAAAGGTGCGCCCTGACCGGCGGCGCTGCCGGCGGCGCTGTCCGCGGGTGGTGCCGCCTCGGGTAGGTCCCGCAGCGCCGGGCTGGGCCGGGCCGCGGTGAACGCGGGCGCGTACCGGGGCCAGTCGACGTCGGCGACAGCGACGCAGGTGTCGCCGTCGTCTAGGGCGCGGTGCAGCAGGCTGATCGCCTTGCCCGGGTCCATCGGCAGCATCCCCTGGCGGCGGGCTGCCTCGCCGACCTCGCCGGCGGCCAGGCCGCCGCCGGCCCAGACGCCCCAGGCGACCGCGGTGGCGGGGAGCCCGGCGGCGTGCCGCTGCTCGGCGAGGGCGTCCAGGAAGCTGTTGGCGGCGGCGTAAGCGCCCTGGCCGGGGCCGCCGAGGGTACCGCCGAGCGAGGAGAACAGCACGAACGCGGTCAGGTCCAGGTCGCGGGTCAGCTCGTGCAGGTGCAGGGCGGCGTCGGCCTTCGGCGCGGCAACGGCGGCGGCCCGCTCGGCGGTGATGCCGTCGATGACGCCGTCGTCGAGGACCGCGGCGGCGTGGAACACCGCCCGCAGCGGCCGGTCGGCGGGCACTGCGGCCAGGAGCGCGGCGAGGGCGTCGCGGTCGGCGACATCGACGGCGGCCACGGTGGCGTCGCAGCCGGCGTCACGCAGCTGCCGGATGAGGTCGGCGGCACCGGGCGCGTCGGTGCCGCGGCGGCTGGTGAGCAGCAGATGCCCGGCGCCCTCGGCGGCCAGCCAGCGGGCCAGGTGCGCGCCGATGCCGCCGGTGCCGCCGGTGACCAGGACGGTGCCGTCGGGCCGCCACCGGTGCTCGCGGGCTGCCGGGGAGGTGCCGGCGCGCACCAGGCGGCGAGCGTACGTGCCGGCGCCGCGGACGGCGACCTGGTCCTCGCCGTCCGCTGAGCCGGTGCCGGTGCCGGTGACGGCGGCGGCGAGACGGGCGGCGGTCCCGGCGGTGACGCCGGCGGGCAGGTCGGCAGGCAGATCGGCAGGCAGATCGACGAGGCCGCCCCAGCGGTCGGGGTGCTCCAGGGCGGCGATGCGACCCAGCCCCCACGTCATCGCCTGCAGCGGCGCGGTGACCGGGTCACCGGCACCGACCGACACGGCGCCGCGGGTCGCGCCCCACAGCAGCGCGGGGCACGCCACGTCGCCGAGGGCCTGCAGCAGCGCGACGGTCGCGGTGAATCCGGCCGGCAGCGCGCTGCCGGGGTGGTGCGGCAGCTCGTCGGCGGCGAGCAGCGACAAAACCCGGTCGGGGGCGTCGTCGTCGCGCAGGGCCGTGCGCAGGTGCGCCGCGACCGTCGCCCGGTCCGCGTGGACCGGCAGGGTCAGCACGTCCGCGCGGACGCCGGCGGCGAGCAGCTGGGCGACGAGGTGCCCGGTCCAGGCGCCGGCCCGGTCCGCGGCGGGCAGCACCACCAGCCACCGCCCGGTAAAGGTGGCGGGCGGGTCGGCGACCGGCTGCCAGCGGATGCGGTACCGCCACGCGTCCAGCGCCGCCCGGTCGGCCTGCTCCCGCCAGCGGGACAGCGCCGGCAGGAGCCCTTCGACGGCGCCGGGGTCGACCGCGAGGGTCGCGGCCAGCTCGCGCAGGTCCTGCTGCTCGACCAGCTGCCAGAACCGGGCACCGACGCCGTCGGTGGCAGTGGCGGGTGGCGGCGCGTCGAGCCAGTACCGCTGCCGCTGGAACGGGTAGGTGGGCAGGTCGACGACGCGTCGCCCGGCGCCGAACGCGGCCGTCCAGTCCAGGGCGGTGCCGTGCGCGTACAGGGTGCCCAGCGCGGTGAGCAGCCGGACCGGCCCGCCGTCGTCGCGGCGCAGCGTGCCGGTGACCACGGCGTCGACCCGGGCGTCGTCGAGCGTCTCCTGGATGCCGGGTGTCACCACCGGGTGGGCGCTGACCTCGACGAACACGGTGACGCCGGCGTCGGCGAGGGCCCGTACGGCGGGTGCGAACTGGACGCTGTGGCGCAGGTTGCGGTACCAGTACTCGGCGCCGCCGACGTCGACGCCGGTGAGGTCGGCGCCGACGGTGGAGTGGAACCCGACCTGCGCCGGGTGCGGCTGGACGGGGGCGAGGACGTCGAGGAGCCGGTCGTGGATCGCCTCGACGTGCGCGCAGTGCGAGGCGTAGTCGACCTCGACGCGGCGGGTCCGCGCCCCGTCGGCGGCGCACGCCGCGGCGAGCTCCTCGAGGGCGGCGACGTCGCCGGAGACGACGACGGAGCCGACGCCGTTGACGGCGGCGACGCTGAGCCGGTCGGCCCACGGGGTGAGCCGGGCAGCGGCCTCCTGCTGCGGGAGCGCCACGGACAGCATGCCGCCGCGGCCGGCCAGCCCGGCGAGCGCCTGGCTGCGCAGGGCAATGACCCGGGCGGCGTCGTCGAGGGTGAGGATGCCGGCGACGCACGCGGCGGCGATCTCGCCCTGGGAGTGGCCGACGACGACGTCGGGGGTGACACCGCGGGACGTCCACCACGCGGCGAGGGACACCATGACGGCCCACAGGACCGGCTGCACGACGTCGACGCGCTCCAGGCCGGGCGCGCCGGCGTCGCCGCGCAGGACCGCGGTCAGCGACCAGTCGACGAACGGCGCGAGGGCCGCCTCGCACGCCTCGATCCGCTGCCGGAACACCGGCTCGGTGGCGAGGAGCTCCACGCCCATGCCGAGCCACTGGGAGCCCTGGCCGGGGAACACGAACGCGACCTTCCCGCCCGGCCGGGTGACCCCGGTGACGGTGGCGGCGGACGGTGTACCGGCGGCGAGCGCGCCGAGCTGCCGCGCGATGGAGTCCCGGTCGGTGCCGGCGACGACGGCCCGGTGGCTCAGCGCGGCCCGCGTGCTGAACAGCGACCACGCGACGTCGGCGAGGCCGGCGTCGGTGGCGGCGAGGTGGGTGGCGAGCCGGGCGGCCTGGGCGCGCAGCGCCTCGTCGTTGTGCGCCGACAGCAGGACCGGTACCGCGGCCGCAGTGCCGGTCGGGGCGGGTGCCGGGGCGGGCTCGTCGGCGGCTTCCAGGATGAGGTGCGCGTTGGTGCCGGACACCCCGAACGACGACACGCCGGCCCGGCGTGGGCGGCCGGTGTCGGGCCAGTCGCGGGCCTCGGTGAGCAGCTCGACGGCGCCGGCGGTCCAGTCGACGTGTGTGGAGGGCCGCTCGGCGTGCAGGGTCCGCGGCAGGGTGCCGTGCCGCATCGCGAGGACCATCTTGATGATCCCGCCGATGCCGGCGGCGGCCTGGGTGTGCCCGACGTTCGACTTCAGGGACCCGAGCCACAGTGGACGGTCGCCGGGGCGGCCCTGGCCGTAGGTGGCCAGCAGCGCCTGCGCCTCGATCGGGTCGCCGAGGGCGGTGCCGGTGCCGTGCGCCTCGACGGCGTCCACGTCGGACCCGTCCAGGCCGGCGGCGCGCAGGGCTGCGCGGATCACCCGCTGCTGCGCCGGGCCGTTGGGGGCGGTGAGGCCGTTGGAGGCGCCGTCCTGGTTGAGGGCGGAGCCGCGCACGACGGCCAGGACGCGGTGGCCGCGGGCCCGCGCGTCGCTGAGCCGCTCCAGGACGAGCATGCCGGCGCCCTCGGCGAGGCCCATGCCGTCGGCGTCGTCGGAGAACGCCTTGCAGCGGCCGTCGGTGGCGAGGCCGCGCTGCCGGCTGAACCCGACGAACGCGGCCGGTGAGGACATGACGGCGACGCCGCCGGCGAGGGCCAGGTCGCACTCGCCGCGGCGCAGCGCCTGCGCCGCCAGGTGGGTGGCGACCATCCCCGAGGAGCAGGCGGTGTCGACGGTGACCGCCGGTCCTTCGAGCCCGAACGTGTACGCGATGCGCCCGGACGCGACGCTGCTCTCGGTGCCGATGATGAGGTGGCCCTCGGCGCCGTCGGGGACCTGCGGCAGGCGGCTGCCGTAGTCGCCGCCGGCGGCGCCGACGAACACGCCGGCGGGGGTGCCGCGCAGCGTGGTGTGGTTGATCCCGGCGGCCTCGAACGCCTCCCACGCCACCTCCAGCAGCAGCCGCTGCTGCGGGTCCATGGCGACGGCCTCCCGCGGCGAGATCCCGAACAGCGCGGGGTCGAAGCGGACGGCGTCGCGCAGGAAACCGCCGTCGCGCACATAGCTGCGGCCGGCCCGGTCGGGGTCGGGGTCGTAGAGGCCGTCGACGTCCCAGCCGCGGTCGGTGGGCATCGGGCCGATCGCGTCGCCGCCGGCGCTCAGCAGTGCCCACAGGTCCTCAGGGGACTCGACGCCACCGGCGAACCGGCAGCTCATGCCGACGATGGCGATCGGCTCGTCGGCGTCTCTCTTGGCGGCGGCCGGTGCGGCCGTGCCGGCACTTCCGGCGCCGCCGAGCTCGCGGTGCAGGTGCGCGGCGAGCGCGTCGACGTTCGGGTGGTCGAAGATGACGGTGGCGGGCAGCCGCAGGCCGGTGCTGCGGGCCAGGGCGTCGCGCAGTTCGAGGGCGGTCAGGGAGTCGAAGCCGAGGTCGCGGAACGAGCGGGTGCCGTTGACGGCGTCGGCGCCCCGGTGGCCGAGCGCCTCGGCGGCGCCGGCGCGGACGAGATCCTCCAGGGCGCTGAGCCCGAGGTGCCGGGCGTCCACCGCGGCGGCGGTGGGTGTCGCGGGCGGCGCCGACAGCGCGGCGACCTCGGGCAGGTCGGCGATGAGGGGGCGGTGCCGGGCGGCGGTGAACAGCGGCGCGAACCGGGCCCAGTCGACGTCGGCGACGACCGCGGTGGCCGGGTCGCGGTCCAGGACATGGTGGAGGGCGTCGAGGGCGTCGGCGGGGTCCATGAACTCGATGCCGTGCCAGTTCGCCGAGGAGCGGACGTCGGCGCGGGCCATGCCGCCGCTCTGCGGGCTCCAGATGCCCCACGCGATCGACGTGCCGGCCCGGCCCCGGGCGCGGCGGGCCTCGGCGAGCGCGTCGAGGTAGGCGTTCGCGGCCGCGTAGGCGCCGTGTTCGCCGCTGCCCCAGACGCCGGCGACGGAGGCGTACATGACGAACCGGTCGACGGTGTCACGGTCGAAGACGGCGTCCAGGTTCGCGGCGCCGCCGAGCTTCGCCGCGGTCGCGGCGGCGAGGTCGGCGGGGGTGGTGTCGTGCAGCCGGCCGAGGACGCCGACGCCGGCGGCGTGCACGACGGTGCGGATCGGGCCGTGCTCGGCCTCGACAGTCTCGACGAGGGCGGTGAGGGCCGGCCGGTCGGCGACATCGCAGGCGGCGACGGTGACCGTGGCGCCGAGGGCGGTGAGGTCGTCGCGCAGCTGCCCGGCGCCGGGTGCGTCGTCGCCGCGGCGGCTGAGCAGCACGAGGTGGGTGGCGCCGTGCCCGGCGAGCCAGCGGGCGGTCTGCGCGCCGAGGCCGGTGGTGCCGCCGGTGACGAGGGCGGCGCCGCGCGGGCGCCAGCCGGCCGGTGCCCCGCCGGGGTCGGCGGCCCTGACGATCCGGCGGGCGTGGACGGCGCCGCCGCGCACGGCGACCTGGTCCTCGGCGCCCTTGAGCACGGCGGCAAGCAGCGTTGGCGGCAGGTCGCCGGTGACGTCGACGAGGCCGCCCCAGCGGTCGGGGTGTTCGAGGGCGGCGACGCGGCCGAGGCCCCAGACGGCGGCCTGCATCGGGTCGCGGACGGCGTCGCCGTCGCCGGTGCTGACGGCGCCGCTGGTGACGCACCACAGCGGCGCGCCGACGCCGGCGTCGCCGAGCGCCTGCAGGAGTGTGAGGGTGTCGGTGACGCCGGCGGTGACCGGTGCCGGGCCGGGCGACGGGGTGGTGGCCGCGGCGAGGGCCGACACGACGCCGGTGAGGCCGGCGCCGGCGGCGAGGAGCCCGGTCATCGCCGCCCGGTCGGTGTGCTCGGCGACGGTGAGCATGCGGACGGTGGCGCCGGCAACGGTGAGCGCGTCGTGCAGCGCCTCGTGCGGGGTGCCGGTGTGGGTCACCAGCAGCCAGGTCCCGTCGAGGGCCGCCGCTGCGGCGGGGAGGGGTTTCCAGGTCTCGTGGTAGAGCCGGCCGTCGGCGGAGTCGGTGCGGGCGGCGGTACGGCCGAGCCAGAACCGGTCCCGCTGGAACGCGTACGTGGGCAGCTGCACGCGCCGGCCGGGCAGGAACGCGGCCCAGTCCGGGGACCAGCCCGCGACGTAGGCCCGGGCGACGGCGGTCATCAGGGTGAGCGGCTCGTCGCGTCCCTTGCGCATCGCCGGGACACCGTCGACCAGTGCGGAGAGGACCCCGTCGGGGCCGACCTCCAGGAACCTCGTCACGCCCTTGGCACGGAGCGCCTCGATCGCATCGGCGAACCGGACCGTCCCCCGCACCTGGTCCAACCAGTAGTCCGGGTCCGTCACCTCGCCGGTGGAGGTGGTCGCGATCGGGATCGCCGGCGGGTGGAACGCCACCGACGACAGCACCTCACGGAACGCGTCCAGCATCCCGTCCATCCGCGCCGAATGGAACGCATGACTCACCCGCAACCGCTTCGTCTTCGCAAACCGCGCGGCCACCGCCAGCACCGCGTCCTCGTCACCGGAGACGACGACCGCGTCAGGGCCGTTGACCGCAGCGATCTCCGCACCGTCGATCAGCACGTTGCGCACGTCGCCCTCGGTGGCCTGGATCGCCACCATCGCGCCACCTTCCGGCAGCGCCTGCATCAACCGGCCCCGGGCCTCCACGACCTTGCACGCGTCTTCCAGGGACCACACGCCCGCCACGTGCGCCGCCGCCAGCTCACCGATCGAATGACCGACCAGGTGATCCGGCCGCAGACCCCACGACTCCAGCAACCGGAACAGCGCCACCTCGACCGCGAACAACGCCGGCTGCGTCCACCGCGTCTCATCCAGCAGCTCGCCCTCGACGTCCCGCAGACCCTCGATATGCGCGCACACCTCGTCATACGCCGCCGCGAACACCGGATAGGCGTCGTACAGGCCGCGGCCCATTCCCGACCACTGCGCACCCTGACCGGTGAACAGCATCGCCGAGGTGGCCTCGAGGTCGGCGGTGCCGGTGACGACGGCCGGGTCGCGGTCCCCGGCGGCGAGCGCGTCCAGGGCGCGGGTCAGCGCGCCCAGGTCGGCGCCGAGGACCACGGCCCGGTGTTCCAGGTGCGCCCGGGCGGTGGCCCTGGTCCGGGCGACGTCGGCGGCGTCGGTCCCGGGGTGCTCGGCGAGGAACGCGGCGAGGGCGGCGGCCTGCGCCGGCAGCGCCTCCGCGGTCTGCGCCGACAGCGTCCACGGCAGCACCGGCGGCGACTGCGGCGACTGCGGCGACTGCGGTGACTGCGGCGACTGCGGCGACTGCGGCGACTGCGGTGACGATTGTGGGGCCTGCTCCAGCACGACGTGGGCGTTGGTGCCGCTTGCGCCGAACGCCGACACGCCGGCGCGGCGCGGCCGGTCCACCGCCGGCCATGGCTGCGCGGCGGTCAGCACCCGTACGGCGCCCGCGGACCAGTCGACCTTCGACGACGGGGCGCTGACGTGCAGGGTGCGGGGCAGGACGCCGTGGCGCATGGCGAGGACGGCCTTGATGACCCCGGCGACACCGGCGGCGGCCTGCGTGTGGCCGAGGTTGGACTTGAGGGTGCCGAGCCACAGCGGCCGCCGCGGATCCCGGCCCTGCCCGTACGTGGCGAGCAGCGCCTCCGCCTCGATCGGGTCGCCGAGGGTGGTGCCGGTGCCGTGCGCCTCGACGGCGTCGACGTCGGAGGGCTCCAGGCCGGCGTCGGCGAGCGCGGCCCGGATGACCCGCTGCTGCGCGGGGCCGTTCGGGGCGGTGAGGCCGTTGGAGGCGCCGTCCTGGTTGACCGCGGACCCGCGCACCACGGCGAGGACGCGGTGGCCGTGGGCGACCGCGTCGCTGAGCCGCGTCAGGAGCAGCACGCCGACGCCCTCGCCCCAGCCGGTGCCGTCGGCATCGTCGGAGAACGCCTTGCAGCGGCCGTCGGGTGCCAGGCCGCGCTGGCGGGAGAACTCGATGAACGACTGCGGGACCGCCATGACGGTCGCGCCGCCGACGACGGCCATGCCGCACTCCCCCGCCCGCAGCGAGCGGACGGCGAGGTGCAGCGCGACCAGCGACGATGAGCACATGGTGTCGACGGTGACGGCGGGGCCGCGGGTGCCGAACGTGTAGGCGAGCCGCCCGGACAGCACGGCGGCGGCACCACCGGTCAACAGGTGCCCTTCCACGCCGTCGGGGGCGCCGTCCGGGGTGTCGCCCGCCGCGCCGTACCCCTGGTGGCTGGCGCCGACGAACACGCCGGTCTCGGTGTCGCGGATGCGGGCCGGGTCGAGCCCGGCGTCCTCCAGGGCCTCCCACGTGGTTTCCAGCAGCAGCCGCTGCTGCGGGTCCATGGCGAGGGCCTCGCGTGGGGAGATGCCGAAGAAGCCGGCGTCGAACGCATCGGCGTCGTACAGGAACCCGCCGTCGCGGGCGTACGTGCGGCCGGGGCTGCCCGGGGCCGGGTCGTAGATGCGTTCGAAGTCCCAGCCCCGGTTGCGCGGCACGCCGCCGACGGCGTCACGTTCGCCGGCGAGCAGGTCCCACAGCGCGTCGGGGCCGGTGACGCCGCCGGGGAACCGGCAGCCGATGCCGACGACCGCGATCGGCTCCCGGCCGCGCTCCTCGAACTCCCGGATGCGGCGGTTGGCCTGGCGCAGGTCGGCCGTCACGCGCTTGAGGTAGTCGCGGAGCTTGTCCTCGTTCGCCATCTCGCTCGGCTCCTCATGACAGCGTGCGGACGCCCGGCGGCCGGGGACGCACGGTGGGTGGTCGGTCGGGTCCTGCGGGCCGGCGCGTCAGGCGCCGCCGGCCCCGACCGGCTGCGGCACTTCGGCAGAGGGCTCGGCAGAGGCAGAAATCGCATCAGCGGCGGCGGCGCGGGCGACGGCGGCGACCCGGGCGATCGTCGGCTCCCGCACGATCTCGCCGAGCCGGGCCATGAACAGCGGCTCGGCGGTGGGCCCGACCACGTCGCGGCAGACGGCGGCGACCATCGACAGCATCAGCAGCGAGTCGCCGCCGAGCTGGTGGAAGTCGGTGTCGTCGGCGATGCGGTCCGGTTCGACGCCGAGGGTGCCGGCCCAGACCGCGGCGACGGAGCGGGCGACCTCGTCGCGCGCGGTGTGCTCAGCGGCGGCCGGTTCGCCGGCGCCGGCGAACGGGTCCGGCAGGGCCTTCACGTCGATCTTGCCGTTGACGGTACGTGGCAGCTCCGCCACGACGGTGACGGTGGCCGGCACCATGTACCGGGGCAGCCGATCGGCGACGAACGCCTGCAGCCGCGCCGGGTCGGGCGCGGTGCCCACGACGTACGCGCACAGCAGCTTGTGCTCGCCGCCGGGCCGGGTGCGGGCGATGACCGTGGCCCGGCTGACCGACGGGTGGTCCTCGAGGGTCTGCGCGATCTCGGCCGGCTCGATCCGGTTGCCGAGGACCTTGACCTGGTCGTCGGCGCGGGTGAGGAACTCGACCACGCCGGCGTCGGTGACCCGGACGATGTCGCCGGTGCGGTACACGCGGCTGCCGTCGGCGAGGCGCACGAACCGGGTCCGGGTCAGGTCGGGCCGGCCGCGGTAGCCGCGGGCCAGCTGGACGCCGCCGATGTACAGCTCGCCGGCCTCGCCGGGGGCGACGAAACGGTGCTGGGCGTCCAGAACGTGGGCGGTGCAGTTGTCCGGCGGTACGCCGATCGGCACCCCGGCCGCGGTGTCGGTGGCGGGGTCGAACGTGTGGGCGAGGCACTCGATGGTGGCCTCGGTCGGGCCGTACAGGTTCATCACCCGGCACCCGGGCCCGAACATGTCGAGGGCCCGCAGGGCGACGCTGCGGCGCAGGACCTCGCCGGCGGCGCCGACGACCCGTACGGTGTCCGGGCGCACGTCGAGCTCGCAGATGAGCTCCAGCAGCGACGGCGTCATCGTCAGCACCGTCGGCGCGGCCCGCGTGAGCAGCGTCCGCAGCGTCGCGTGGTTGAGCTCGCCGTGCGGCAGCAGGGTCGTGCCGCCGGCCAGGAGCGGCAGGAACAGCGACGTACACGAGACATCGAAGGCGAACGACGTGAGCAGCGGCATCCGGGTGGAGGCGTCGACGCCGAGGGCGCGGGTGGCCCACGCGACGTAGTTGGCCAGCGAGCCGTGCTCGATCTCCACGCCCTTGGGCCGGCCGGTCGAGCCGGAGGTGTAGATGACGTAGGCGAGGTCGCCGGGGCGGGTGCCGGGCTCGGTCCAGCCGGCCGGCGGCTCGCCGGTCAGCTCGTCGAGCAGCACCGTGCGGCAGCCGGCGGGGACGACGGCGCGGGTGTCGTGCGGGCGCTGCACGAGGCAGACGGGGGCGCCGGCGTCGGTGAGGATGTCGGCGAGGCGGGCGTCGGGGTGCTGCACGTCCAGCGGCAGGTAGGCGGCACCGGAGCGCACCACGCCCCAGATCGCGGCGACCGCGGCGGCGGTCCGGTCGGCGAGCACCCCGACGACGTCCTCCCGGCCGATGCCGAGGTCCCGCAGGGCGGTGGCGACGACGCGGGAGCGCCGGTCCAGCTCGGCGTAGGTGAGGTCGCCGTCCGGGCCGCTGACGGCGAGCGCGTCGGGGGTGGCGGCGCACTGCGCGGCGAACGCCGGCAGGACCGTGCCCGGCCCCGGCACCGCCACGGTGGTGGCGTTCATCGGCGGGGTCCGCAGCGCCGGCGGGGACAGCGCCGCCTCGACGCGGTCCAGCAGCGCGGTCGCCCGCTCCTCGATGCCGGGGCCGTCGTGCCAGCTGAGCGTGATCTCGGTGTGCCCGGCGCACTCGACGACGTCGAGCTCGACGGGGCCACCGGCGGGGCTGCTGGACAGCGAGTACACGGCGGTGGCGGCGAACCCGGCGGTGCTGAACTCCTCGGCGTCGACCCGGCCGAGGTGGGCCAGGGAGGCGTGCGACGGGTACAGGTTCTGCCTGGCCGCCTTGCGTTCCAGGGCGCCGTTGATGAGCCGCAGGACCGGCTGCGGGATCTTCAGCACCGCCGGGTCGAGGCGGGCCTGCGCGTCGCGTTCCTCGGCGAGCAGCGTCAGGAGGCGTTCGTGGGTCGCCTCCCAGTCCTGCCCGGCTGGCACCGTGAAGGGCAGGCTGTGGGAGAGGCTCGCGGTCGAGCGGGTCTGCGGGGCGTACCGGCGCAGGTTGACCGGCACCGAGAACTGGGCGTCGCCGTCGCCGCACAGCGGGGCGATCGTGGTGGCGAGGCGGGCGATGAGCCCGGCGTGGTAGCCGTCGACGCTGCGGCGCAGCCACAGGGTGCGCCGCTGCCCGCCGGGCGCGCGCTCGCCGAGCAGCGCCGGATACCGCAGGCCCGGCGGGGCCGGCTTCTGGGTCAGCGGCGGCAGCAGGTCGACCTCGGTGACGGTGTCGGTGGCGCCGGCGAGCGGCTCGCCGCGCAGGGCGCGGAACACGTCGGCCGCCCACAGCAGTACCCCGCCGGCGTCCATGACGGCGTGGGAGGCGCGGAACACGACCGCCGGGTCGGGACCGTCCACGTGCAGGACCTCGCAGGTGGGCCCGCCGCGGTGCAGCAGCGGCTCCTGCAGCTGCGGCAGCCGGTGTACGGGCACGCCGCTGGGCTGCACGGTGCGCACCGCGGGCGGGCGGCCCGTGTCGACCCACTCCCGGCCCTTGCGGGCCAGCCGGGTGCCGGGGCAGGCGTCGGACGCGGCGGTGACCGCCTCGGCGAGCCGGCCGGGGTCGAGCGCACCGGTGCCCTCGACCGCGACCTGCAGCACCGGCACGGCACCGCGCGGGTGCGCGGCGATCCACCACTCGACGGGCGAAACCGCCCGGCGGAACGTGGTGCCTCGATCGGTGGATGGCAAGTCGGCCTCCCTTTCGCCGCGCCGGCGAGCGACACATCAGTCGCGTTCCGGCCGCCGCTGTGGCACGTCCGCGCGACGGCGTCGACTCCTGCAGACGAAGTATGGTGCGCAGTCACAGGACGCAGCGGCGCCGAGGACGATCTCTAGGAGAACCCTTAAGCCGTGACGCGGGTCGCGAGGCGCAGGACGTCCTCGACGAGCTCCATGGTGCGCACCATGGACCGTAGCCCGGCCGCCTCGGCCGGGTGGCCGGCGTGGTGACCGGCGGCGACGGCCGCGGTGAACGAGGCGATCGCGGCGCGCCACTGGTCCCCGGCGGGCAGGGCGTGCTCCTCGGCGTGGTCCTGCTCGTCGATGCGCAGCACCGGCTGCCACGTCGCCTGGGGCGTGAACGCCCGGTCGACGGTGAGCCGCGCGGCGCTGCCCCACAGGGTGTAGGAGGCGCCGTAGCTGTGCTCGAAGCCGAACTTGACGTCGGCGAGGACACCGGCGGAGGAGACCAGCAGCGCGTGCCCGGCCACGTCGACGCCGGTGCGGCCGTCGACGCGCAGGCTGCTGCCCGCCACGGTCAGGTCGTCGCCGAGCAGCAGCTGCGCGGCGCGGATCGGGTAGACGCCGGCGTCCAGGAGGCTGCCGCCGCCGAGGGCGGCGTCGTAGCGGATGTCGGTGGCCGGCAGCGGCGGGAAGCAGAAGGCGCCGCTGAAGGACCGCAGCCGCCCGAGCCGGCCCTCGGCGAGCAGCCGCGCGACCGTGCCGTGCTGGGCGTGGTGCAGGAACGTGAAGTTCTCCCGCAGCACCAGGCCCCGTCCGGCGGCGGCCCGCACCAGCTGCCGGGCGCCGTCCGCGGTCGTCGCCGACGGCTTCTCCAGCAGCAGGTGCTTGCCGGCGGCGAGGACCTTCAGGCCCCACGGCACGTGCAGCGCGGTCGGCAGCGGCAGGTAGACCGCGTCGACGTCGTCGCGGGCCAGCAGCTCGTCGTAGCCGGTGGCGGCGCAGCCGAACTCCGCCGCGATCGCCTTGGCCTTCTCCGGGTCGCGGCTGGCGACCGCGGCGAGCGTGGCGCCGGGGTGCGCCAGCAGCGCCGGGATGCTGCGCCGCCGGGCGACCGACGAGCAGCCGAGGATGCCGAAACGCACCGCCTGCGCGCCCATCAGGCGCCGGGCCGCACGGCGGAGACGATGTGGACGCTGCCGCCGACGAAGACGTCCTCCTGGAAGACCTTCGTGCTGAACCCCTGCCCGTGCAGCAGCTCCACGACGGCGTCGAGGTTGCCGTCGACGGCGTGCACCTCGGCGACGACCCGGCGGACCCCGGCCCACTGCCCGGCGCGCAGACCCCGCAGCACCGGCAGCTCGCCGCGCTCGACGTCGATCTTGAGCAGGCCGACGTCGGTGACGCCCTCGGCGTCCAGCACGGCGGCGAGCGTGCGGACCCGCACCGGGTAGCGCTCGGCGCCCTCGCGGAACTCCCGCCAGAACTGCTCGCGGGTGTCGTCGTCGACGCCGAAGTTGTCCAGCACGGCGGCCATGTTGCGCTCGTCGTCGGCGTCGTCGCTGACGATCGTGGCCATCATCGTGTGGTTGGGCAGGAACGTCAGCTCCGCGGTGCCCGCTTCGGCGCCGAGCGCGTCGGCGAAGACCCGCACGCCGGGCATCAGCCGGGCGGCGTTGTCGGCCAGGCACGCGTGGGTGCGGCGGGCCGGTTCGAACGCCAGGACCCGCACGCCGGGGACCTTGTCGGTGAAGTGCAGGGCGGTGAGCCCGATGTGCGCGCCGACGTCGACCACGACGTCACCGGCGCGCAGCCCGGCGATGCCGTCGGCGTAGGGCGAGTCCTCGCTCAGGCTGGGCCAGACCAGGACGTCCTGCGGGTTGGTGACGGCGACGAGGCGGCCGTCCGGCAGCGCGACACGCTGCGGCTGCGGTGGTGCTGCGGTCATCGGTCGACCCTCTCCATCAGGTGGTCAGCGGCGGCGGCGCGCAGCTCGGCCTCGATGCAGTCAGCGGCCGCGGCGGCGCCGCCCGCGGCCCGGGTGGCGGCGCGCAGCTCGAGGGCGCGGCGCTGGATCCCGGTGTCGGCGAGCATCCGTTCGATCTCGGTGCGCAGCGCCGCCGCGGTGAGCCCGTCGGTGGCGAGGACCCGGCCGGCGCCGACCTCGGCGATCCGGTCGGCGTTGGCCTGTTCCTCGGCCATCTGCGGCACCGCCAGCATCGGCACGCCGTGGTACAGCGCCTCCATGGTGCTGCCCATCCCGGCATGGGTGATGAACAGGTCGGCGTGCTCCAGCACGTGCAGCTGGGCGACGAACCGCCGCAGCTCCACGTTGGGCGGCGGGGTGCCCAGCGCGTCGAGGTCGACGCCGTCGCCGACGGCGATGACGACGTGCCCGCCGAGGTCCGCGCAGGCGTCCATGCAGGTGCGGAAGAACTGCGGGTTCTGGTTGTAGATGGTGCCGAGGGTGACCAGGATCAGCGGCCGGCGCTCGTCGGTGCGCTCCCAGGTGCCGAGGAACTTGCGCTCGAACAGGCAGGGGCCGACGAAGCGGTAGGTGTCGTCGAACGTCTCGCCGCGGAACTGGAACTCCCGCGGGATGAACACCACCCGCCGGGTCGCGCCGTCGCCGGTCAGCAGCTGCTTCGGGGTGATGTCCGTGCCGAGCCCGCGCAGGAAGCCGCCGAGGCGGGCCAGGAACAGCCACAGCCGCGGCTGCAGGAGGCTGAGTCTGGTGTACCGCTCGCTCATCGACCAGTGCTCGTTGGACACGAGCATCGGCGAGACCTGCACGGCCGGGGTCTTCCACTCGGCCGCGAGCAGCCGGCCCCACCAGGCGGCGCTGTCGTGGACGACGACGTCGGGCGGTCGCGGGAACGCCTCGCGCAGCACCGGCAGCAGCGCCGCGGTCTCGGCGAGGCTCGCGGCCATGGCGTCGACGAGGCTGCGGCCGGTGAACCGGAAGGAGCGGAAGTCGCCGGCGTGGCGCTCCTCGTACTCGACGACGTCGGAGCTGACCTCGCCGACCCGGCCGGAGTACTCGCGGGTGGTGGCGTAGCTGACGCGGTGGCCGCGGCGCAGCAGCTCGGCGGCGAGGCCGAGGGTCGGGTTGATGTGCCCGGCCGACGGCGGGGCGAAGAACGCGACGTGGGCCACCGCTCAGCCCCCGTCCCGGGTCTTCGTCCAGCGGAACGTGGCCAGGCACAGGATCGTGCCGAGGACGACCCAGCCGGCCAGGGACGCCGCTACCCAGCCGAGCTGCCAGCTGTGCGCGGCCTCCTGGGCGGCGTAGCTGTCGGGCAGGAAGACCGAGCGCAGGCCCTGGCACATCCACTTGAGCGGGAAGGCGGACGCGATCCACTGCAGCCATGGCGGGAGGTCGGTGAAGACGAGCGCGGCACCGGAGATGAACTGCAGCACGAACGCGAACGGCGCGACGACGGCCGGCGCGGAGCGGCTGTTGCGCGGCAGCGACGACAGCGCGATGCCGCACAGGGCGCAGGCGGTGACGCCGAGGAGGCTGACCCAGGCGAAGGTGAACCAGGCGTCGGCGGTGCCGGGCAGGTGGGTGCCGTACAGCAGCACCGACACCGCGACCAGCACGGCGGTCTCCACCACGCTGGTGACGAGCACCATGATGACCTTGCCGATGAAGTACGCGGAGCGGGGCATGGGGGTGGCCGCGATCCGCTTGAGCCCACCGCGGTCCCGCTCGATCGCGATGGAGATGGCCAGGGTCTGGAAGCCGGTGACCATGAGGCCCGTCGCGATGATGCCGGGCACCAGGTAGTCGCTGTAGGTCACGCCGGGCGCGATCTCGCCGTCGAACATCGAGCTGAAGATGACCAGCGCGAAGACGGGGAACAGCAGGGAGAACACCACGGTCTCGGTGCCGCGGAAGAACTGCAGCAGCTCCATCTGGCCGCGGTACAGGCCGAGGGAGGCGATGCGCCGCAGCCGGGCGCGGGGAAGGCGCCGGGCCGGTGCGGCGGTCAGGGTGGTCATCGGTCCTCCGTGGTGGCGGTGGTGGTC
Organism: Dactylosporangium sp. NPDC050688; assembly: GCF_040654515.1. Lineage (NCBI taxonomy): Bacteria > Bacillati > Actinomycetota > Actinomycetes > Micromonosporales > Micromonosporaceae > Dactylosporangium > Dactylosporangium sp. NPDC050688. Next base: position 23,433 of record NZ_JBFAIC010000078.1, read on the forward strand.
GCGGCGGCGCCGATCATCTGCAGGTAGACGTCCTCGAGGCTGGGCCGGTGCACGGTCAGCCCGGGCGCCTCGCCGCCGAGCCGGGCGTGCAGGTCCGCGGCGAACTTCGTCGGTGTGGTGGTGTGCACGGTCTGCGGCCCGTCCGGGCCCAGCCACGACACGACGGTGGCCTCGGTGTCCCGGCCGCCGAGGGTCTGCGGCACGCCGATGTCGAGGATGCGGCCGCCGACGATGACCGCGACCCGGTCGGCGAGCTGCTCCGCCTCCTCCAGGTAGTGCGTGGTCAGCACGATCGTGGTGCCGCCGCCGGCGAGGTCGCGGATGAGCTGCCAGAAGTCGCGGCGGCTGGCCGGGTCGAAGCCGGTCGTCGGCTCGTCCAGGAACAGCACCTCGGGCCGGCCGATGATGCCGAGCGCCACGTCGAGGCGGCGCTGCTGGCCGCCGGAGAGCTTGGCGGCGCGGGCGTTGCGTTTCGCGGTGAGCCCGACCCGGTCGATGAGCTCCTCGGGGTCCTGCGCGTCGGGGTAGTAGCGGGCGAAGTGGCGCACCACCTCCCCCACGTTGAGGTCCTCGAACTCGCCGGTGGTCTGCAGCACCACGCCGATGCGGGCCCGCCAGTCCTCCCCGGCCCGGAACGGGTCCTGACCGAGCACCTTGACGGTGCCGCCGTCGCGCGGGCGGAACCCTTCCAGGATCTCCACGGTGGTGGTCTTGCCGGCGCCGTTGGGTCCGAGCACGGCGAAGATCTCCCCGCGGCGCACGTCGAAGTCGATGTCGTGCAGCGCGACGGTCTGGCCGTACAGTTTGCGCAGCCCGCGCACCTCGATCGCCGGGCTGGTGTCCTCACCGAGCGGCCTCATGGCGCGCCCCCTCATCTGTCGTGGTGCGAAGCGTTTCGCGGGCGACGGCGCTGACCCCGTCGAGGGTCGGCCGGCGGATGATGCGGCCCAGCTCGGCCATGAAGGCGGCCTCGCCGGCGGGGCCGACGACCTCGGCGCAGACCCCGGCGAGCATCGCCAGCAGCAGCACGGAGTCGCCGCCGAGCCGGTGGAAGTCGGCGCCGCCGTCGAGCCGGCCGGGCTCGACGCCCAGCACCCGCGCCCACACCTTCGCCACGGCGTCGCGGACCTCGTCGGTCTGCTCGGGTTCCGGCGCCGGGACCACGTCACCGAACGGGTCCGGCAACGCCGTCAGGTCGATCTTGCCGTTGGGGGTCTGCGGGAACGCGTCCACCCGGTGCAGGGCGGCCGGCAGCAGGTACCGCGGCAACGACCCGGCCAGGAAGGCCCGCACCCGCTCCAGGTCGGCGGACGGGTCGGCGGCGACGTAGGCGCACAGGACCTTGCCCGTGCCGGTGGGTGCCGGGCGGGCCACGACGACCGCGCGGCGTACGTCCGGGTGCGCCTCCAGGGCCGCGGCGACCTCGGCCGGCTCGACCCGGTGGCCGGCGATCTTCACCTGGTCGTCGGCCCGGCCGAGGCACTCGATCTCCCCGCTGGGCAGGACCCGGCCGAGGTCGCCGGTGCGGTAGACGCGGGTGCCGTCGGCGAGGCGCACGAACCGGTCGCGGGTGAGGTCCGGCCGGCCCCGGTAGCCGCGGGCCAGCTGGGCGCCGCCGATGTGCAGCTCACCGACCTCGCCCTCGGCGACCCGGTGCCGGTCGGCGTCCAGGACGTGGACGGTGCAGTTCGCGGCGGGCCGGCCGATCGGCACGGTCGCGGTGTCGTAGCGGCCCGCGTGGTGGGCGTGCACGACACAGCCGACGGTCGCCTCGGTCGGCCCGTAGTGGTTGAACAGGCGGGTGCCCGACCCGAACTGGGCGCGGGCGCGGGCGGCGACCGCCGGGCGCAGCGGCTCCCCGCCGACCACCAGCAGCCGGAAACCGGCGGGCGTCACGTCGAGGCGGCCGATGAGGTCCAGGTGCGACGGGGTGAGCTTCAACGCGTTGGCGCCGGACTCCTCCAGCAGGTGCCGCAGCGTCACGTGGCTGGGCTCGTCGGGGACCAGCACGAGGGTGCCACCGGCGAGGGTGGACAGGAACAGCGCCGTGTTCGGCAGGTCGAAGGCCGGCGAGGTGAACAGCGCGAAGCGGGTGTCCTCGTCGACGGCGAAGGCGCGGCCGGCCCAGTCCGCGTAGTTGGCGAGGGCGCCGTGCTCGATCTCGACACCCTTCGGCGCGCCGGTCGAGCCCGACGTGTAGATCACGTACGCCAGGTCGCCGCCGGCCGGCTCCGCCACGACCGGTCCGGCGCCGGCGGCGGGCAGGTCGTCGAGCATGACAGTGGTGCAGCCGGCCGGGGTCCGGCCCTGCTGCCCGGCGCGGACCAGGCACACCCGCGCGCCGGCGTCGGCGAGCAGGGCGCCGATGCGCGCGTCGGGGTGCCCGGCGTCCAGCGGGAGATATGCCGCGCCCGCCTTCAGCACGCCCCACAGCCCGGCGACCATCCACATGGAACGGTCGGCGAGCAGCCCGACGACGCTGCCGCGGCCGGCGCCGAGTGCGGCCAGCCGGGCGGCGACGGCGTCGGAGCGGGCGTCGAGCTCCGCGAACGTCATCGACCCTCCGGGCCAGCGCAGCGCGACGGCGTCCGGCCGGGCGGCGGCCACCTCCCGGAAGCGGTGCACGACGGTCCAGTCCGGCGCCGGGCCCGGCACGATGGGAGCCGCGGCCGGTGACGACGGTGTCAGCGCCGCCGCGACGGCGTCCAGGGCCGCCTCCATCCGCGCGCTGACGCCGGGGCCGTCCCGCCAGGTCAGGGTCAGCTCGGTGCGGCCGCCGCACTCGACGGTGTTGACCTCGGGCGCGCTGACCGCGGCGAGCAGCGGCAGCAGGTACGTGCTGTGCGCCTCGAACGTCCTCGTGGAGTGCTCGGCGAGGTCGGCCCGGCCCAGGTGCGACAGCACCGACACGGACGCGTGCCGGTCCCGGCGGCCGGCCTCCATGCACCGGATCAGGGTCCGCAGCGCCGGGACGGGCATCTTGAGCAGGTTGGGGTCCAGCCGCCAGCTGACCTCGCGGCCCTGCGCCATCGCGGCGAGGAACCGCTCGTGCAGCGCCTGCCACGGCTCGCCGGCGGCGGTGTCGAACAGCTCGGTCTGCAGCAGGTTGCCGGTGGTACGGGTCTCCGGCGCGTGCCGGCGCAGGTCGAAGGCGACCGCGAAGCGCGCGGTGTCCAGGCCGTACGCGTCGCGCAGCGTGGTCGCGACCTTCGCGGTCAGGGCCGGGTGGTGGCCGTCGACGGTCCGCCGGGCCCAGACGGTGCGGTGCCGGCCGCGGCCGGGGCGCCCGAGCGGCGACGGGAACCACACGTCGGGTTTGCTCTCGGCGTTGGTGATGCCGAGGCGGTCGAAGACGTCGCCGTCGGTGATGGTGCCGGTGGCGCCGAGGAGGGGTTCGCCGCGCAGGGCGCGGAACACGTCGGCGATCCACATCGACTTGCCCCGGCCGTCCATGACGGCGTGGGAGGCGCGGAACACCAGCGCGGGGCGGTCACCGGGGCACCACAGCACCTCGCACCAGGCGCCGCCGGCGGTCGGCAGCGGGTCGTGCAGGGCGGCGAGCCCGGTGATCGGACCGGCGGTCCCGTCGATCACGCGGACCGCCGGGGGCCGGCCGGAGTCGACCCACCACTGTCCCTGCCGGTGCAGCCGCGTGCCGGGGTTCGCCGCGCCGGCGGCCACGACGGCGGCGGTGAGCGCCGCGACGTCGACGGTGCCGGAGCCCTCGACGACGGTCTGGATGACCGGCGGGATCCGGCGCGGGTGGGCGACGAACCACCAGTCGGTCGCGGACACGACCCGCCGGTAGCCGGCGCCGGCGGGTGCCGTCGCGGGGGCCTGCCGGACCTGCGCCGTCACCGGCCGGCTCCGCCGGTGGCGACGCTGACCAGCGCGGCGGTGAGCATGGTGTCGGCGCGGCGGCGGGCCAGCAGCCCGAACGCCGCGGTGAGCACGACAAGGTCCCAGCCCGGCAGGTCACCCTGCACGTCGGCGTGCAGCGGGCCGCCGCCGCCCGCGGGGGCGGTGACGACGATGCGCACGGGGCCGTTGGCCCCGGTGCCGCTCAGTGTGCCGGTGAAGCCGCCGCGGTCGCGGGTCACCTCCCACCGCGCCCCTGGCAGGCCGGCGACGATGGTGCCGGCCGGGTCGAGCCGCAGCGCCGGGGCGTGCTCGTCACCGGCGCACGCGGCGCGGCGACGCATGCCCTCGCTGTGCACGGGCACGCTGCCGGCGGCGGAGACGGTCTCGCCGTGGCGCCAGCGGCGGTCGGCGACGAGGGAGCCCAGCACGGTCCCGTCGGCCCCGGTGAGCAGGTAGGCACCCCTGGCGTTGTCACGGCTGAGCGTCAGTGCGGTCATGGTGCCTCCCCGGTGGTCCTGATGGGTGGAACGGTCAGCCGGCCGCCGGCACCAGTGCCCCGTCGCGGGCCTGGCGGGCGATGTCGCTGACGCGGGCGAGGGTCGGTTCGCGGATGATGCGGCCGAGTTCGGCCATGAAGGCCCGCTCGGCGCCGGCGCCGACGACGTCGCGGCACACCCCGGCGAGCATCGCCAGCAGCTGCACCGAGTTGCCGCCGAGGTGGTGGAAGTCGGCGGCCTCGTCGAGGCGGGTCGCGTCCAGCCCGAGCGTCGCGGCCCAGACGCGGGCGACGGCCAGCCGCACCTCGTCGCCGGGGGCGGCCGGGGCAGCGGGCACGGCCTGCGCCGCGTACGGGTCGGGCAGCGCGGCGGTGTCGACCTTGCCGTTGGCGTTGTACGGCACGGCGTCGATGACGGTGGTGGCCGTCGGCACCATGTACCGGGGCAGGTGCTCGCCGAGGAACGCGTCCCAGTCGGCGGCCCGCGCGCCGGGCTCGAGGACCACGTAGCCGTACAGCTGCTTGTGCTCGGCGCCGGGCCGGGTCCGCGCGACGACGACCGCGGTGCGCACCGCCGGGTGGCCCTGCAGCACCTGGGCGATCTCGGCGGGTTCGATCCGGTACCCGTTGACCTTGACCTGGTCGTCGGCGCGGCCGATGAACTCCAGCTCGCCGTCGAAACGCACCCGGGCCAGATCGCCGGTGCGGTACACCCTGCTGCCGTCGGCGAGGTGCACGAACCGTTCCCGGGTGAGGTCCGGGCGGTTGCGGTAGCCGCGGGCCAGTTGGGCGCCGCCGAGGTACATCTCGCCGGTCTCCCCCGCGGCCACGAAGCGCCGCTGCGGGTCGAGCAGGTGCACGGTGCAGTTGTCCATCGGCACGCCGATCGGCACCACAGGGCCCGCATCGTCGGCTTCGGCGCACTCGTGCAGGGTCAGCCCGACGGTCGCCTCCGTCGGCCCGTACATGTTGAGGACCCGGCATTCGGGGCCGAACATCGACCGGGCGCGGGCGGCGACCGCCGAGCGCAGTTGCTCACCGACGACGACGAGGACCTTGAAGCCTGCCGGTCGCACGTCGAGCTGGCCGATGAGGTCCAGGTGCGACGGGGTCAGCGACAGGGTGTCGGCGCCGGAGTGCTCCAGCAGGTGCCGCAGCGTGAGGTGGTTGGGCTCGTCCGGGACCAGCACGAGCGTGCCACCGGCGAGCATCGGGGTGAACAGCGCGGTGTTGGACAGGTCGAAGGCGAGCGAGGTGAACACGGCGAACGCGGTGCCCGGGCCGCAGCCGAAGCGGGCGGTGGTCCAGTCGACGTAGTTGGCCAGGGCGGCGTGCTCGATCTCCACGCCCTTGGGCCGGCCGGTCGAGCCGGACGTGTAGATCACGTACGCGAGGTCGCCGGGGGCCGGTTCGACGCCGACCGGCGGCGCCCCCGCGGCGGGCACCTCGTCCAGCCGCACGACGGTGCAGCCGGGGCCGGCGACGGACCGTCCGGCGTAGGCGCCCTGGACCAGGCAGACCCGCGCGCCGGCGTCGGTGAGCAGGCCGGCCAGGCGGGCGTCGGGGTGCTGCACGTCCAACGGCAGGTAGGCGGCGCCGGCCTTCAGCGCGCCCCACATGCCGACGACCGCCCACATCGACCGGTCGGCGAGCAGGCCGACGACGGTGCCGCGGCCGGCGCCGAGCTCCAGCAGTCGGGCCGCGACCACCTCGGACCGGGCGTCGAGCTCGGCGAACGTCAGCGAGCCGCCGGGCCAGCGCACGGCCTCGGCGTCGGGGCGCTGCGCGACGACCCGGCGCAGCCGCTCCACCACGGTCGCCGGGTCGGCGGGCGCGCCGGTGGCGTTGCCGTCCCAGTGGCGCAGCCGCCGCGGCGACAGGGCGTCGGCGACCGCGTCGAGGACCCCGCCCATCCGCTCGGCCGCGCCCTCACCGTCGCGCCAGGTCAGGGTCAGCTCGGTGCGGCCGCCGCACTCGACGAGGTTCACGTCGGGCGGGCTCGCCGCGGTGAGCAGCGGCACCGGGTACAGGGTGCGGGCCTCGAACCCGCCGGTGCACAGCTGCGCCGGCTCGATCCGGCCGAGGTGCGCCAGGACCGTCGCCGATGCGTACCGGCGCTTCTGCGGCGGGCTCTTCTCCATCGCGGTGACCATCGCCCGCAGGATCGGCCGGGGCAGCTTCAGCAGCCCCGAGTCGATGCGGCCGCTGACCTCGCGGCCCTCGGCCATCGCGGTGAGGACCCGCTCGTGGAACGCCTCCCACGGCTCACCCGCGGCGATGTCGAACAGCTCGACCTGCGACAGGTTGCCGGTGCTGCGCACCCCGGGGACGTGCCGGCGCAGGTCGAACGCGACGGCGTAGCGGCCGGCGGGCAGGTCGTAGGCGGCGGTGAGGGCGGCGGCGACCTGGGCGACCAGGCCGCGGTGGTAGCCGTCGACGGTCCGCCGGGCCCAGGCGGTGCGCCTGTCACCGGCCGGTTGGCCGAGCGGCGACACCCACTCGATCTTCGGGTTCGGTGGGCGCTGCGCCGGTGCCGGGAACCGGTCGAAGACGTCGTCCTCGGTGAGGTCGTCGGCGGCGCCGAGCGGCGGCTCGCCGCGCAGCGCCCGGAACACGTCGGCGATCCACAGCGCCATCCCCGGCCAGTCCATCACGGCGTGGGACGCGCGGAACACGACGGTGGCCGGGTCGCCGGGGCAGGACAGCACCTCGCACCAGGCGCCGTCGGGCGTCGGCAGCGGGTCGTGCAGCGCGGCGACGTCGGCGACCCCGGCCCCGTCGGCGGTGCCCTCGACCACCCGGACCCGCGGCGGGGTGCCGCCGGCGAGCCAGCCCTTGCGGGTGTACCGCAGGGCCGTGTCGGGGCAGGCCGCGGCCACCGCGGTGACGGCGGTGCGCAGGGCGCCGGCGTCGATCGACCCGGTGCCCTCCACGACGGTCTGGATGACCGGCGAGATCGCGTCGGGGTGCGCCAGCCACCAGCGGTCGCTGGCCGACACCGGTTTCCTGGAGGCACGGCCCCGAACGCTCATGCACCGTTTCTAACAGCGCCGGTCTGGTGGATTCCTTAGAGCAGGCGCCGGTGCCGGGGCCGCGATCGGCCAAGTCTGTGAAGACGACCAGTACTGCTGTGCATCCGCTGCCGCGCGGGCGGCGACGTCGTAGCGTGCGGTCGGCGTGGTGGACCCGGTCGCCGCGCCTGCCCTGAAGCCGCGCGGCGGCGGGCCCGAGGAGGTGGCGCGTGAATCGACTGTCTGCAGTGCTGGACCGCGGCTCGCCGGCCGAGCGGTTCACCGCGTCGGCAACGGCCGAGGGCCGGTTCCGCACCACCGAGGAGTGCCTGCACTGGCTCGCCGAGCAGCGCGAGCTGCAGTCCTACGCCGTGGAGCGGGTCCCGTTCGACCGGCTGCAGGGCTGGCGCTTCACCGAGGACACCGGCAACCTGGTGCACCACAGTGGACGGTTCTTCACCATTGAGGGACTGCACGTCGGCCTGCAGCCGTTCCGGGTGCCGACGTGGACGCAGCCGATCATCGTGCAGCGCGAGATCGGCATCCTCGGCATCCTCGTCAAGGAGTTCGACGGCGTCCTGCACTGCCTGATGCAGGCCAAGATGGAGCCGGGCAACCGCAACCTCGTGCAGCTGTCGCCGACCGTGCAGGCGACCCGCAGCAACTACATGCGGGTCCACCAGGGCCGGGCGATCCCCTACCTGGAGCACTTCGTCGCGCCGCGGCGCGGGCGGGTCGTCGCCGACTCGCTGCAGTCGGAGCAGGGCGGTTGGTTCCTGCACAAGCGCAACCGCAACATCGTCGTGGAGGCCGAGGACGACGTCGAGGTCCTGCCCGGCTTCTGCTGGATGACCGTCGGGCAGGTGCAGCAGCTGCTGCGGCTCGACGACGTGGTCAACATGGACGCCCGCACGGTGCTGTCCATCATGCCGTTCGCGCGGCCGGCCGCCGGCAGCGGCGGCGACGACCCGTTCCGCTCGGCGCTGATCCGGTCCCTGGACCCGGAGGCGGCCGCCGTGCACACGGTCACCGACGCGATCAGCTGGCTGACGGAGAACAAGGCCCGCTTCGAGCTCACCCAGCGCCGCATCCCGCTGCTGGACACCGCCGGCTGGCACCGCGGCGCCGACGAGATCGCCCACGTGTCCGGCGGCTACTTCAGCATCGTCGGCGTCGACGTGCGGGCCAAGGACCGCGAGGTCGCCGCCTGGATGCAGCCGCTGTTGCGCCCGGCGGCGCCCGGCCGGCTGGCGCTGCTGGTCCGCCGCATCGACGGCGTGCTGCACGTGCTGCTGCAGGCCCGGCCGGCCGCGGGCGCGCTGGACATCGTGGAGGCCGCGCCGACGCTGCACTGCACGCCGCAGACGTTCCGGACCCTGCCGACCGCGCACCGGCCCCAGTTCCTCGACTACGTGCTCGACGCGCCGCCGCGGCAGATCCGCTTCGACACGTGGCTGTCGGAGGAGGGCGGCCGGTTCCTGCACGCCCTCAACCGGTACCAGATCATCGAGGTCGAGGACACGTTCCCGGCGACGCCGCCGCCGAACTTCATGTGGCTCACCGTGCACCAGCTGATGACACTGCTGCGCTTCGGCAACTGCCTCAACGTCGAGGCCCGCAGCCTCCTCGCGTGCCTGCACACCCTGTGGTGAGAGCGGCACCGGTCCTCGGCGTCCTCGGGGGCATGGGCCCGCTCGCCTCGGCGGCGTTCCTGCAGACGGTCTACGAGGTGGCCGTCGAGCAGGACGCGCCGGCGGCGGAGCAGCAGCTGCCCCGCTGCCTGCTCGACTCCGACCCGGCGATGCCGGACCGCACCGAGGCGATCCTGTCCGGACGCACCGGGGAGCTGACCCGGCTGGTGTCCGAGCGCATCGAGGCGCTCGTGCGGCTCGGCGCGACCCGGGTGGTGATGACCTGCATCACCGCGCACCACCTGGTCGACCGGCTCGACCCCGGCCTGCGGGCCCGGCTGCTGTCCGTCGTCGACGCGGTCTTCGCCGAGCTGGACGTGGCCGGCGAGGGGCGCTTCCTCATGCTGGCCACGACCGGCACCCGCAGGGTGCGCACCTTCGAGCGCTCGCCGCACTGGCCGGCGGTCGCCCACCGGGTCGTGCTGCCGCCGCCGGACGCCCAGGAGGAGATCCACTACCTGCTCTACCGGCTGAAACGCGAACCGGTCGGGGCGGAGCTGGCGCAGCGCTTCCAGCGCCTGGCGGACCGCTTCGACTGTCAGGGCGTCATCGCCGGCTGCACCGAGATGCACCTGGTCACCCGCTGGCGGCGGGGGCACGGACGGGGCCCGGTCGTGCTCGACCCCCTGCTCGGCATCGCCACCGGCCTGAGGAAACTCACGGACGACGAGGAGACTGACTGATGTTACCCACCGCCTCGCAGTACTGGCGGGACCTCCTGCACGACTTCGACGAGCCCACGGCGCTGACGCCGCAGCGGCTCGGCCGGGCGTCCGGCGCCGCCGTGCACACCGCGTCGGTCGGCTGGGACCCCGCGCAGACCGCCGAGCTGACCGCCGCCGCGCGCCGCGCCGGCGTGCGCGCGCAGGACGTCGTCGTGGCCGTGTGGGGGCTGCTGCTGGCCGTGCACGCCGGCGCCGACGACGTCGTGCACGGTGCGCGCGTCGACGGTGACACCGCCGAACCCGTCCCGGTCCGGGTCCGGCCGGTCGCGGCTCGGCTGCTGTCGGCGCACCTGCGCGACACCGCCGAGCAGTACGCGGCCAACGTCCGCCACGCCGGCGTCCCCGCCGAGCAGCTCGCCGCGGCCTCCGGGGTCGCCGGGGACACCGCGCTGTTCCGCACGCTCGTGCGCTGCGGCGCCCCGGTGCCCGACCCGGCCGACCTGGTGCAGCTGCAGGTCGACCTGGCCGGGCCGGGCGCGCGGCTGCGCCTGAGCGCCCCCGGCGACCTGCTCACCGAGGCCGACGTGCGGCTGCTGCTGGTGCACGCCAGTCAGCTGCTCGCCGCCGTCGCCGCCGCGCCCGTGACCGCGCGCCTGCGCGACGTCGGCCCGCAGTCGAGGTTCGAGCGGCACCGGGCGGTGCGGCAGTGGAACGCCACCGGCACCGCCCGCGAGCCCGGCCGCTGCATCCACGAGCTGTTCGAACGGCAGGCCGCCCGGACCCCCGACGCGGTCGCCGTGCTGCAGGGCGCCGAGCGGCTGACCTACGCGCAGCTCGACGCCGCCGCCGGCCGCCTCGCCCGACGGCTCGCCGCGGCCGGGGTCGGGCCCGGCGACTTCGTCGCGCTGCACCTGTCGCGGACGGTGCAGACCGTGGTGGCGCTGCTCGGCGTCCTCAAGGCCGGCGCCGCCTACGCCCCCGTCGACCCGGCGCAGCCGGTGGAGCGCATCCGCGGGCTGCTGCGGACGCTGCGGGTGCGGGTGGTGCTGACCGACCCCGGGGCGCTGCCGGCCGTGCACGCCGTCACCGAGGTCGTGCCCGGGGTGCGTGAGGTGCTGTGGCTCGGCGCGCCCGGCCTGGGCCCCGACGACAGCTGGGGCCTCGCCGAGCCGCCCGCGGGGTCGGCGGCGCCGCGGCGGGCCCTGGACACCGACGTCGCCTATGTCATCTTCACGTCGGGCTCGACCGGCACGCCGAAGGGCGTCGTGCTGACCCACGCCCCGGTGGTCAACCTCATCGACTGGGTCAACGCGACGCACGGGATCGGGCCCGCCGACCGGGTCCTGTTCATCACCTCGCTCGGCTTCGACCTTTCGGTGTACGACGTGCTCGGGGTCCTCGCCGCCGGCGGCAGCATCCGCGTGGCCTCGGACGCCGAGGTCCGCGACCCGCAACGGCTGCTGTCCGTCCTGGACAGTGAGCCGATCACCTTCTGGGACTCCGCCCCGGCGGCGCTGCAGCAGCTGGAGCCGCTGTTCGCGCTGCGCGCCGCGGACCCCGGCGGCCGGCTGCGGCTGGTGTTCCTCAGCGGCGACTGGGTGCCGCTGTCGCTGCCCGACGCGGTGCGCGCCGCGTTCCCCGGCTGCGCGGTCGTCGCGCTCGGCGGCGCGACGGAGGCAGCGATCTGGTCCAACGCGTTCCCGGTCGGCGCCGTCGACCCGGCGTGGACGAGCGTGCCGTACGGCCGCCCGATCGACAACGCCCACTACTACGTGCTGGACGCCGCGCTGCGCCCCGCCCCGGTCGGCGCCCCCGGCGACCTGTACATCGGCGGTGACTGCCTGGCGCTGGGCTACCACGGCGACGCCGAGCTCACCGCGGCGAAGTTCGTCCCCGACCACCTGTCCGGCCGGCCCGGCGCGCGGCTGTACCGCACCGGCGACCGGGCCAGGTACTGGGCCGACGGCACCATCGAGTTCCTCGGCCGGCAGGACCAGCAGGTGAAGGTCCGCGGGTTCCGCATCGAGCTGGGCGAGGTCGAGGCGGCCCTGGCGACCCTGCCCGGGGTCGCGACCGCCGTCACCACGGTCCACGGGTCCCGCGCCGACGCACAGCTCGTCGCCTACGTGGTGCCGGAGCCGGGGGTGTACCCGGACCCGCGCGACCTGCGCGAGCAGATCACCGCGCTGCTGCCCGCCTACATGGTGCCGGCGCACGTGATGACCCTGGACGAGCTGCCGGTGACGGCCAACGGCAAGCTGGACCGCCGGGCCCTGCCGGAGCCGGGCGACGACGGGCCGTCCCGACCGCCGTACGTGGCGCCGTCCACAGCGGCGGAGAAGGCGATCGCCGCGACCTGGGCGGAACTGCTGCAGGTCGACCATGTCGGGCTCGACGACAACTTCTTCGACCTCGGCGGGCACTCGCTGCTCATCACGCAGCTCATCGCCCGCCTGAAGGCGACGTTGGAGATCGACGTGCCGGTCCGGGCGGTCCTGGACCACCAGACGGCGGGCGCGTTCGCCGCGGTCGTCGAGGCGGCCCTGATCGCGGAGCTGTCCGCACCGGCCGACGCCGCCGTGGCCACCGTCTGAGAGGGGAGCCGGACGATGAACGACACGTTCCGTGTGGTGCGCAACGACGAGGAGCAGTACTCGATCATGCCCTCGGACATGATGAACCCGCCCGGCTGGCACGACGAGGGCACCGTCGGCACCCGGGCCGCCTGCCTCGCCCGCATCGGCGAGGTGTGGACCGACCTGCGGCCGCGGAGCCTGCGCGAGTCCGTGACGGCCCGCACCGCCTGAGCAGGCCGACGGGCCGGCACCACCGACGAGGTCGGGGTGCCGGCCCGTTGCCGTGCGCCGGACCGGTCAGTCCGGGGGGACGACAGACCGGTCGCGGGCACTGATCAGGGCGGTGCGCAGCGTCGCGGACACCGCCCGCAGCTGGGCGAGGGCGTCCTCGATCCGGTCGACCCGGCCGGCGTCGTCGCTGCACCGGGCGGCCTGGACGATGCCACGCAGCTCGTCGAGCAGTTGCGTGGCGTGACGCAGGGCCGCGTCGTCCAGCGACGGCAGGAGCGCGGGCGTGGTCACGTGGCGCGCCGGTACAGCGTGCCCTCTTCCCACACCAGGTCGACCTTGTCCCAGCCGATCGCGGTGGCGGCGTCGGGGAAGAAGCCGCTGCCGTTGAAGTTGGCGCTCGTGTTGCACAGCACCGGCACGCCGCTGACCTCGTGGTACGCCCTGAGGACCTCCGTCAGGTCGGGATCCTGCGCCGGGCTGACGGTCTGCAGCCGGGCGGTGCCGTCCAGGTGCAGCACCGCCGGGATGCACTCGACCCACGCCGGGCGCACGTCGTGCTCGAACAGCATGTACGGGTCGGGGGTCCCCGGCGAGAAGATCTCCGGCGCGTGCTCCTCCAGGCAGATCGGCGCGACCGGGCGGAACGGCTCGCGCCGCTTGATCTCGTTGAGCCGGTCCTTCATCCGCGCGTCGACGGGGGCGGCGAGGATGCTGCGGCCGCCGAGCGCGCGCGGGCCGAGCTCGGCCCGGCCGTTGAGCACCACGACCGGCTCGCCGGTGGTGTGCAGCAGCCGGCCGAGCTCGGCCGGGGTGCACGGGGCGGCGGACCAGCCGGCCGGGATCTGCGGCGTCGGCAGCAGGCGCGGGCCGGAGCGCACGTGCCAGTCGATGGCCCGCAGGCCGCCGTCGACGCCGAGGTGCGCGCAGGCGGTCCCGATCGCCGAGCCCGAGTCGTCGGGGAACGGCGGCACCCACATGGCGCGGATCATCGGGTGCCCGCGCAGCGCGCTGTTCCACTTGATGTTCAGCGCGCACCCGCCGGCGAAGCACAGGTTCCAGGGCTCGTCGCCCTTCCACGCCCGGATCTTGGCGGTGACCCGGTCCATCAGCAGTTCCTCGAGGAACTCGTGGACGGTGGCGAGGACGTCCTCGTCGCTGACGCCGATGCGGGCCACGTCGGCGGCGACGTCGCTGAGGTACGCGTGGACGTAGCCGTGCGACGGCTCGCCGTTGCTGCCGCAGCCGATGATGGCCGCCCGGTACCTGCGGACCCGCTCGGTGCCGGCCTCGAAGTGCTCGTGGAACCGCTCGGCGAGGATGCCCTTGACGGCGTCGTTGGGCTTGCCGTAGGCGATGTATGCCATCAGCTTGCCGGCCACCGACAGGTCGTCGACGTTGCGCGACTTGTCCCGCCGCGCGTACGGGCCCCAGTGCTGCGAGGCCATCGAGTACGTGTGCCCGATCAGCGGGAAGACCTCACCGCCGGGCTCGATGCGCCCGTGGCGGTCCACGCAGTACAGCCGCGGGAAGCACCCGCCGTCCCAGACGAGCACCATCGACGGCTCCTGCCGGACGGCGAACGGGCTGGTGCTGTACGCGACCGACAGGTGGCTGGCGACGTGCACGAAGCTGGTGAACGGCCGGACGGTGCCATCGATGTTGAGCTCGCCGCGGTGCGCGGGGCGGCCCGGGTCGGGCACTGCCGGCGTCTCCCGGTAGGGCGCGACGGTGAGGTCGACGGCTCCGGCGACGGTCTGCACCTTGATGTGGCCGTTGCGGGCGCCGTCCCAGCCGTCGACGACCCAGTGGTCCACATCGGACACCTGGTAGCCGTGCTCGGCGAGGATCCCCGGCACCAGCTGCAGGTCGTCGAAGTTGCTGTACCTGGAATTGTTGTCGAGCTTTTGCATCTCGATGTTGAACTCGAGACGGTCGCCGTCGATCAGGGCGATGCCGCCGCTCTGCGTGAACTTGAGCCCGGCTGTGATCACGTAGGCCTCCTGTGCCGTGCCGCGCGGTGCGGGTGGTTGGGTGGTTCGCCTGGCGTGCGGCACCGCCGACCCTGACCATTGGACCGGCTGCGGGCTTGGGAAATTGCTAAGCCCGGCCGGCGGCGCGGACCAGCGCGGCCAGGCGCGGCACGCCGGCGGGCGGGCCACCGGCGAGCCAGGCGGCGAGCGGGACGTGCAGCGCCTTGCGCCATCCGCGTGCGCCTCGACCCCGCGCGGGCGGTCCCGGGCCGGCGGACGGCTCGGCCGGCCACCGCTCGTGGCAGGTGACCGGCCTGGCACCTCGCGTCCCGCCCGAGGCGACACCCGTGCCCGGCGGGGGCGCGATGCCGTCATCAGACCCCAGCGGCCCGCGCCGCTCAAGCCGCCGGCGGCAGCACTAGTCGAATCGCTAGGCCCGCCGCCGGGTCCGCCGTCAGGCGGGCGGACCGGGCCGGGGCGGCGGTATCGTCGGCGGCCGGACGGCTGCCGAGTAGGACGGGTTGATGACGCGGTCTGGAAGCGACCTGCACCCGCCGGCACCGGCGCCGGTGCCGCTGCGGCACAACCGCGACTTCGGCATCTTCTGGACCGTGCAGGCCCTGTCGACGCTCGGCAGTTCGTTCTCCCTCGTCGCGATCCCGCTGCTGGTGCTGCACGCGACCGGCTCGGTGGCGCAGATGGGGCTCATCACCGGCATCGCCGGGGCCGGCACGGTCGCGAGCGGACTGTTCGCCGGCGTGCTCGTCGACCGGGCCGACCGGCGGCTGCTGATGATCTGGTGCGACCTGGCCCGGCTGCTGCTGTACGCGGCGGTCCCGGCGGTCTGGTGGACCGCCGGTGAGCACGTGTGGCTGCTGTACCCGGTGATCGGCGTCGCCGCCGTGTTCCAGATGGTGTTCGACGTCGCCTGCTCCGCGGCGGTGCCCAGCATCGTGGCGCGGGAGCAGCTCACCGCCGCCAACAGCCGGCTGCAGGCCACCTACGGTGCGGGGTTCGTGCTCGGGCCGATGGCCGCGGGGCTCGTCGCCGGGCTGGCCGGCCCGGTGACCGCGATCGCCGTGGACGCGGCCACGTTCGGCGTCTCCGTCGTGGGCCTGCTGCTGATCCGGCTCCGCCCCGCTACCGGCGCACCTGCCGATCCCGCGGCGGGGCAGCCGCGGGCGGTGTGGCGGGACCTGGCCGTCGGGGTACGGTTCCTGTGGCGCACGCCGGTGCTGCGGGCGATCACCCTGCTGTACACGCCGGTCACGTTCCTCAGCCTCGGCCTGGTCGACGTCTTCATCTACTACGTGCGCCACGACCTCGGTCAGGGCGACCGGGTCGTCGGCGGGCTGCTCGGCGCGGCCAGCGTCGGCTCGATCGTCGCCGCGCTGATCACCCCCGCGGTCCGCCGCCGGGCCGGCTTCGGTCCGGCGTGGCTGTCGGCGTACCTGGCCTGCGGTGCCGCCATCGCCGCCGCGGGCCTGGTGTTCAACCTGGCGGTGGTGCTGGCCGCCGCGGTGGTGTTCGCGTTCGGCGAGACGATGGCCGCGATCAGCTCCGCGTCCCTGCGCCAGACGGTGACGCCCGACCACCTGCTGGGCCGGGTCACGGCCGGGTTCTGGATGATCCATCACGCGTTCGGGCCGGTCGGGGCGCTGGTCCTCACGTCCGCGGTGGCGCACGTGGGGGTGCACGGCCCGCTGATCGCGGTGGGGGTATCGTTCCTCGCGGTCGTCGCCGCCGGGCTGTTCACCCCGGTCCGGTCCAGGCACGTCCAGCCCGCCGACGGATGATCGGTTTCTGGCGTAACGCCACACCTTCTGTGGTCCGCGCCCGCATTGCGCCGCTGGACGCGCATCGCTGTCTATGCTCCGCCGGTGTCGACCATGCGACTGATGGTGCTCGGGCTGGTGTCGTCGCTCCAGCCCGTACACGGCCATGACATCCGCCGCGGCCTGTTGGCGTACGACGGACGACCAGCGACGAGCGTCCCCGCCGGGTCGATCTACCACGCGCTGCGCAAGCTCACCGAAGAGGGCCTGCTGGAGCCGGTGACGCGCGAGCGCGACGGCGCCCGGCCGGAGCGCATCACCTACCGGACCACCCCCGCCGGGGTCCGCGAGTTCCGGGTGCTGCTGCGGCGGTACTGGTGGCAGTACCAGCTGCCGAGCGACCCGTTCCTGTCGGCGCTGTCGTTCCTGCCGTCGCTGTCCCGGGCCGAGGCGGTGACAGCGCTGCGCACCCGCGCGGGGATCCTGTGGTCCTTCGCCGAGCGGCAGCGCCGCGACCTGTCCGACCGCACCGCCGGGCGGCCGGACCACGTAGACTGGCAACTGGAGCGGGCCCTGCGTTGGTTCGAGTGTGAAGCCGACTGGTGCGTGGAGATCGCCGACCGTATCGAGGACGGGATGGGCGTGCACGACACGGACCTGCTGCCGTATGCGCCTGCGGACGCCGACGAGGTGCCGCACCCGGCCGTGGACGGCGACCTCGCCGCACGCCCGCGACGCCGCACCACCCCGGGCAGACGCGCGACCGCGCGGGCCTGACCGCAGGCCGGTCCGCGACCCGGACGGCCGTACCCACGAGGAGATGCATGCCTGCCGTCCTGACCAGCCGCCCACCCGGTGGCACCCGGCTCCTCGGCGTCGGCGCCTACCGCCCCGACCGGGTGGTGACCAACGACGAGGTCTGTGGGCCGATCGACTCCTCCGACGAGTGGATCCGGCAGCGGTCGGGGATCGTGTCGCGCCGCCACGCACGGCCCGACGAGACCGTGGTGAGCATGGCGGCCGCCGCCGCGCGCGACGCCCTCGCGTTCGCCGGGGTGCCCGCCGCCCGGGTCGACACGGTGATCGTCGCGTCGATGTCCAACCTGCAGCAGTCGCCGCCGATCGCGCCGGAGATCGCGCACCGCACCGGCGCCGGGTCCGCCGCGGCCCTCGACGTCGGCGCCGCCTGCGCCGGGTTCTGCCACGGCCTCGCCGTCGCCGACGCGCTCGTGCGGGCCGGGACCTCCGGGTACACCCTGGTCATCGGCACCGAGCGGATGACCGACATCATCGACCCCCGGGACCGCTCCACCGCGTTCCTGTTCGGTGACGGCGCCGGCGCGGTGCTCGTCGGCCCCGCCGGCCTGCCGGGCATCGGGCCGGTGGTGTGGGGCTCCGACGGCGCCCGCAGCGGCCTCATCGCACACACCGACTCGTGGCTCGCGGTCCGCGACAAGCCCGACTTCTGGCCGACCATGCGGATGGCCGGTCAGGAGGTGTTCCGCTGGGCGATCCAGCAGGTCGCGCCGACCGCCCGGGCCGCCGTGGGCGCGGCCGGGCTCGACGTGGCGGACCTGACCGCGTTCGTGCCGCACCAGGCGAACCTCCGCATCGTGGACAAGCTCGCGGCGGCGCTGCGGCTGCCGGACACCGTGCGGGTCGCCCGGGACGTCGTGGACACCGGCAACACCTCGGCGGCGTCGATCCCGCTGGCGCTGCACGCCATGCTCACCGGCGACGCGCCGCCCCCGTCCGGGCCGGCGCTGCTGACCGGCTTCGGCGCGGGGCTGTCCTACGCGGCGCTCGTCGTCGAGCTTCCATGAATCCCCGTGCGGGGAGCGGGACTGGTGCTTTCACCAGAATGCATCACCCTTCCGTGCCCGCCCGGTAGCTTCGCGTGGCGGGCGTCAGGCACACTGCATCCATGGGTCGCAGCGAAAGGCGTCGATTCCTGAGTGTCGTCGTGTGCATGGCGCTCGCCGCCACCGGCGCCTGCACCCCGAGGACGGACCGGGAGGGCCCGGCCGCGGTGCCCGCCTACGCGAAGCCGCCGCGCAGCTTCGCCGACGTGCTCGACCAGAGCGGCGACCGGCCGGTCAAGGCCGGCGAGCACAGCCTGTCGATGTCGCACAGCTCCACGTCGTCGCTCGTCACCGATGACCTCGATCAGGGCGTCGTCCTGCGCGACGGCGCCGTCACGCTCACCGCGCGCAGCACCGGCAGCGGCACCGGTGGCACCGCCGCCCAGGGCGTCGTGGTGTTCCGCGACGCCGTGCACGGCACCGACGTCGCCGAGCAGGTGCTCGCCCCCGAGGCCGCCCGCATCTTCTACGTCGTCAAGAGCGCCGCCGCACCGGTCGCGTTCGACACCACCGTCGCCGGCGCCACCGCGCAGCCCGCCGGGGGCGGCGTCGTGCTGGCGGCCAAGGGCAGGACCGTCGGCGCGATCCCCCCGTCATGGGCGTACGACGCCGGCGGCAAGCTCGTCGCGTCGCACTACGAGGTGCACGGCGACACCGTCCGCCTGATCGTGGAGCACCGCACGGCCGGCGTCGCGTACCCGGTGGTCGCGGACCCGCCGTTCATCCTCGGCGCGGGCGGCCGGCTGGTCGGTGCCCAACTGCTCGGCGGGGTCTTCGAGTGGGCGGCCGTCGCCGCGATCACCTGGGGCGTGGTCAAGTTCGACGCGAACGGCTGCCTGACGCTGAGCACCTTCGCGTCCTGCGCCCTGCACCCGCTGCAGCACGACTGGAGCAACAAGGCCGCGCCGAAGGCGTCGCAGTTCGACGCGAAGATGCCCGGCCTGAAGGGCGCCCGCCTGCCCGACGCGCAGACCAGGCTCAACCGGCTCGGCCTGCGCAACGTCCACCTCGTCGACGACACCGGCCAGGACCGCCGGGTGCTGGACCCGAAGAACTGGGTGGTCGCGGCGCAGTCCCCGGCCGAGGGCACGACGGTGCACGCCAACACCGAGCTCACCCTGCGCGTGCGCAAACCGTCCGACGGCGAGGGTGGCGCGGCCGGCGGCGGCACGGTGCCCGACGTGCTGTGCATGAACCTCCAGGAGGCCCAGGACGAGCTGCGCGCCGCCGGCTACCGCACCACCTCCGAGGACCACACCACGCAGGGCCGGCGCCAGGTCCTGGACCGCAACTGGCTGGTCGTGGCGCAGTCCCCGAAGGCCGGCACGCCCGCCGAGAAAGGCACCCAGGTCGTCATGGAGGTCGTCAAGTACGGCGAGCCGACCGGCCCGTCCGGCTGCAGGAGCTGACGCCGGCGAGCGTCACGCGGGCGGGCCGAACCAGCGGGCGAGGTGCTCGTCGAGGTCCCGCTGGTCGTCGCCGATCCAGGCGACATGGCCGTCAGGGCGCAGCAGGACGGCCGAGGCGTCCAGGGCCGCGGTGGGGTCGCTCAGGTGGTCGACCCGGTCGGACCAGCCGCCGGCGCTCAGCCGTCCGGTGCGGTCCAGCAGCAGGCCGCGGCCGCGGTGCAGCAGGTCGTAGAGGCGGCCCTGGGCGACGTCGAGGTCGGGCAGGCGGCGGCCGAGCAAGTCGAGGCCGGCGCCGAAGTCGTAGCGGACGCCGGTCGCGGTGATCTTCTCCAGCAGGTACCGGTTCACCTCGTCGAAGTCCATCAGTTCGGTGAGCAGCCGGCGCACGGCCTGCGGGCCGGCTCCGGTGGACAGCAGCTCCAGCTGGGCCCGGGTGTTGTCCAGCACGTCCCCGGCGACCGGGTGCCGTTCGGCGTGGTAGGTGTCCAGCAGCTGGGCCGGCGCCCAGCCGCGGATCTGTGCGGCCAGTTTCCAGCCGAGGTTGAACGCGTCCTGCACGCCGAGGTTGAGGCCCTGCCCGCCGATGGGTGGGTGGATGTGCGCCGCGTCACCGGCCAGCAGGACCCGGCCGACCCGGTACCGTTCGGCCAGCCGGGTGGCGTCGCCGAAGCGGGACATCCAGCGCGGGGAGTGCACGCCGAAGTCGGTGCCGGCGACGGTGCGCAGCTGGTGCCGGAAGTCCTCGAGGGTGGGCGGTCCGGCCTCCTCGCCGACTGCCGCGCCGGGGACCACCACGCGGTAGCCCCCCGCGCCGAAGGGGCTGAGGCTGAACCGCCGGTCGGTGGCGGAGATCTCGGCGACCTTGGCGGCGAGTTCCTCCTGCGGTACACCCACCTCCATCTCGCCCATCAGCGTCGCGCTCCGCGCGGGTTCGCCGGGGAAACCGACGCCGAGCAGTTTGCGCACCGTGCTGCGCGCGCCGTCGCAGCCGACGAGATAGCGCGACCGCAGCCGTTCCCCGCCGGCCAGCTCGACGGTCACCCCGTCGCCGTCCTGCTCGGCACCGGCCACGGTACAGCCGTGCCGGACCTGCGCACCGAGCGCGACCGCGTGGTCCTCGAGCAGCTGGACGATAACCGGCTGCGGGATGCCCAGCAGGTAGGCGTGCGCGGAGTCCAGGCCCTTGGGCGCGGGCTTGTCGATGGCGGCGAAGAAGCCGGCGGCCGGGCGCCGCCTGCCGCGTGCGGCGATGCGCTCCAGCAGCCCGCGCATGGCCATCAGCTCGATGGTGCGGATGTGCAGGCCGACGATGCGGACGTACGAGGCGGGCTCGGTGTCCCGCTCCAGGACGAGGACCCGCACGCCGTGCAGCCGCAGCTCGGCGGCGAGCACGGCACCGGTCGGCCCGCAGCCGGCGATGATCACGTCAAACATTGATGGTGTTGCCTTTCGGGAGTGCCTGTTGGCGGCGCTCCCGGCGACACCTACGTCAATCGCCCGACCGTGACGGGAAGGGGGAGCACCCACATCGATACAGCGGTCATGGGGCTCACCTCCTCGGGCGGCGTCTCGGTCAGCTGCACCGTACAAGCCCCCGGCGGCATCCGTCCAGCACGACCCGCCCCCCGAAAGTTTTACCGACGACGCGTCGGTATAGTTGCCGACGCTGCGTCGAGAAACCCTTCCTCAAAGGAGAGCAGGATGTTCCTAGCGCTGCGCGAGCTCCGCTTCGCGCGTTGGCGGTTCACCCTCATGGGCAGCGTCGTCGCCCTCATCGCGGTGCTGGTCGTCCTGTTGTCCGGGCTGTCCTCGGGCCTGGTCAACGACGGCGTGTCCGGCCTGCAACGGCTCCCGGTGACCGCCTTCGCCTTCGACCGGGACATCAAGCTCGACTCGGCGTTCTCCCGCAGCGTCGTGAGCCGCGAGCAGGTCGACACGTGGCGCAAGCAGCCCGGCGTGCGGGACGCCACGCTGTTCGGCAACATGCTGGCCAACGCCCGCAGCGACCGGGGGTTGCCGATCGACCTGGCCCTCTTCGGCGTCGAGCCGGACTCGTTCCTGGCGCCCAAGCCGGCCGAAGGCACCGGGCTCGGCAGCGCGGACGGCATCGTGGTGTCCCAGACCGCCATCGATGCCGGCCTGCGACTCGGTGACACCGTCACCATCGACCGCATCGGCACCAAGCTGACCGTGGTCGGCTCGACCGGGGACCAGCGGACCTATGGTCACGTCGACGTCGCGTACCTGCCGCTCGCCGCCTGGCAGCGCCTGCACCAGGGCGCCGGTCCCGGCGAAGCAATTCGCGACTCGGCGGCCAACGAAGCCACCGCGGTCGCCATCCAGGCCGACGACGGCGTCGACCTCACCGCCGGTGACGCCGCCGCCGGCACGACCAGCTACCGCAAGACGGCGGCGTACGGGGCCTCCCCCGGCTACACCGCCGAGACCTCGACACTCCAGCTCATCCAGGTCTTCCTGTACGCCATCTCGGCGCTGGTGGTCGGCGCGTTCTTCACCGTGTGGACCATCAACCGCAAGCACGAGCTCGCCGTGCTGCGCGCGATGGGTGCCGCCAGGTCGTACCTGCTGCGCGACGGCCTGATCCAGGCGCTGGTGGTGCTCGGCGCCTCGATCGGCGCCGGGGTCGCGGTCGGCGTCGGCCTCGGCGGGCTGATCAGCGGCAGCGCCGTGCCGTTCGCGATCGAGACACCCGCGGTGACCGTGGCCGCCCTCCTGCTGGCCGCTCTCGGCCTGATCGGCGCGGCGGTCGCCATCGTCCGCGTCGCCGCCATCGACCCCCTCGCGGCACTGGGAGGCCAGCGATGAACACCAGCGACCGTACCGGCCTGGCACTGTCCGGCGTCACCGTCCGGCTCGGCGACGGCGATGCGATGGTCACCGCACTGGACGAGGTGAGCCTGACCGTCGCGCCGGGCGAACTGGTCGCCGTGGTCGGCCCCTCGGGCGCCGGCAAGTCGAGCCTGCTCGCCGTCGCCGGCGCGCTGACCCTCCCCGACGTGGGGACCGTCACCATCGACGGCAACGACATCGTCGGCATGAGCGTCAAGGCCCGCGCGGCGTACCGGCGCGACCACATCGGATTCGTGTTCCAGAGCGGCAACCTGCTGCCGGCGCTCACCGCCCTCGACCAGCTCCGCCTGGTCACCGACCTCAGCCGCCGCCGAGCCGACGACCGCGATCCCGCCACCCTGCTCGCGGACGTGGGGATGGCGCACAAGGCCGGCCGCCGGCCGCACCAGCTCTCCGGCGGCGAACGGCAACGCGTCGGCATCGCCCGGGCGCTGGTCGGCCGGCCGTCGCTGCTGCTGGTCGACGAACCCACCGCGGCGCTGGACCGGGCCCGCAGCCACGAGGTGGTGCAGCTGCTCGCCCGGGAGACGAAACAGTGCGCCGTGGCTACGGTTATGGTGACCCATGACCACGATGTACTGGAACATTGCGACCGGGTGGTCGAGATGATCGACGGGCGGTTGTCCGCCGGCTGACGGACACGAGAGGGGGGCCCGTGCCGCGTATCGACGCACCCACCATCCCCGAGCACCGGGCACAGCGCCGCC
Organism: Dactylosporangium sp. NPDC050688; assembly: GCF_040654515.1. Classification (NCBI taxonomy): domain Bacteria; kingdom Bacillati; phylum Actinomycetota; class Actinomycetes; order Micromonosporales; family Micromonosporaceae; genus Dactylosporangium; species Dactylosporangium sp. NPDC050688. Next base: position 46,558 of record NZ_JBFAIC010000078.1, read on the forward strand.
GGGCCCTCCTCGACGCCGCACGGGCACTGCTGGCCGAGCAGCCGCACCAGCCCCCGACCCTCGCCGCGGTGGCGACCCGGGCCGGGCTGCCCCGCTCATCGGTGTACGAGTACTTCCCGTCCCGCCGGGACCTGCTGCTCGAGCTGGTGCAGGAGGTCCTGCCGAACTGGTCCCGGCGGGTCACCGCCGCCATGGCCGCCGCCGGCAACCCGGGCGAGAAGGTGCTGGCGTACGTCACCACGAACCTGTGCCTGGTCGCCGAGGGTGAGCACGCCCTCGCCACCGCACTGATCCAGTCGGTGCCGGGTGAGCAGGTCAACGTCAGCACCCAACGCATGCACGACCAGATGAGCCAGCCGCTGTCCGCCGCCCTCACCCAACTGGGCCTGCCCGACCCGGACGTCACGGGGCAGCTGATCAGCTCGGTGGTCTACACCGCCAGCCGCATGATCGAGGCGGGGCTCGACATGCCCTCCGTCGAGGCGCGGGTACGCGAGCTGCTCGCACCCTTCCTGCTCGGCCAATCCGGCCCGGCGGCCACCTGATCCCGTCCGGGGCCAGCAGCGCGCCGAGGCTGGACACGTCGCCGGACTGGGCGCTGCGGACCAGTTCCTGAACGGACCGTTCGACGGCCGACGCTAGCTCGGCCAGCGCCGGCCACCAACCAGGCGGGCGTGCCCGATGCCTCGCCGGCACCGGGCACGCCCACGGTTGGATCCGAGCCTCAGCGTTGCAGCGTCAGCACAGCCGGCCGCCACGGCAGCAGGTTGTAGTCGCCGCCCGCGCTGGGGTTCTTGCCCTGGTACAGGAACTGCAGGTTGCACGGGTCGAT
>NZ_JBFAIC010000079.1:0-25605 GCF_040654515.1 Dactylosporangium sp. NPDC050688
GGGTTCCCACCCCGGAGCCCCCCATGCTCGCTGCGCTCGCACTGCCTGCGCTGGCGCGCGGCAGCCTCACGCGCGTGCGCGCGGCATCGCCGGTGCTCGCCGCCCCACCCGGCCGGACCACCGTCGTGATCCAAGTCGCGCCCCGGCCGCCTGGGCGACCACCCCGCGACTTCGATCAACCGGGCAAGATCACAAGCGAGCTCGCACCGCCTGCGCGCGGCAGCCTCACGCGTGTGCGCGCGGCATCCCGGGGTCGCCGTCGCGCCGGCCGGACCACCGTCGTGATCCAAGTCGCGCCCCGGCCGCCTGGGCGACCACCCCGCGACTTCGATCAACCGGGCAAGATCACGCGCGTGGGCGCGGCATCCCGGTGGTCGCTGTTCTACGGCGGTCGCTGCCCTACGGCGGCCGGGCTTTAGCCTGCCGGCCGGGGGTGGCGGGGGGTCGCGGGGCGTGTCATCCGGGGCGGGTGAGGGTATGGGCATTGGCCTGGAAGGCCCGCCGTTCGGTGAGCTTGACCTGGCCGTACGGTCACCCGACACGCCGACAAAGCGTGACAAAGACGTGGCGTGTCCTGCCCCGGTGAAGTTGACCTTGTGACCATCTCGGATGAGTGCCGTTGGACCCTTGCGAAAGCCCCCCCGTGGTCTGCAAGTATGTGCCAATGCCCCAGCAGCAGTCCTCGGTTGACTTCTTTCAGAACGGCTCGGATCACGAAGAGCTGAGTGTGGTCCTGCGTGGTTACGACCGCGCCCAGGTCGACGCCAAGCTGCAGCGGATCAACGCGCAGCTCCAGCAGTCCAACCAGGCTCGCGAAGAGGCCGAGAGCCGCCTCGCCGAGGCCCAGCGGCGCATCCGTCAGACCGAGCAGCGGCTCGGCACGATGGAGCAGAAGCTGAGCGACACCAACAAGCAGCTGGAGGAGAACAACCGGCCGACGCTGTCGGGGCTGGGCACGCGGGTCGAGCAGATCCTGCGGCTCGCCGAGGAGCAGGCCAACGACCACCGGGGCGAGGCCAAGCGGGAGACCGAGGGCATCATCTCCGCCGCGCGGCTCGAGGCTCGCGAGATCACCGACAAGGCGCGGGCCGAGTCCGCCGCCATGAAGGCGACCGCCGAGCGCGAGGCCGGCAACCTGCGCACCGCCGCCGAGCGGGAGGCCGCCGAGGTCCGGGTGCAGGCCCGGCGCGAGGCCGACACGCTGCGCGCCGACGCGGAGCGCGAGACCAAGCAGCTGCGCACGGCCACCGCGCACGAGGTCGCCGAGCTGAAGGCGACCGTCGAGCGCGAGGTGGCGACGCTGCGGGCCACCGCCGAGCGGGAGATCACCCAGCTGCGCGCCAAGGCCGCCCGCGAGGCGGAGGAGAAGCGCGCCGAGGCGACGAAGCTGCTGACCGACGCCCGCGACAAGCGCGACAAGGACCTGCAGTCCCTCGCCCTGGAGATCGCCGAGCGGCAGGAGAAGGCGGAGCGCGACGAGTCCGCCCGCCACGCCTCCGCGGTCGCCGCGACGCAGAAGCTCGTCAACGAGGCCGAGAGCCGCGCCCGGGCCGCCGAGGACCGTGCGAAGGAGATCGAGCAGCGGGCCGAGGCGCGCCGGGTCGAGTCCGAGCGCACCGCCGCCGAGACCCTCGACAAGGCCAAGAACCTCGCCGACAAGACGGTCAACGAGGCCCGCGCCGAGGCGCACCGCCAGCTCAGCGAGGCGCGTGCCGAGGCCGAGGAGACGACGCAGCGCGCCCGGCGCGAGGTCGACGACCTCACCCGCCAGAAGGACGCGGTCACCTCGCAGCTGGGTCAGATGCTCTCCGGCCTCGCCGGGATCATGCCGTCGGTCCAGCCCCCGCAGCAGGGTGGCCCGGCCGACGCGAAGAAGGGCAAGTCCGGAGACGGCGAGAAGGTCTCCGCCTGACGCTCGCGGGACGCGGTGATCAGGCCGCTTCTCGATCATTCACGGGGAGTTCGATCGCACGTCCCGTCATGCGCGGTGCGTAATTGCGCGTGGCGGGACGTTGCGTGTGAGGATAGGTGTTATGTCAGACCGCGACCTCTTCGACACGGGCCCGGGCGGCGTCTCCTCTGAGCCGGACTTCGAGACCGCACTGCGTGGGTACAACCGCAGCCAGGTCGACAAGTACTGGACGCAGTCGGAGAACGAGATCCATGCCCTGAAGCTGGAGAACGAAGAGGTCTGGGGCCAGGTCCAGGCGCTCGCCTCGCAGGTCCAGGAGCTGCAGATGGAGCTCGCCGACCTGCGCCGGCGCGGTCCTGTGGGCGAGGTCTCCTTCCGTCATCTCGGCGCCAGGGTCGAGCAGATCCTCGGCCTCGCCGAGGACCAGGCCGAGGCGATCCGCGCCAACGCCGTGCAGGACATCTCGGGGCTGCGCGCCGAGGCCGAGCGGCTGCTCGCCGACGCCCGCACGCGGGCCGCCAAGGCCAACGAGGACTTCGAGCTCGCCCTCGCCGCCCGGCGTGCGGAGGAGGAGCGCGCGGTTACGGAGCGTCGCGCCGCCCTCGAGGCGGAGACCCGCGCGATCGAGGAGCGGGCCGTCGCTTCGCGCGCCGAGGCCGAGCGGATCGTCGCGCACGCCCACGCCGAGGCGCAGCGCATCACCGCCGAGGTCACCGCGCAGCTCGAGCAGGCCCGGCACCGGACGGAGCAGGAGCTGCAGGCGCTGCGCGCGAGCGCCGAGCAGCACGCGACACAGGTCCGTGCCCAGGCCGACCAGGACGCCGCCGCCGCGCAGCAGCACGCGACGACCGTCAGGACCGAGGCCGAGCAGCAGGCCGCCGCTCTCCTCGCCCAGGCGCAGGAGCAGGCCACCACGCTGACCGCCGAGGCGAAGCAGCAGGCCGAGGCCGTCACCGCCCAGGCGCAGGCCCAGGCGGCGGCGCTCACCGCCGATGCGCAACAGCAGGCGGCGGCGGTCACGGCGCAGGCGCAGCAGCAGGCCGAGACGGTGACCACGCAGGCCCAGGAGGCGGCCGAAGCCGTCGCGGCGAAGGCACAGGAGGCCGCGGCCACCGTCGCCGCGCAGGCCGAGGAGCACGCCGCGACCGTCACCGCCCAGGCGGAGGCGACCGCCGCAGCCGTCGCGGCCCAGGCGGAGCAGTCGGCGACCGCCGTCACCGAGCAGGCCGCCGCACAGGCGAAGGCGATCGCCGACACGGCCGTGTCGAAGGCGGAGGCCGCCGCCGCCGAGGCGCACGCCGCCGCCACGGAGGAGCACCGCAAGAACATCGACGAGGCCACCCGCAAGGCCGACACCGACGCCGCGGCCCGGGCGGCCGCCGCCCGCACCGCGATCGAGCAGGAGCTGCGCGACCTGCGCGCCACCCACGACGCCGAGCTCGCCGAGCTGCGCGCCGCGGCGCAGCGGGAGTTCGCCGAGGTCCGCGCGGCCGCCGAGGCCGAGGCGGAGGGGCTGCGCGCCGTCGCGAAGGCCGAGGCCAACGCACTGCGCGCCGAGGCCGCGGCGGCCATGACCGCCGCCGAGGCAACCGCCGCCGCACAGGCCACCGCGACCGCCCAGGCGAAGGCCGAGGCCGACAAGGCCACCGCGAAGGCGAAGGCGGACGCTGAGGAGGCCACCGCCAAGGCCAGGGCCGCGGCGGACGAAGCCACCGCGAAGGCCAAGGCCGACGCGGAGGCCGTCACGGCCAAGGCGAAGGCCGACGCCGAGGCCGCCGCGAAGCAGCAGGCGGCCGCCGACGCCAAGGCCGCCGAGGAGCAGGCCGCCAAGGTCGAGGCGGCCACCGCGAAGCTCGCCGAGGCGGAGGCCCGGCTGGCCGAGGTGCAGTCGCAGGAGGCCGCCCTCCGCGAGCGGCTCCAGGAGTCCGCCGACGCCGAGGCCCGCCTGGCCGAGCTGCGCGAGCAGGAGACGTCTCTCACCAGCAAGGCCGCCCAGGCCGAGGCGGCGCTGAGCACCGAGCTGGCCGGGCTGCGGGCGCAGGAGACGGAGCTGACGACCCAGGTCGCGGCCGCCGAGGCACGCCTGGCCGAGCTGCGGCAGCAGGCCGTGGACGCCGAGGCCCTGAGCGAGAAGGTTGCCGCGGCCGAGGAGCGGCTGCGGCAGGCCGAGGAGAAGGCCACCGCGGCGCAGCGACGGGCGCAGGAGATCGAGGAGAAGGCCGCCGCTGCGCAACAGCGGGTGCAGGAGATCGAGGAGAAGGCGACCGCGGCCGGCACCGAGGCCGCCGAGCGCGCCGCGAAGACCGTGGCGGAGGCCGAGCAGGCCGCCCAGGCGATCCTTGAGGCCGCCCGCGCCGAGGCCGCCCAGGCCGCGCCGGCCGCCACCCCCAAGGACAAGGACACGGCCACCCCGGCCGCGAACGGCAACGGCAACGGCAAGGGCAAGGTGAAGGTCGCCGCCGAGCAAGCCGGGTAAGCCGAGGAGCGGGGTAAGCCGAGGAGCGGGGTAAGCCGAGGAGCGGGGTAAGCCGAGGAGCCGGTAAGCCGAGCGAACTGGGTGAGCCGGGAAAGCCGAGCAAGCCGGGTGAAGCAAGCAAGCCGATCAGGCCGGAGAACTGCCCGAAACCGCGAAACCCCCGTGCGCCAGGTGCGGAAAGCCGACACTCAGGTTGAGGACGCGACGGCGGATCACGTATCGTCCGCGGGTCTGCGCGCCGGGTAACGTACAGCGGGAGGTCGTGTGAGCAGCAGCACGGAGCAGGTGCAACGAGACCGCCCCGGGCGTCACATGGCTGCACCCTCCCGGCAGCGCCGGCTCACCGTCCGCGTCGCGATCGGCGTCGCTGTCGTGCTCGTGGTGGCCGCCGGCACGTTCGCGGTCGTGCAGTACATGTCGGGCGACTCGCAGAGCCAGTCCAGCGGCGGCACCGAGAAGGCCACCGTCATCAGCACCGCCGGCACCGTCGTCGACGGCCAGCAGCTGACCACGGCGCTGCACATCAAGGCCGACAACGTCAAGGTGGTCAACTCGACCGTGCGGCACCAGGGCACGGTCGCGATCCGGGTGTTCCCGGGCGTCAGCGGCACCGTCGTGGAGAACACGGAGGTGTACTGCGACGGCAAGGACATGGTGGGCGTCGGCAACGGCGGCTACACCGCCACGAAGGTGAAGGTCCACGGCTGCGCGACCGGCTTCCAGCACTACGCCGGCGCCCCGGCGACGGTCAGCGACTCGACGGTCGACGACCAGCCGTACAGGGCGAGCTACGCCTTCACGGAGTCCGGCAAAAAGCGCCCGACCACCGGCGCCGGCCTGGTCGCCGGCCCGGTCAAGGCCGCGAAGCCCTGGCCCGGCCCCGACAACACGGGCGTGCCGGCGGGGACGGAGCTCACGCCGTACACGGGCCAATATGCGATCACCCAGGACAACACCGTCATCGACGGGAAGATCCTCACCGACTGCCTGGACATCAAGGCGAAGAACGTGACGATCAAGCGGTCGAAGATCAGCTGCAAGAACGAGGGCGGCATGATCATCCGGGTGTTCGACGACGTGGTGCCCGGCGCGAGCCTGCTCCTGGAGGACTCCGAGGTGGTAGGCGAGGGCGAGGGGCTCGGCCTCGGCTTCGGCCACTACACGATGCGCCGCGTCAACATGCACCACCTCAACGAGGGCCCCCGCGTCTCCGACGGCGCCGTCATCGAGGACAGCTGGATCCACGATCTCGTCTTCACCGATGAGAAGGACCACCAGGACATCCTGCAGACGACCGGCGGCGAGCACATGATCGTGCGGCACAACACGCTCGAGGCGTTCAACCCGGTCACGAACGACCCGTTCAACGCGGGCTTCCAGCTCGGCTCCGAGACCGCCCCGAAGCTCAGCAACCTGCTGGTCGAGGGCAACCTGTTCACCGGCGGCAACTACACGGTGAACCTGCGGCCGGACACGAAGGCGGAGAACGTGGTGTTCCGCAACAACGTGTTCGTGCAGAACAGCCGGTACGGGCCCGCCTCCAACGAGGACCTGCGGGGCGTCACGTGGGAAGCCAGCAACGTCTACCTCGACAGCGGCAGGCCCATCACCGAAGGGCCTTAGAAGCGCACCACGGACTTGGTGACCGTGTACGCCTCGGCGTAGTGCGCCCGGCACTCCATGCCGCGGATCCGGGCCAGGCCGAGGAACACCTCGTCGTCCCACCAGTCGCGGTCCTTCTGCGACGGGAAGTGCTCGTGCAGCAGCGCGACCTTCCGCCGGCCCTGGTCGGGCGTCAACGGCACGTACATGTTGCGGCGGGACAGGTCACCGTCCCACTTCGGGATCTCGTAGTGCATGACCAGGGAGTCCCGGAACGCGGTCGAGGCGAGCGAGCCGAGCAGCCGGTGGTCCTGGTGCGCGTCGTCGGTCGACGGGGCGAGCACCAGGTCCGGGGTGCCGAGCCGGGCGGCGGCCTCGACGATCTCCTTGGTCGCATTCCAGTGCGCCGGTAGGCGGCCGTCGGGCAGGTCGTGCAGGTGGAACTCGACGGTGCCCTGGGACACGAACGCGGTGGCGGCGGCCCGGGCCTCGTCCTGCCGGGCCGGCACCCCCGTGGCCAGGACGTAGTGCACGGTGACGCCGGCGGGCAGGGACAGCAGCAGCCCACCGGCGGCGATTTCGATGTCGTCCGGGTGGGCACCCAGGGCGACGACGGACCGCACGCCGGCGAGCGAGAAGCCGATCATGCGCGCTGCGTCGGGACGAGGGACGGGCGGCGGGTGGAGTCCCACAGCATCCACGGACAGTTGCCGTGGTTGTAGGCCTCCTCCATCTCGGCACGGTCCTTGAACGTGTCGACCGCCCGCCAGAACCCGTCGTACTGCTGGGCCAGCAGCTTCCGGTCCGGGATGAGCCGGTCGAAGGCGTGCGGCACCATGTCCTCGCCCTCCCGCAGGACGTCGAAGATCTCCGGCCGCATGATGAAGTAGCCGCCGTTCTCCCAGGTCATCAGCTCGCGGAAGTCCCGGACCCGCGAGACGGAGCCGTCGGGGCCCATCTCCACCACGTGGTGCGTGGAGACCGGCGGCACCGCCAGCATGCTGACCGCGGCCGTGGACGCGCGGAAACGCTCCACCATCTCCGGCAGCGGCGCGTCGGTCAGCGTGTCGGCGTAGTTGGCCAGGAACATCGGCTCGTCCTCCACGTACTTGCGCACGCGCATGAGCCGCTCACCGATCGTGGCCTTGAGGCCGGTGTCGATGAAGGTGATGTTCCAGTCGGTGATGTCGGTCGAGAACAGCTGCACGTCACGGTTGCCGCCGACGAGGGTGAAGTCGTTGGACAACGTCTCGTCGTAGTGCAGGAAGTAGTCCTTGACGACCGCGGCCCCATAGCCGAGGGCGAGGACGAAGTCGGTGTGCCCGAAGTGCGCGTAGTAGCGCATGACGTGCCAGAGCAGCGGCCTGTCGCCGATCATGGCCATCGGCTTGGGCGCGTTGCTGGTGCCCTCGCGCATCCGCATGCCGAGACCACCGCAGAACAGGACGACCTTCACGAACTACCCCTCAACGTCGAGTGCCGGGATCGGGTAGACCAGTTTGCCGCCCCAGTCGCGCACGTAGGACAGCTGCGCGCTGATCTCGGTGCGCAGGTTCCACGGCAGGACGAGGACGTAGTCGGGCCGGTCGGCGGCGATGCGCTCCGGCGCGTGGATCGGGATGTGCGTGCCGGGCAGGAACATGCCCTGCTTGTGCGGCGACCGGTCGACCGTGTACTCGAGCAGGTCCTCGCGGATGCCGCAGTGGTTGAGCAGCGTGTTGCCCTTGCCGGGGGCGCCGTAGCCGACGACCCGCTTGCCCTCGTCGCGGGCCCGCATGAGGAAGTCGAGCAGGTCGCGCTTGATGGTGAACACCTCGCCGGCGAAGCCCTGGTGCCCCTCGAAGGTGTGCAGCCCCGCGGCGGCCTCGGCGTCGAGGACGGCCTTGACGGCGACCGACGGCTCACCCGCGGTCTCGGTGTGCTTCGCGTGTACCCGCAGCGACCCGCCGTGCGTGTCGAGCTCCTCGACGTCCACGACGGCGAGCCCGCCCTTGGCGAGGGCCCGTGACGCGGTGAGCAGCGACAGGTACTGGTAGTGCTCGTGGTAGATGGTGTCGAACTGCCGCCGCTCGATCAGACGGAGCAGGTGCGGGAACTCCAGCGTGACCAATCCATCCGGTTTGACCAAATTCGCCAGGCCCTGACTGAAGCCGATAATGTCCGGAATGTGGGCATAAACGTTATTTGCCGCCACCAGATCGGCGCGACCGTATTGCGTCGCGACCGATTCGCCGGTTTCCGGCCCGAGAAAGCAGACCTCGGTCCGGATCCCCTTTTCGCGGGCGACCGCCGCGACATTTCCGGCCGGCTCGACGCCGATCACGGGAATACCCGCGGCCACAAAATGCTGCAGAAGGTACCCGTCATTACTGGCCACTTCGGCGACCAGGCTCTCGGCCGTTAGGTTGAGCTTCTCGATCATCGAGACGGAGTACCGCCGGGCGTGCTCCACCCAGGATGATGAATAGGATGAGAAGTACAGGTAGTCGGAAAAGATCTCCTCACCCGCCACGTACGCCGGGAGCTGCACCAACAGACACTCAGAGCAGGTGCGCACGTGCAGTGGGTAGAACGTTTCCGGGGCATCGACCCGGTCCGCCGGCACGTAGCTCTCACATAATGGTGACATACCGAGGTCGACGAAGGTCTCGGTGAGCTCGGCGCCACAGAGCCGGCACGAGACAACGGGCATGCGTCCCCCCAAAATAATCGTTGGCGCTAGGCTCCCAGCTATACCGCAGGAGCAAGATGTGGACGCGTCAGCCTAAGGCAGAATCCAAGCCAAGAAGCTAGCGGTCACAGAAGTCTGCTGTTCAACGCCAGAGTAAGAAGTCCGACACACCACCGAGGGCACTTTCGGTCCCTCATAGACTCGCCTTCCACCCGCCGAGCGTTCGGGAGCTTTGCCATGCGCGTACTCGTCACTGGTCACGACGGATACATCGGCAGCGTGCTGGTGCCGATACTCCGGCAGGCCGGGCACGAGGTGGTCGGTCTCGACACGGGGCTGTTCGCGGACTGCGTGCTCGGGCCGGCGCCCGAGGAGGTCAAGACGCTGCGGGTGGACCTGCGCGATGTCGAGCCGTCCCACGTGACGGGATTCGACGCGGTCGTGCACCTCGCCGCGCTGTGCAACGACCCGCTGGGCAACCTCAACCCCGACCTGACGTATGACGTCAATCACCGCTCGACGATCCGCCTGGCGAAGGCCGCCAAGGCCGCCGGGGTGCAGCGGTTCCTCTTCTCGTCGTCCTGCTCGCTGTACGGCAAGGGCGCCGACGACACCCCGCTGGACGAGACGGCCGGCTTCCAGCCGGTGACGCCCTACGGCGAGTCGAAGATCCTCTCCGAGCAGGGCCTGCTGGAGCTCGCCGACGACGACTTCTCCCCGGTGTTCCTGCGCAACTCCACGGCCTACGGCTTCTCGCCCCGGCTGCGCGGCGACCTGGTGGTCAACGACCTCGCCGCGCACGCGCTGCTCACCGGGCAGGTGCGGCTGCTGTCCGACGGCAAGGCGTGGCGCCCCCTGGTGCACATCGAGGACATCTCCGCGGCGTTCCTGGCGCTGCTGGAGGTCGACCGGGGCCGGGTGCACGCCAAGGCGTACAACATCGGCAAGAGCAGCGAAAACTACCTGATCCGCGACGTGGCCAACCTGGTCGCCGAGGTCGTGCCGGGCAGCGAGGTCACCTTCGCCGAGGGCGCGGGCACCGACCTGCGCAACTACCGGGTCACCTGCGACCTGATCGCGGTCGAGGTGCCCGAGTTCCAGCCGAAGTGGACCGTGAAGCTCGGCGTCGAGCAGCTGATCGAGCAGTACCAGCGGCACGGCCTGACGATCGAGCAGTTCGGCAGCGAGACCCACCAGCGCATCAAACGGATCAAGGCCCTCATGGCCGCCGGCAAGCTCGACAACGACCTGCGCTGGGTGGCGGCATGAGCACCGATCGGTTGTGTGACGCGTGTGGCGAGGAGCGGCTCGTGCCGTTCGCGGACCTGGGTGACATCCCGGTCCTGTGCGGCGTGCACTGGGAGGCCCACGGCGACGCCGTCGCGTCCCCGGTCGGCCGGATGGAGCTGGCGCACTGCCCGCGCTGCGCGTACGTGCGCAACATCGCGTTCGAGCCGGACAAGCTCGTCTACGACACGACGATGGACACCAACCTGCACTTCTCCCCCGCGTTCCAGCGGTTCTCCGCGGACCTGGTGCAGAGCCTCAGCGAGCGGTACGACCTCACCGGCAAGCTCGTGCTCGACATCGGCTGCGGCCAGGGCGAGTTCCTCAAGGAGCTGACCCACGTCGGCGGCGCCACCGGCGTGGGCTACGACGCGATGTACGCCGGCGAGACCGGCACCAGCGGGGCCAGCACCTTCCACAGCGCGCTCGCCCCACGCGGCGGCGGCCTGCCGGAGTACGACTTCTTCACCTCGCGGCACTGGTTCGAGCACCTCGACGACCCGTACGAGTTCCTGGTCGACCTGCGGGAGCAGGCGAAGGGGCGCGAGGTCTTCGGCTACGTCGAGGTCCCCGACGCGGTGTACGACCTCGCCACCGCCGGCTGGGAGGTCATCTACCCGCACGTCTCGTACTTCGACGCGTACTCCCTGGCGAGCATCTTCGGCCGGGCCGGCTGGACGGTCGAGTCGACCGGCACCCTGTTCTCGGGGATGTTCCGCTACATCGAGGTGTCGGCGAACCGGCCCCGTGCCGGCGGTCACGTCGCGCACACCGGCGAGCTGCCGTCCATGCGGGCCCGCGACAAGCAGCTCGCGGCGATCGCCGGCTTCGCGGAGCGGCACCACGCCGAGCGGGAGCGCTGGCGCACCACGATCGCGCAGCTCAACGCCGACGGCGCCCGGCCGGTGCTGTGGGGCGCGGGCTCGCGCGGCGTGCAGTTCCTCACACTCGCCGACCGCGAGCTGGGCCTGCACGGCGTGGTGGACCTCAACCCGCGCAAGTGGGGCCGGTTCCTGCCGGTCACCGGGCACCGGGTGGACCCGCCGTCGACGCTGACGACGCTGCAGCCGAAGGCCGTCGTGATCACGAACCCGGCCTACAAGGACGAGATCGCCAAGTCCCTGGCGGACCTTGGCGTCACCGCCGAGATCCTGGTGGCGTGATCATGCCCAGGGTCACGATCGGCATGACGACGTACAACGTCGAGAAGTACCTGCCGCTGGCGATCGAGTCGATGCTGGCGCAGGACTACCCGGACTACGAGATCGTCGTGTGCGACAACCTGTCCACCGACGGCACGTGGGAGATCCTTGAGCGCTACGCCGCCAAGGACGAGCGGATCCGGATCTACCGCAACCCGGAGAACCTCGGCGAGGCCGGCAACTTCCGGCGGGTGGTGCAGCTGGCCCGCGGCGAGCTGTTCCGCCTCGCCGCGCACGACGACCTCGCCGCGCCGACGCTGATCAGCCGGTGCGTGGAGGCGCTCGACGCGCACCCCGAGGCGATCCTGGCCTTCCCGCAGACGATGCTGATCGACAGCGACGGCAACGAGATCGGCCCGTGGGACGACGCCATGGACACCCACGACCTGCGCTCGCGCAGCCGGGTGAGCTGGTACGCGCGCAAGTGGAACCTCTGCAACGAGGTCTTCGGCGTGATCCGCACCGACGTGCTGCGCAAGACCCGGCTGCTCGGGCCGTTCCTGTCCAGCGACGTGCGGATGCTGCACGAGCTGGCGCTGCGCGGCGAGTTCATCCAGGTGCCGCAGCGGCTGTTCTTCCGCCGGATGCACGCGACCAACACGTTCGGCGCCCAGCGCGACACCGACGAGGTGCTCGAGTGGCTGGAGCCGGGCGCGGCCAAGGGCAAGAACCGCAAGCGCAAGCCGGCCAGCGACCAGAGCCACCACACCAGGATGACCTGGGAGATCACCAAGGCGCTGCTCAGCAACGAGCTGCCGGTGACGGAGCGGGCCGCCGCGACCGGGGCGTTCCTCACCTCGTGGGGCACCCGCCGCGGCCGGGCCAAGCTGGGCCGGATCCGCCGCTCGATCACCCGCACGCCGATCGCCCCGCCGCCGTGGGAGCAGCCGGCCCAGCGGCCGGCCCAGCGGCCGCCGACCGACCAGCCGCACGACCAGCAGCAGGCCTAGGAGTCCGCATGAGTCAGAGCGTCGACCGTACCGTCGATCCGCTCGACCGCACCGTCGACCTCGACCGCACCGTCGACCTCGACCGCACCGCCGAGATCGCTGCCCTCACGCCGCCGGCGCCGCCACCGGCGGAGCCCGACAGCGAGGAGGCGCCGCGCACGCGGCTGAAGTCGGCGATCTTCTGGTCCTACGCGCTGACCGCCGGCCGGCTCGGCACCACGATGATCGTCACGTTCGTGCTGGCGCGCATGCTCGGCCCGCACGCGCTCGGCGTCCTGACGACCGCGCTGCTGTTCGTAATGCTCACGCAGATGCTGCTCCAGCAGACCCTGATGACCACGATCATCCAGCGGGAGAAGCTGGAGGGCGACCACCTCGACGCCGGGTTCTGGCTCATCATGATCGGCAGCGTCGTGCTGACCGGCCTCGCCGCCGGCGCGGCACCGCTGTGGGCGGCGTTCAACGACCAGCCGCAGGTCACGGCCGTCTGCATCGCGTTGACTCCGTTGATCCTCCTGCAGGGGCTCACCGTGGTGCCAGAGGCGATCATGCGCAGGAGGATGACGTTCCGGCCGCTGGCGATCCGGATGCTGATCGCCACCGCGCTCGGCGGCGTCGTCGGCATCGCGATGGCGTTCGCCGGCTATCAGGTTTGGGCGCTGGTCGCGCAGCAGCTGGTCACCGGCGTCGTCGGCGCCGTCGTGCTGTGGTCGGTCACCGACTGGCGGCCGCGCCGTCGGATGCCGCGTCAGGCGATCAAGGACCTGTGGGGCTTCTCGGCGCAGACCGCCCTCGGTGGCATCGGCGTGTTCCTCGCGATCCGCATCGACGTGCTGGTGATCGGCAAGCTCTTCGGTTCGACCGCGGTCGGCCTCTACCGCCTCGCGCAGCGCCTGCCCGACATGCTCACCGAGGTGACCAGCCGGTCCCTGCAGCAGGTGTCACTGCCTGAGCTGGCCAGGCTGCAGCGCAGCCCGGTCGAGCTCGGCGAGCGGCTGGCCAAGATCCTGCACGTGTCCGCCGTCACGGGGCTGCCCGCGCTGGGCATCCTCGCGGCCACCGCGAAGCCACTCGTCGCGCTGCTCGGCCCGGAGTGGTCGCCGGCCGGCACCGCCATGCAGCTGCTGTGCATCGTCGGCGTCGTCAACGTGTACGGGGTGCTGCTCGGCCCTGCCCTGCAGGCGGTCGGCCGGCCCGGGATCAACACCGCGCTGTCGTGGTTCCAGCTCGCGGTCGGCGTGACCACGTTCTACTTCATCGGGCAGTTGCTGCACGGCTCCAAGGACGACCGCGAGCAGGTCGTCGCGATCGCGCTGGGGATGGCTGGGCTGGAGCTGTCGATCACGATCCTGATGATGTACATCACCTTCGTGCGGGTGCTGAAGGTCGACACCTGGCAGATCCTCGGCCCGACGGTGCCGGCGTTCCTCGCGGGAGCGACGGGCTTCCTGGTGCCCTTCGCGGTCGACCGGCTCGACCTCGTCGGCGGGCCGTGGGTGCTGAAATTCGTGGTTTACGGCGTGCTGGCCACGGGCATCTCCGCCGGTCTGCTGCTCGCCCTGGACACGCGTATACGGGGGATGGTCATGCGGAAGGTCCAACCAGTGCTCAGAAAGAAGTAGGAGCGGTCTTGCTGTTCGACGAGTCCAACCGCCTGCGCCCCCTCGCGCACGCGGTGATCCCCGGTGGGGCGCACACCTATGCCAAGGGCGACGACCAGTTCCCCGAGGAGGCGCCGGGCTTCATCGTCCGGGGCGACGGCTGCCACGTCTGGGACGCCGACGGCAACGAGTTCATCGAGTACGGGATGGGGCTGCGCTCGGTCACGCTCGGCCACGGCTACGCGCCAGTGGTGCAGGCCGCGGCCCGGCAGATGGCGGAGGGGCTCAACTTCAGCCGCCCGGCGACCATCGAACTGACCGCGGCGGAGCGGCTGCGCACCGCGCTCGGCGTGCCCGACCGGATGGTGAAGTTCGCGAAGAACGGCTCCGACGCCACGACCGCCGCGGTGAAGCTGGCCCGCGCGTACACCGGCCGGGACCTCGTCGCGGTCTGCGGCGACCATCCGTTCTTCTCCACCGACGACTGGTTCATCGGCACGACCGGGATGCCCGCGGGGATCCCCGACGCGGTCCGCGCCCTGACGCTGCGGTACCGCTACAACGACCTCGCCGGCGTGGAGGCGCTGATCGCGGCGCACCCGGGCCAGATCGCCTGCCTCGTGCAGGAGGTCGAGACGACCGAGCCGCCCGCGCCGGGCTTCCTCGCCGGCCTGCGGGCGCTGTGCGACCGGCACGGCATCCTGCTGGTCATCGACGAGATCATCACCGGGTTCCGCTGGCACGTGCGCGGCGCGTCGCACGTGCACGGCGTCCAGGCGGACCTGACCAGCTACGGCAAGGCGCTCGGCAACGGCTTCGCGGTCGCCGCGCTCGTCGGCCGGGCCGACGTCATGGCGCTCGGCGGCCTGCACACCGACCGGGAGCGGGTGTTCCTGCTGTCCACCACGTACGGTGCCGACACGCACACGCTCGCCGCGGCGATGGCGGTCCTCGACGTGTACGAGCGGGAACCGGTCATCGAGCACCTGCACCGGCAGGGCCGGCGCCTCGCCGACGGGGTGCGGGCGGCCGCGGCCGCGCACGGGGTCGAGGACTTCGTCGGCGTGGCCGGGCGCGACAGCAACCTCATCTACGTCACCAAGGACGCCGCCGGCGAGCGGTCACAGGCGTTCCGGACGCTGTTCCTGCAGGAGCTGATCCGCCGTGGCGTGATCGCGCCGTCGTTCGTGGTCAGCTACTCGCACACCGACGCCGACATCGACCGCACCATCGAGGCGGTCGACGGGGCCCTGGCCGTCTACGCGAAGGCGTTGAGTGACGGCGTCGAGGGGTACCTGGTCGGCCGTGCCGTGAAGCCCGTCTTCCGCCCGTACGTGTAGGGGGGCGCACCGTGGTCGCAGTGGTCGAGCAGGAAGAAGAGGTCCGGCGCGGCAGCCGTACACCGGTGAAGGCCGCCGCCGTTGTGGGCGCGCTGGTGCTCGGCACGGCCGCCTCCATCCTGCGGCAGGCCGGGCCCGGCGCCCTGGACACGATCTGGGCCGAGGACGGCGAGATCTTCCTGACCCAGGCGGTGCGCGACGGCGCCGGGGCGTTCACCACGTCCTACGCCGGCTACTACCATCTCGTCGCCCGGCTCATCGCCGGCGTCGCCGCGCTGCTGCCGCCCTCGCAGGCGGCGGCCGCGCTCGCCATCGGCGCGGCGCTGGTCACGACGGTCTTCGCGATCGCCGCGTACGCCCTCAGCGGGGAGTACCTGTCCTCGACCGTGGCCCGGCTGGTGGTCTCGGTGCCGGTCGCGGTCCTGCCGATGGCGCAGGGTGACGTGCTGAACTCGCCCGCGAACCTGCACTGGACCGGGCTGTACGTGCTGTTCTGGTTCCTGCTGTGCCGCCCGGAGTCGATGGCCGGCAAGGTGCTGTCCTGCGCCGGGATCGTGCTCGTCGTCGGCAGCGACATCCTCACCGGGGTCTACCTGCCGCTCGTCGCGTTCGTGCTGTGGTTCCACCGGGACCGGTACGCCGTGGCGAAGGCCGTCGCGTTCGTGGTGCCCTTCGCCGTCCAGGTGCTCGGGCTGCTCACCGGGGCCAGCGAGCGGGAGGGCCTGACGCCGGACCCTGTGCGGGCGGTGACCGGGTCGATACTGCGTGCCGCGCCGACGGCCCTGTTCGGCGAGCGGTGGGTCGGCCAGACGATCGGCGCGCGCAGCCTGGTGTTCGCCGCCATCGCGTGGCTGCTGATCGGCACGCTGCTGGTGCTGGGCCTGCGCAAGGTCATCCGTCCACGGTGGACGCTGGTGATCGCGGCCGGAGTGCACAGCGCGCTGGTCTACATCGCGCCGGTCGCGCTGAGCGGCATCGCCACCCCCCGCTACAACGTGGCGCCGGCCCTGCTGCTGCTGGTCACCCTGGTCGCCCTGCTCAACGACGTGGTGGGGGTGCGGATCCTCGCGGCGCTGGTGCTGGTCGTGTGCGCGGTGAACTTCCGGGTGGACAACACCCGCGCGGACGGGCCGGCCTGGCACACCGGGCTGGAGGGCGCGCGGACCGCCTGCGCCGCCGACCCGGCGGGCACCGTGTCGATCGAGGTGACCCCGCTGGCCGCGCCGGGATGGCATGTTGCGCTGCCGTGTGACTATGTCGACAGGAAATAACCCTCTGGCATTGCGGTCATCGGTGCGCAAGCAATTATCAGGCAAACTATGATCCACTCCAGAGTTAAGGCATGAATTTCCTCGACCGTTCGGACAGCCTTGGCTGACGGAACGACGGAGGCCTCTGCACCCCGGAACAGGATTCACATTCCAGGGCCCAGATGTACGCTGAGCTGCGCAACAGGAGATCACTCTTGTCCGTTTAGTCACATAAGTACCATATATGTAATTTGCTGCTTTTGTTGTTCTTGAGCGCGTCAAACGGCATTTCATGTTCCGTTAAAAGAGGCATGTAAAGAATGCGACACGGCGAGATTGCCAGTGCCCACTTGCCCCGCCGACGCGTTATCCGCCAGTGTCGCTAGGCGACTGCCTGTGGGGGCGCCGCGACGTATTTTCCATCGGGAGCAGGGTCGGTCATGAAGGTTGGCGTCATCGGCTGCGGTTACTGGGGAGCGAAGCACGTCCGCGTGCTGTCCTCGCTGCCCGAGGTGTCCCTGGTCGTCGCGATCGACGCCCAGACGGAGCGGATCGAGCCGCTGCGCCGGATGTACCCGAGCGCGCTGTGCGTCACCAGCCTCGACGAGGTCATCGACCTCATCGACGCCGCGATCATCGCCACGCCGCCGCGCTCGCACGCGCCGCTGGCCAAGCGACTGCTCGCCGCCGGCAAGCACGTCATGGTCGAGAAGCCGATGACCGCCTCGACCGCCGAGGCCCGCGAGCTGGTCGCGATGGCCGACGAGGCCGGGCTCACCCTGGCCACCGGCCACACCTTCGAGCACAACGCGGTGGTCAAGCACCTGCGCGACATGGTCGCCGCCGAGGAGCTCGGCAAGATCTACTACATCGACACCGCGCGGCTGAACCTCGGCCTCTACCAGCCCGACGTCAACGTCGTGTGGGACCTCGCGCCGCACGACATCTCGATCATCAACATGGTGCTGGACAGCACGCCGACCGCGGTGAGCGCCTGGGGCGCCAGCCACGCCGGCACGCCCTTCGAGGACGTGGCGTACCTGCGGCTGGAGTACGGCGCGATCGGCGCCACCGCGAACATCCACGTCAGCTGGCTGGACCCGTCGAAGGTCCGGCGCGTCACCGTGGTCGGCAGCCAGCGCATGGCCGTGTACGACGACATGCTCGACGAGGGCCGCCTGCGCATCTACGACAAGGGCGTCCAGGGCGCCCCGCTCGACGGCACCGTGCCGATGTCGTACCGCTACGGCGGCATCACCGCGCCGCACATCCCGATGACGGAGCCCCTCAGCGAGGTCGATCGCGACTTCGTGCAGGCGGCGATCACCGGCCGCAACCCGCAGGTCGACGGCCGCCGCGGGCTGGCCGTGGTGGAGGTCCTGGAGGCCGCCGCCGAGTCGATGGCCACCGGCCGCACCGTCAACCTGTCCCAGCCAGCCACCGTCTGACCGGCGCTCCACAGCCCTTGAGAAAGGACCCCACGTCCGTGCGTATCCCGTTCAATGACCTCGCCACACCGCACGCGTCGATCGTCGAGGACGTCGTCGCGGAGGTGCGCACGCTGGCCGGCAACTCCCGCTTCATCGGCGGGCCGGCCGTCGAGGCCTTCGAGCAGGACTTCGCGGCGTACTGCCGCACCACGCACGCCGTGGGCGTCGCCAACGGCACCGACGCGATCGAGCTGACGCTGCGGGCGCTCGGCATCGGCGGCGGCGACGAGGTCCTGGTGCCGGCCAACACGTTCATCGCGACCGCCTCCGCCGTCGCGGCCACCGGCGCCACCCCGGTCTTCGTCGACGTCGACCCGGTCAGCCTCCTTGTCACCCCCGCCTCGCTGGAGGCCGGCGTGACCGAGCGGACCGCCGCGGTGATCCCGGTGCACCTCTACGGGCACATGGTGCCGCCCGGCGACGTGCTGCCGTTCGCGGCCAAGCACGGCCTCGCCGTGATCGAGGACTCCGCGCAGGCGCACGGCGCCGACGCACCGGCCGGGCATGACGCCCTGGGTGAGAAGGTTCGAGCCGGCTCCTACGGCGTCGCCGGAACGTTTAGTTTTTACCCGGGCAAGAACCTCGGCGCCTGGGGCGACGGCGGCGCGGTCGTGACCGACGACGCTCAGCTCGCCTCACGGATCCGGTCGCTGGCCAACCACGGCCGGTCCGAAGGCACCGACCACTACGAGCACCGCTACATCGGGCGCAACAGCCGGCTCGACGCGCTGCAGGCGACCGTCCTGCGGCGCAAGCTGGCCGACCTGGACGCAGGCACGGCACAGCGCCGGCGCGTCGCGTCGGTCTACGCGGAGGCACTCGCCGCGCACGGCATCCCGCTGGTGGCACCACTGCCGGGGGTTGACAGCGCGTGGCACCTCCTCGTCGCGCGGGTGCCCGGACGGGAGACCGTCCGCCGCCTGCTCGACGAGGCCGGCATCGGCACCGGGGTCCATTACCCGGTTCCGTGCCACCGGCAGCACGCATACGCTACCGACCAGACCGTCAGCCTTCCGGCGGCCGAGCAGGCCGCCGCCGAGATCCTCTCCCTCCCCTTCTTCCCGCACCTGCGGGACGAAGAGGTCTCCTATGTCGCGGACCACCTCGCCAAGGCGATCACCGCGCTCTGATCTTCCGTCAGCTCGCTCGTTCGTTGTCGCACCAACGCACAGTGAGGAGGTGTCGCTGTTGACCGCGTCACAGGCCGTCGACGCAACACTGAGCACCCCGCCCGCCACCGCCCCTTCCGACACTGCTTCGGACGCCTCGTCCGACGACACCACCGTCGTGATCTCATCCCTGCCGCAGCCGGCCACCGGCGCGGCGGAGCTCGCCGACGACGCGACGGTGGAGATCCCGATGCCGCAGCGGGTGCTGCGCAAGGTCGGCAGCGGCTGGGGGTTGATCCAGGGACACCGGGAGGGCCGCTCGCTCATCCCGCGGCGGTCGATGCGCCAGTTCGTCGAGGCACTGGTCGCTCTGGCGATCCTCGCCGCGCTGTCGCCGGTGCTGATCGTGGTCGCGCTCGCGGTCAAGTGGACCAGCGAGGGCCCCATGCTGTTCCGCCAGGAGCGGCTGGGCCTGCATCGGAGCACGTTCAAGATCATTAAGTTCCGCACGATGAGCAACAAGAACAGCGACGCCCAGCACCGCGAGTTCGTCAAGAAGATGCTCACCTCCGAGGACGACGTCGACGGCGGCGAGCAGGGCGTCTACAAGCTGGTGAACGACCCGCGGATCACGCCCATCGGCGGCTTCCTGCGGCGCACCAGCATCGACGAGCTCCCCCAGTTGTGGAACGTGGTGCGCGGCGAGATGTCCCTCGTCGGCCCGCGCCCGGTCCTGGCGTGGGAGGCGGACCTCTTCCCGCCGGAGGCGGAGCGGCGTTTCGCGTGCCGGCCCGGTATGACCGGCCTGTGGCAGGTCTCCGGCCGCAGCACCCTGGACTTCAAGGCCGCCCTCGAACTCGACGTCAAGTACGTCGAGAAGAAGTCGGTCTGGTATGACATCTCGATCCTCTGGCGGACCGTCGGAGTGGTCTTCAACCGATCGGTGGCACGGTGAAAGATCCACGGCTCCATGTCGTGATTGCGGTGGCGAATCTGCCGGTGGAGCGGGACCGGCGGGTCATCCGTGAGGTGAAGGCCCTGGAGGCCGCCGGCTACCGGGTCACGGTGATCTGCCCGCGCGGGGTCACCCGCATCACGCAGGTGCCGGGCACCGTCGACGCGAAGGTCCGCTCGTACCGGATGTACGAGTCCTCCGGTGGCGCCGTGTCCTTCGCCGTCGAGTTCGCGTGGTCGTTCGTGTGCATCGGCTGGCACCTGATGGCCGCCGTCGTGCGTGACCGGGCCGTCGCCGCCCAGGTCTGCAACCCGCCGGACGTCTTCTTCCCCCTCGCACTGCTCATGCGGATGCTGGGCCGCCCGTGGGTGTTCGACCACCACGACCTGTCGCCCGAGGTGTACCAGGCCCGCGGCGGCCGTCCGGGCTCGCTGCTGGACAAGGTGCTGCTGCGCTTCGAGAAGTGGTCGCAGCGGGCCGCCTCGGCGGTCGTGTCGACCAACGAGTCCTACCGGGAGCTGGCGATCAGCCGCGGCGGCTGCGACCCGTCCCGGGTCGTCGTGGTCCGCAACGGCCCCTCGGCCGCCGAGGTCAAGCCGGTCGCCTCGGCCCCGTCCGACATCGACGACCACACCATCGTCTACCTGGGTGTCCTGGGTGCGCAGGACGGCGTCGACAACGCGATCCTGGCCGCCGAGCGCCTGGTCGAGCTGCGCGGCCGGCTGGGCTGGCGCCTGGTCGTGGCCGGTGACGGCGAGTGCCTGGAGAGCCTCAAGGCGCTGACGGTCGAGCGCAAGCTCGAGGACGTCGTGGAGTTCACCGGCTGGCTCGGCGTCGAGGAGATCGACCGCCTGTTGCGCACCGCTTCCGTCGGATTGCAGCCAGACCCTCGCAGTGCGCACGCCGAGGTGTCGACAATGGCGAAGACCGTCGAATACCTCGCCCGGGGACTGCCGGTCGTCGGTGTGGACATGCGGGAGACCCGGCGCAGCGCCGGTGACGCCGGGGTCTACGTCGCCAACGGCACCCCCGAGGAGTTCGCCGGTGCGCTGCACCGCCTGCTGGACGACCCGGTGGCACGCGCGTCGATGCGCAACGTCGCGCTCGCGCGGTTCCGCAATACTCTGGCCTGGGAACACCAGGCGGCGGCTTATGTCCGGCTATGGGACGAGTTGCTGTCCACCCGTCGTGAGAGGTACAAAGCGGGATCGGCGATCATTCGGCAAGCCGGACCCGCGGACGTCAGTCAGGCAGAACAACGACAGTGATGAGCGCAGACGAATACCGCCCGCCCGGCGACCGTGCTTGTGTGAGGGGATGACGTGGACCTCTGGGATCTCGCCAAGCTGATGGGTCGTCGCTGGTATCTCATGGCGCCGATGATCATCTTGACCCTCGCCGCGACCAGCTGGGCGCTGCTCACCATCAAGCCCGACTACACCTCGACCGGCCAGATCATGCTGATCCCGCCGGCCGACCGCACCCCGCTGACCCCCGCCGAGCTGCAGTCGACCAACACCTGGGTCGAGGTCGGCGAGGACATCATGGCCAAGGCCCTGTCGATCTCGCTGAATACCAACCAGACCCACAAGGAGATCGAGGGCGAGGGCTTCTCGACGAACTTCGAGGTGGCCGCCGAGGACCGCTCCAGCATCCTCACGGTGACCGCGACCGCGACCACGCCCGAGGCCGCCCAGGCGACCGTGCAGCGGCTGGAGAAGCAGATCACCCGCGAGGTCGAGGAGATGCAGGCGCGGTACAAGCCCAAGGCGGGCCGCGCGATCAGCACCCAGGTCCTCGACGCCGGCGACACCATCGAGGTCGTCTCCTCGAAGGTCAAGCGCGCCGCGGTCGTCATCATCGGCGTCGGTCTGCTGCTCACCGCCGCGGTGACCATCGTCGGTGACAACATCCTGCGCCGCCGGGCCCGCACCCAGCTGCTGCGCCGCCGGAGGTCGGACGACCCGGAGCCCGGCGACGAAGCAGACGTCATCGCCGACACCGACCGGGCACCGGCCGGCCGCGTCAACGGCGCCGGCAGGGGCGGGCTCAGCGGCGGCAACGCCGTCGCCAAGCAGGACGAGACGGCGGTGCTGAGCACCAGCGGCACCGGCACCGGCACCGGCACCGGCACGAGGATCAAGAGCACGGTCACCACCGGCAACGGCGGCGCTCCCGCCGGCGCGGGCCTCACCGTGGCGTACCGGCAGGCCGAGATCGCCCCGGACGACGACCGGCGCGGGGTCGAGACCGACGACGCGACGATCATCCTGCCCCTGGGCAACACGCCGTGGGCCGGCCGGGAGGGGCGCGACAAGGACGCCGAGGCGCGCAACCGTTGACCTCCAGCGCCGTGGCCGGCGAGAGCCGCACACGTAGTCAGGCGCCACCGGCCCAGGTGGCGCCCGACGACCTGCGGATCTTCCCGCGCAAGCCGAAGCGGAAGCGGGTCCAGGCCTACCGCCCGTCGCCCGACCTGCTGCCGGTCCTCATCGACGAGCGCACCTACGCCTCCCGCCGCCGGCGCAGCCACATCGACGCCGCGTCGCTGCTCGTGCTCGTCGTGGTGCTGATCCAGCTGCTGCCCTCGCGGCTCGTCGTGCCGGACCTGACCTCGGTCGGCCGCCCCGGCCTGCTGATCGGCCTGCTGCTGGCCGTCTGGTGGCTGCTGTCCAAGCTGCACCCACGGCTGGCGATGACCGGACCGCAGCCGATGCGCTGGGCGTTCGTCGTCTACGCGCTGACGCTGCTGCTGTCCTACGCGGCCGGCCAGTTCCGCGGCATGCCGGTGCTGGAGGCAAACTCCGCCGACCGCGCCCTGCTCGGCGCGCTCGCGTTCATGGGCATCATCTTCATGACCGCCGACGGCGTGCCGACCCGCGACCGCCTCGACGACGTGCAGCGGGTCCTGGTGTACTGCACCGCGTTCAACGCCCTGCTCGGCATCATGCAGTTCATCACCAAGAAGGACCTGACGCAGAGCATCATCATCCCCGGCCTGACCCTGCAGGGCGAGCTGGTCGGCCTCGCCGACCGCGGCGGCGGCGGCCTCATCCGCGTCGCCGGCACCACCGGGCACTACATCGAGTTCAGCGTGGTCATGGCGTTCGCGGTGCCGCTGGGCATCCACTACGCCCGCTACGCCAAGACGAAGCTCGAGCGCCGGCTCTTCCTCTTCTCCACGCTGGTGATCGCCGGCTCGATCCCCCTCGCGCTGTCGCGTACCGGCATCCTGGCCGTCGGCATCGCCCTGCTGTGCATGTGGCCGGCGTGGAACTGGCGCTTCCGCTTCAACGTCGTGGTCGTCAGCATGGGCCTGCTCGGCGTGCTGTCCGTCGTGCGGCCCGGCCTGCTGGGCACGCTGCGGTCGCTGTTCAGCAACGCCGAGGACGACCCGAGCATCAAGGGCCGCACCGACGACTACGCCATCGTCTTCCAGTACGCCTCCGAACGCCCCTGGCTGGGCCGGGGCACCGGCACGTTCATTCCCGAGCTGTACCGCTACCTGGACAACCAGTGGCTGATGACGCTCATGAACAACGGCTACCTCGGCATCATCGGGATGGTCGTGCTGCACTTCGCCGGCGTGTTCCTCGCGATCATCGCGTTCCGCCGGGCGGAGAATGAGGTCGACCGCCACCTGTGCGCGGCCATCTCGGCTGTGCCGCTCATCGCGGCGCTCACCGGACTCACGTTCGACTCGTTCTCGTTCAGCACCTTCGTGGTCGTGCTCGCCCTGCAGCTCGGCGCCGCCGGCGCGATGTGGCGCTTCACGCACCCGGCCCGCACCACCCGCGGCGCCGCCGTCGGCGCCCTCCAACGTTGATTCTGGAGCACCGGTGATCTCAGTCGTCATCGCCGCGCACAACGAGGCGGCGGTCATCGGCCGCTGCCTCGACGGCATCCTCGCCCCCGACATCGACGTCACCGTCGTGGCCAACGGCTGCAGCGACGACACCGCCGCGATCGCCGCGCGCCGCCCCGGGGTCCGGGTCATCGACCGCCCCGAGCCGGGCAAGTCGGGCGCGCTCAACGCGGGCGACGCCGTCGCGGTGGGCTTCCCCCGCGTCTACCTCGACGCGGACATCCCGCTGACCGCCGCCGACCTGCGCACCCTCGCCGCCTTCCTGGACGGCACGCCCGGGCTGCTGGCCGCGACCGCGCGCCGGGCCCTCGACACCCGCGGCCGGCCGCTGCTGGTGAAGGCGCACAGCGCGATCAACGGCCGGCTCCCCGCGTACCGCGACGCGCTCTACGGCCGTGGCGTCATCGCCCTGTCCGAGGCCGGTCGCGCCAGGTTCGGCACATTCCCCGAGATCGTCGCCGACGACCTGTACCTGGACGGGCTCTTCGGCCCCGGCGAGAAGGCCGAGACGCCGGCGGTCGTCGCCCTCGTCGAGACCCCCCGCCGCACTTCGGACCTCGTGCGGCGTTTGGCCAGGGTACGAGCGGGTAACGCGGCCCTGCGCGCCGCAGGTGCCGCCCGTCCCGCGGCGCGCTCCTCGTGGTTGCGCGACGTCGTGCTCCCCAGGCCCTGGCTTCTGCCCGCGGCGGTGGGCTACGTTGCGCTCACCGCCGCCGCATCGCGGGCCGCCCGCCGCAGCGACGTCGGATGGGGCCACGACACGTCCACCCGCGGAGCAGTCGGAGCGCAGCAGTGAGCCTTGATCCAGTCGTCAGCGTCGTCCTCGTCTCGTACAACACCCGCGAGCTGACGCTCAAGAACCTCGCGGGCCTGCAGGCGGGCACCGCCGTGCCGATCGAGATCATCGTGGTCGACAACGCCTCGACCGACAACTCGGCGGCCGCGATCGGCCACGCCTACCCGGAGGTCCGCGTCCTGCGCCAGCCGACGAACGTCGGCTTCGGCAACGCGGTCAACCTCGGCGCCGCCCAGGCCACCGGCCGCTGGATCCTGCTCATCAACCCCGACACCGAGCCCGTCGGCGACGTGATCCGCACCCTCGTCGAGTTCGCCGGCAGCCACCCCGAGCACCGCATCTACACCGGCCGGACGCTGCGCGCCGACCACACCGACGACGGCCACTCGGTGCATGCGCTGCCGAGCCTGTGGGGGTACGTCTGCTTCGCCACCGGCCTGTCGTCGCTGCGCCGGCGCTCGCCGCTGTTCAACCCCGACGAGCTGCCCGGCCTCGACCGCGCCATCGGCGGCGAGGTGCCGGCGGTGTCCGGCTGCCTGCTGCTGATCGACCGGCCGCTGTGGCAGCAGCTGGGCGGCTTCACCCCCGACTACTTCATGTACAGCGAGGACATCGACCTCAGCGCCCGCGCCCGCGAGCTGGGCGCCCGGCCCGTCCTCGTCCCCGAGGCGCAGCTGCTGCACGTCGGCGGCGCCGCCTCCAGCACCGTCAACAAGCGGATCATGGTACTGCGGGGCAAGACGACGTTCGTCCGCCTCCGGTGGTCCCCCGGCCGCGCCCGGCTGGCCCGGCTGCTGCTGTCCGCGGGTGTACTGCTGCGCGCGACCGCCGGCGCCGGCTGGCGCGACGTGTGGCGCCAGCGGGCGACGTGGTTGGACGGCTGGCCCGCACCGACCGGCGCCCCGGTCATCCCGTCGCAGTCCTCGCCGGCGGCGCACTCCTCCGCGCCGACCCGCTCGGTCTCTCAGCCGTAGCAGGCCCGCCGCCGCTGCGGGTTGGCCGTCGCTGCGGGTTGGCCGTCGCTGCGGGTTGGCCGTCGCTGCGGGTTGGCCGTCGCTGCGGGTTGGCCGTCGCTGCGGGTTGGCCGTCGCTGCGGGTA
>NZ_JBFAIC010000079.1:25702-36068 GCF_040654515.1 Dactylosporangium sp. NPDC050688
GTTGGCCGTCGCTGCGGGTTGGCGGTCGCTGCGGGTTGGCGGTCGCTGCGGGGCTCAGCCACAACGGGGCTCAGCCGTAACGCGGGGCGCTGCGGCTGCGCTGGATGTTGGGCGTGCGCCGGTCCCTGGCGCGCCAGCAGCCGGTATGCCAGTGGCGGCGGTCGCCGAGATCGCCGCGGCCGTCGGCGGGCCAGGCCACCAGGTGCGGCACGCCCGGCGCGACCTCGTGGTCGCACCCTGGGCAGCGGTACGCCTTCACCGCCGCGCTCGCCGGAATGTTGCGCACCTGCCACTCACCGTCGCTCCACGTCTGCACACCCTCGACGCCACGCTTGACCCGCTCGAGATCGATCGGCTCAGGCGCAGCGTCGCGACGAGGATGGTTGCGACGTGGGCTCACCCTTCCAGCGTACCGATGATCACCGAATAGAACCGATCACGGGCTGTGGCCGGCGGTCCCCGGCCCACCTGTCAGACCACCTGTCGGACCACCTGTCGGACCACCGTCATGATCCAAGTCGCGTCCCGGTCATCTGGACGACCACGACGCGACTTCGATCAAACAGGCAAGATCAACCGGGCAAGATCACAAGCATGCCGGCCGCGACCGGCGCGGGCCCCGGCCCGACGGCGCAGCGATCTGCGTGGTCAGCGCACCAGCGATCAGCGTTTCGAGTAGTCGCGGAAGCCGCGGCCGACCTTGCGGCCCAGGTAGCCGGCCGTCACCAGGTGCTCCAGCAGCGGCGCCGGGGCGAACCCGGGCTCGCGCAGCTCCAGGTACAGCTCCCGCTGGATCGCCAGTGACACGTCCAGCCCGACGACGTCGAGCAGCTCGAACGGCCCCATCGGGTAGCCACAGCCGAGCTTCATCGCGTAGTCGATGTCGTCCGCCGTGGAGTACGACGCCTCGACCATCTTCACCGCGTCGTTCAGGTACGGGAACAGCAGCGCGTTCACCACGAACCCCGACCGGTCGGCGCACACCACCGCGTGCTTGGCCAGCGCCCGGCACACCGCGGTCGCCGTCTGCACCGTCGCGTCGGACGTCCGGATCGTGCGGACCACCTCGACCAGCCCCATGACCGGCGCCGGGTTGAAGAAGTGCAGCCCCACCACGTCCGCGGGGCGCTCGGTCGCGACCGCACACTCGATGACCGGCAGGCTCGACGTCGTCGTGGCCAGCACGACCCCCGGCTTGCAGATCTCGTCGAGCGAGGCGAACAGCGCCTTCTTCACCGACAGCTCCTCGACCACCGCCTCGACCACCAGGTCGACGTCGGAGAGATGGTCGAGCGTCGCCGACCAGGTGACCCGCCCGATCGCGGCGTCCCGGTCCTTCTCCGTCAGCTTGCCGCGCACGACCCCCTTGTTGAGCGACGTCTTGAGCCGCTCGCACACCTGCGCCGACTTCTCCGCGCCCCGGGTCACCGACACGACCTCGAAGCCAGCCTTCGCGAACACCTCGATGATGCCCGTCGCCATCGTGCCCGAGCCGACCACGCCCACCTTCGCGACGTGCTCGGCCGAGCTGCCCGCGCCGCCCCCGATCGGCGTGAACTCGTCGGGCACCACGACCGGCGAACCGGGCTTCTCGTACGTGTAGAACCCCCGCCCCGACTTCCGCCCGAGCAGCCCCGCCGTCACCATCTGCTTGATCAGCGGCACCGGCGCGTGCCTGCGGTCGCGGCCGCCCCGCCGGTACATCGTGTCCAGGATCTCGTACGCCGTGTCCAGGCCGATCAGGTCCATCAGCGCCAGCGGCCCCATCGGCAGCCCGCACCCGAGCTTCATCGCCGCGTCGATGTCCTCGCGGGTCGCGTACCGCGACTCCACCATCGACACGGCCTGGTTCAGGTACCCGAACAGCAGCGCGTTCGCAATGAACCCGGCCCGGTCCGTGATCGTCACGTCCACCTTGCCGAGCCGCTCGCACAATGCCTCGATGTCGGTGACCACGTCCTGCGACGTCACCACCGTCCGCACCACCTCGACCAGCTTCATGATCGGCGCCGGGTTGAAGAAGTGCATGCCGATGACCTGGTTGGGCCGCCCGGTCGCCACTGAGATCTCCGTGACCGACAGGCTGGACGTGTTCGTCGCGAGGATCGCCTCGGGCTTGCAGACCCGGTCCAGCTCGGCGAAGATCCGCTGCTTGAGCTCCAGCTGCTCGGGCACCGCCTCGATCACCAGGTCCACGTCGTGCAGCGCGTCCAGCCCGACCGCGAACCTGACCCGCCCGAGCAGCGCGTCCCGGTCCTCGGCGGACAGCTTGCCCTTGGCGACCGCCCGGTCGAGCGACCCGCGCATGGTCGCCTCACCGCGGTGCAGCGCACCGTCACTGATCTCGACCGCGGTCACCGCCAGCCCACTGCGCGCGAAGACCTCGACGATGCCGGCGCCCATGGTGCCCAGCCCGACCACACCCACGGAACCAAACTCGCGCCCCATCGCACGACCTCCCTAACGACCGCTCAGGTTACTGGCGAGTCTCCCACGCCCTCCCCCCGTCACGCCCTGTGGGATATCCCCCTGCCGTGCGGTGCTCCCGGCGGCTCGCACCGCCCACGCCGCGCCCGGCATCCAGTGGTCGCCGTCCATCCGAGGGTGGACGGAAGTACCGGTGGACTGGCGAACGAGCGATGGACGCAGCTCGGCCCGGCGGCCCGTCAGGTCCAGCGGATCGTGGCCCGCTCGCGCCACAGGGCAAGGACGGTCTCGTCGCCGTGGACGTGGAGGTCGGCGGTGGTGCGGCGGTTCCATAACGCCAGATACAGGTCGCTGGCGGGGCCGCGGAGGGTGCAGTCGGCCGTGGTGGGGGTGCCGCGGGTGATCTCGGCGCCGGTGGGGCCCATGCGGACGGTCCAGGAGTGGGGGGCGTCGGCGGCGTCGACGGCGAGGACGGCGGGCTCGTCGCAGCGCAGGCGGCGGCCGCGGGTGGCATAGAAAGCCATGAGCAGCTCGTCGATGCCGTCGACGCCGAGGTCGCGGTCGACGCCGTCGGGCTGACCGATGGCGGCGTGGAGGTCGGCGCGGTGGACGATCGTCTCGTGGGCCTGGCGGCGGGCCCAGAAGGAGAGCGGGGAGCCGGCGGGGAGGAAGTGCCAGCAGGTCAGGTCGTCGGGTGCGGCGCGGAGCTGGTCGACGAGGGCGACGTGGCCCTCCTGGAACCACGGCACGAGGTCGTCGTCGGCGGGCATGGGGCCGACGGCGCCCTCCTCCTCATCGTCGGTGAGGACGGCGGGGCGGGCGTCGCGGACATATGCGGTCGCCCAGCGGTGGACATAGCCCACGTGCTGCACGAGGTCGCGGACCGTCCACTCGGGACAGGTCGGCACGGCGGCGTCGAGGCCCGCCTTCTGCGCCGCGTCGACGAAGTCGAGCCCGGCACGCTCCAGCGCATCGATGTGCTGCCCGATTTCCATGCCGACATGCTAAGCCGACCCCCCGACAAAAACGCCCACCCGGAAGTGCAAAGCGCCGAAGCACAAAGCACCGAAGCGCATGAGCGGCGGTCAGGCCACCAGCAGCCCGCCGACCCAGATCCCCGCGATCAGCAGCGCCGTCGCCAGCTCGATGAGCATCGACACCCCGGCCGCCTTCAGCGCGTGCTTGGTCGACTCCCAGGCGCGCGCGTTGTCCTTCTGACGGACCCGCTCGACGATGAACACGCCGACGACGAAGCCGACCACCAGGCCCACCACCGGGATCAGGAAGAACCCGACGATGCCCAGGACGCCGCCCAGGAACAGGGTCAGGTTGGGCACCCCGGCGCGCTTCAGGTTGCGGCCGGGCACCAGGTACTTGGCGGTGAAGCCGAGGGCCAGCACCAGGGTCGCGGCCACGGCGACCGTCCAGCCGACCGCCCCGTGGCCGCCGAAGACGGCCCACACCATGACCCCGGCCCAGCACAGCAGCAGGCCGGGGAGCATGGGGACCAGGACGCCGATCACCCCGATCAGCACCGCGGCACCGGAGATGAGGGCCACGAGACCGGAGCTGTCCGTCACATCCACGATGATCAGGCTAGGCGGACGCGACCACCCCCGCCAGTGCGGCGGCGAAGTCGGCGGAGCGTTCCACGTGCGGGGAGTGGCCGCACCCTTCGTAGACGATTTCGGTGTACGGACCATAGGCGGCCAGCACGGCCCGGGTCTGCCCGATCATCGGCTGGGGCGGGCAGGCCTCCTCGCCGGGCCAGCCGGGGACGAGGCCGAGCTTGCCGAGCTGGGCGAGGTCGAAGAACGAGGCGTCGGACACGATCGCGTCCTGATCGCCGCGGATCCACGTGATCGGGGGTTTGACGGGCAGGTCGACGATGCCGGAGAGGTTCAGCCAGCGCGGGGACAGGGTGTTGAGCACGCCGCGCTCGCCGGGGCCGACGCCGGGCCAGTTGTCGCTGGCACTCCCGGTACCGGGGTACTGGTCGTCACCGACGGCGGTGCTGAGCATGGTGTCCAGCAGCGGCTCCTCGTCGTCGCCGAGCGACGCGGGGTCGGCGACGTAGAAGGCGCGCATGACATTGCGCGGGCCGGCCTGCTCCTCGGCGCCGCGGTCCTTGGCGGCCAGCAGCCGCACGAAGTCGGGGTTCGCCGAACCTCCGCCGGTGCCGGCGAAGTCGGGTGTGGTCGGGGTGCCGTCGAGGTCCCGGGTGCCGCCGAAGCCGTACGGGGAGACCGGCGCCTCCAGCACGAGCGCGGCGATCGACTCGGGGTGGTCCAGCAGCAGCTGCATGGCGACCCCGCCGCCGAGGGAGTGCCCGACGATGACGGGCTTGCGGTCGAACGCGGTCAGCAGCGGGGCGACGTCGTCGGCGAAGTCACGCACGCCGCGGGTGGCGTCGACGCCGAGGGCCGGGCTGGCGCCGTACCCCCGCAGGTCCGGCGCGACGATCCGCCAGTCCTGCGGCAGGTGGCGCAGCAAGGGCTCCCAGTATCCGGACGATGAACAGTTTCCGTGGATGAGCAGAACGGGAGGGCCGTCGATCGGGCCCCGAGTGGTGACGTGCATCACCGCATGGTGGCACTCGGTGGGTGCCCGTCACATGTGCTCGGCCCACATGTTCCGGTCGTACTTGGTGAGGGCCCAGATGACCGCGACGTCGGCCGCGATGATGAGCATCGACCACAGCGGGTAGTACGGCAGGAACAGGAAGTTGGCGACCGCGCTGATGGCGGCCAGGACGATGCCGAGGACCCTCGCCCAGACCTGCCCGGCGAGCACCCCCACGCCGCCGGCGGCGACGATCACGCCGAGTGCCAGGTGGATCCAGCCCCACGTCTGGACGTTGAAGCCGAAGAGATAGTTGTCGGTGAGCACGTAGAAGGTGTCCTCGAAGATCGCGGTCAGGCCGACCACGATCTGGAAGATGCCGATGACGACCATCATGCTGCCGCCGAACACGGCGAAGCCGGTGACCCAGCCGGATTGGCGGCCCGTTGTCGATGTCGTACTCATGCGGCCACCGTGGGCCGCCCAAAGGTGAACCATGCTCACCCGCCCGGGATGCACCCCAGCTGCTTGACGCTTCAAGTATGCATGCCGCACCATGCGCTTGAAGCTTAAACAAATTGAGGAGAAGCAGCTATGAACATCGTTCTGTGGGTCCTGCAGGGCCTGCTCGGCGCCGCGTTCATCGCGGCCGGGCTCATGAAGGCGACCCAGCCCAAGGAGAAGCTGCCCGCCAACATGACCTGGACCCAGCGGCGCAGCGCCGGGACCATCAAGTTCATCGGCGTCATGGAGCTGCTCGGCGGGCTCGGGCTCATCCTGCCGTGGGCCACCGGCATCGCCACCGTGCTGACCCCGCTCGCCGCCGTCGGCCTGCTCGTCATCATGCTGCTGGCGATCGGCGACCACGTGCGCGCCAAGGAGTACTCCGTCCTGCCGGTCAACCTGGTGCTCGGCGCGATCGCGCTGGTCATCGCGATCGGCCGGTTCTGACACGTATCGGACGTGGCGTTGGCCACGGCATGCGACCCCCAGGCACCATGGATGCCATGAACGACGAGACACGATGGCTGGACGACACCGAGCAGCGCGCTTGGATGTCGCTGCTGGCCATCGTGCTGGTCGGCTTCCCCGAGCTGGAGCGCACGTTCCGCCCGCACGGCCTGGTGCACGTGGAGTACGGGCTGCTGGCCGCCCTCAGCGACCAGCAGGAGGGCCTACGGCTGTCGGAGCTGGCGGCGCAGATGAACATGTCGCAGAGCCGGCTCAGCCACCGTATGCGCAAACTCGTCGACCTCGGCTACGTGGAGGTCACCGGCGACGCGTGCGACGGGCGGGTCAGCATCGCCAGGGTCACCGAGGCCGGCCGCCGCTTCGCCGCGCAGGTCTCCCCCGCCCACATCGCCGACGTGCGGCGGCTCATCTTCGACCACCTCGACGAGGCGCAGACCGCCGCGCTCGCCGACGCGCTGGGGGCGGTCGCCGACCGGCTCGGCTCGACCTGCCCCGGCGCCCCGAAGGGCCCGCCGGTGCCGAAGGCCAGGACCTGACGGGTCGTGCGGCCGCGATGGTACGGGGACCCGGCCGGTCACCCGGGCGCAGCCGGAAAGCCGTCACCGCATCGGAACCACAGAGCCTGTCGGCGTGTGGTCCGACAGGAATAGAGTGACCGCATGCGTGCCGTCGTGATCACCGGGGTGTCCCGCGGCCTGGGCGCCGCCCTCTTTGATGTGTGCAGCGCACGCGGTGACCGGATCCTGGCGGTAGGCAGGCACTTCACTCCCGAGCAGCAGCAGCTCCGCGACGAGCGGCCCGGTGACGTGACCCTCTTCTCCACCGACGTCGCCGACGCGCACTGGCTGCCCGACCACGACACGCTGCGGGCGTTCCTGCGCGAGTCGGACGAGGCGGTGCTGCTGCACAACGCCGCCGTCGTCGAGCCCATCGGCGCCGTCGGCAAGCTCAGCACGGAGGCGATCACGCATGCGATCGCGGTCAACCTGACCGCGCCCGTGGTGCTGACCAACAGCTTCCTGCGCGCGGCGCCCGACAGCGCGCGGCTGCGGGTGCTGTTCATCTCCTCCGGCGCCGCGCACCGCATCATCGACGGCTGGTCGCTGTACTGCACCACCAAGGCCGCCGGTGAGACGTTCTTCGAGGCGGTCGCCTCCCAGGTCGCCGACGACGAGCGGGTCACCGTCGCCAGCATCGACCCGGGGCAGATGGACACCGGGATGCAGGACAACATCCGCCGCGCGGCCGCGTCCGGCACCTACTTCCCCGGCCAGCAGCGGTGGATCGACGCGCACGCGGAGGGACGGCTCGCCGACCCGATGACCGTCGCCGAGCGGATCATCAAGGAGCACGCCCCCTGACCGGGGCGGCCGA
The DNA here is from genome assembly GCF_040654515.1 of Dactylosporangium sp. NPDC050688. Lineage (NCBI taxonomy): Bacteria > Bacillati > Actinomycetota > Actinomycetes > Micromonosporales > Micromonosporaceae > Dactylosporangium > Dactylosporangium sp. NPDC050688. The sequence goes on from NZ_JBFAIC010000079.1 coordinate 33,038, forward strand.
CCGTACCTACCGCGCGAGGACCTCGCGCAGCCGCGGGGCGAAGGCGGCGACGTTGCCGTGGCCGCCGTGCCCGCCGGGAAACTCGGCGACCGGCACGCCGAGCCGCGCGCCGAGCTCCACCCCGACGCGGTGCGGCGCCTCACCGGCGCTCGCGGCGCCGACCGCCGGGACGATCCGCACGGCCCCGGCACGCAACGTGTCCAGGTCGGGCACCCACCCGCCGAACGGCGGCACCTCGTACCCCACGAAAAACGGCAGATTGGCCTGCATGCGGGCCATCGCGTCCGGCGACGGCAGGTCCACCGCCGCCGGGCCGCCATCCGGTGCCGGCTCCTCGCCCGCCATCTGCACGCCCGCCGCGAAGACGCCCATCGCCGCCTCCCAGCCGTCGCGGTGGAACGTCTCCTCGACCCGCTTGATCAGCTCGCGGAAGTGCCCGCCGTCGGCCAGCAGCTCGAACGCCGGCGGCTCGTGCGCCACCACCGTGCGCACCAGCTCCGGGTGCCGGGCCGCCAGGTCCAGGGCGATCTCGGCGCCGGAGCTGTTGCCGAACACCTCGGCCGGCTCGTCCTCGACCACGCCGGCGGCGGCAAGCAGCCGGTACGCGTCGTCGCCGTGCTCCTCGACCGACTGCACGGCCGGTGGCCCATCGAGGCGGCTGCGCGAGTTGCCCCGGCGGTCGTAGGTGACGACGGTCCGGTCCCCGGCGAGCGCCTCGGCCAGGCCGGCGAAGCCCTCCGCGTCGTACACGCCGCCGCAGATCAGCAGCAGGACCGGGCCGCTGCCGCGGATCTCGTAGTGCAGGGTGGCCCCGGGTACCTTGAGCGTCTCGACCTTCATGATTTCTCCTTCATGGTTGGCACCGGACGGTCGTGGCGGACGCGGCGTCCTCGACACGGTTTTGGGGCTACTCGTGAGTAATCTCCGGGTTTACACTCGCGCAATGACCGCCACGCGAACTCCCGGCGTCCCCGCCATCGACGAGGGCTCGCTGATCTCGACCAGCCCGGCCAGCGGCGACGAGGTCGGACGCTTCCCCGTGGCCTCCCCCGATCATGTCACCGACGCGGTCGCCCGGGCCCGGGACGCGGCGGGTTGGTGGGCCGGACTCGGGTTCGCGGGCCGGCGCAAGCGGCTGCTCGCGTTCCGCAGCGTGCTCACCAACCGCTTGGAGGAACTCGCCGAGCTGATGCACCGCGAGGGCGGCAAGCCCACCGCGGACGCCCTCGTCGAGGCGATCGGCGCGATCGACCACATCGCCTGGGCGGCGCACCACGCGCGCAAGGTCCTCCGGCGGCGCCGGGTCGGCTCGTCCGTGCTGCTCACGGAGCACAGCTCCTACCTGGAGTACCTGCCGTTCGGCGTCATCGGCGTGATCGGCCCCTGGAACTACCCGGTGCTCACGCCGATGGGTTCGATCGCGTACGCCCTCGCCGCCGGCAACGCCGTGGTGTTCAAGCCGAGCGAGTACACGCCCGCGGTCGGCCAGTGGATCGTCGACCGCTTCGCCGAGGTCGTACCGGAGCGCCCGGTGCTGCAGATCGTGCACGGCATGGGCGACGTCGGCGGCGCCCTCTGCCGCTCCGGCGTTGACAAGATCGCGTTCACCGGCTCGACGGCAACGGGCAAGAAGGTCATGGCCGCCGCCGCCGAGTCACTCACCCCCGTGCTGCTGGAGTGCGGCGGCAAGGACGCCATGATCGTCGCCGCCGACGCCGACCTGGACGCCGCCGCCGAGGCCTGCGTCTGGGGCGGCCTGACCAACGCCGGCCAGACCTGCGTCGGCATCGAGCGCGTGTACGTCGCCGACAGCGTCTACGACGCCTTCCTCGGCCGGGTGGTCGCCCGGGCCGCCAAGCTCACCATCGGCGAGGAGGGCACCGCCGACATCGGCCCGATCACCATGCCCTCGCAGATCGACATCATCCGCCGGCACATCGAGGACGCCCTCACCCGCGGCGGCCGCGCCGTCCTGGGCGGCGCCGAGGCGGTGCGCCCGCCGTTCGTCAGCCCGACCATCCTCGTCGACGTGCCCGAGGACGCCGCCGCCGTGCAGGAGGAGACCTTCGGCCCGACGCTCACCATCGCCCGCGTCAAGGACGCCGACGAGGCGGTCGCGCTCGCCAACGGCACCGGCTACGGCCTGGGCGGCGCCATCTTCTCCAAGTCCCGCGGCCTGGAGCTCGCCCGCGGCGTCCGCTCCGGCATGACGTCGGTCAACTCCGCCCTCACCTTCGCCGGCATGCCGTCCCTGCCCTTCGGCGGCGTCGGCGGCTCAGGCTTCGGCCGCATCCACGGCGAGGACGGCCTGCGCGAGTTCACCCGCGCCAAGGCCATCGTCAAGCGCCGCGGTCCGACCCTGCTGGCCATCATGACCTTCGACCGCACCCCGAAGACCATGCAGCAGGCCCTGAAGCTGGTAAAACTCATCCACGGCCGCTCCAAGTAACGACGCCCCGGCCGCTCGCCGGCGTGCCATTGCCCGGCATCGGGCGCCGCGCCCGCGGGTCGCGGCAGGCGGCCGACCCCGTGCCGGCCGCGACCGGCCCACTCGATCTTGCCCGGTTGATCGAAGTCGCGTCGCGGCCGTAACCGGCGCGCCTGGTGATCTTTCCTGCTTGATCGAAGTCGCGTGGCGGTCATCCAGACGACCAGCACGCGACTTCGATCACCACGGTGGGATCCGGGGCGGGGAACCCCCGCCCCGCGCCGCAGGCGCGGAGCAAGCACAGCAACCCCCGCCAACGTCCAACCCTCATGGAGAGCCCGACCACGACGGCGCCAGAAAGCGCAGCGCCCGATCTCGCAGTCGGGCCAGCTCGAAAGTGCGACCGCAGGGAGCATGGGGGCCGCGGGTGGGAACCCCCGCCCCGCGCCGCAGGCGCGGAGCAAGCACAGCAACCCCCGCCAACGTCCAACCCTCATGGAGAGCCAGACCACGACGGCGCCAGAAAGCGCAGCGCCCGATCTCGCAGTCGGGCCAGCTCGAAAGTGCGACCGCAGGGAGCATGGGGGCCGCGGGTGGGAACCC
>NZ_JBFAIC010000079.1:36165-45523 GCF_040654515.1 Dactylosporangium sp. NPDC050688
CCCCCGCCCCGCGCCGCCTGCGGCGCGGAGCTAGCTCAGAACAGCGTCAGCTCGTCCTTCACCACGCCGCGGAGGGCGTTGTAGTCGAGGACGACGCAGCGGATGCCGCGGTCCTCGGCGAGGACCCTGGCCTGGGGCTTGATCTCCTGGGCGGCGAAGATGCCGCGGACCGGGGCGAGCAGGGGGTCGCGGCCCAGCAGCTCCAGGTAGCGGGTGAGCTGCTCGACGCCGTCGATCTCGCCGCGGCGTTTGATCTCGACGGCGACCGAGGCGCCGTCGGCGTCCTTGCAGAGCAGGTCGACGGGGCCGATGGCGGTCATGTACTCGCGGCGCACCAGGGTGTAGCCCTCGCCGAGGGTGTGCGGGGCGGCGGCGAGCAGGACCTGCAGGTGGGCCTCGACGCCGTCCTTGACCAGACCGGGGTCGACGCCGAGGGGGTGCGCGCCGTCGTGCAGGATCTCCTCGACGGTGATCTGCAGTTCCTCACCGCCCTTGTTGACGACCCTCCACAGTCCTTCGGACTCCTCCAGGCGGCAGGGCGGCGTCATCCACATCAGCGGCTTGTAGCCACCGGTGTCGGAGTGCACCAGCACGGAGCCGTCGGACTTGACCATGATGAGGCGGGTGGCGGGCGGCAGGTGGGCCGTGAGCCGGCCGACGTAGTCGACCGAGCACTTGGCGATGACGAGACGCACCGCGACAGCCTAGCCGCAGCCGCCGGTGCTGCCGGACCGACACCCGCTGTACAGCGCCGATGTGGCGCGTCGATGTCATGCTAGGGACGTGCTGGAGTCATTGACGGGCCTCGGCCTGGCCACATCGGCCGGGCTGAACGCCTACATCCCGTTGCTCGCCATCGGCGTGCTGGCGAGGTACACCGATCTCATCACGCTGCCCGACGGCTGGACGTGGATGGAGAACGGGTGGACCATCGCGATCGTCGCGGCGCTGCTGGCGATCGAGTTCGTCGCGGACAAGGTGCCGGTGGTCGACCACGTCAACGACGTGATCCAGACGTTCGTGCGGCCCACCGCGGGCGGTCTGGCCTTCGGTGCCGCGTCGAGCTCCGAGACGGTGACCGTGACCGATCCCGGGTCGTTCTTCAGCAGCCACCAGTGGGTGCCGATCGTGGTCGGCGGGGCGATCTCGCTGGGCGTACACGGGATGAAGGCGGCATCGAGACCGGTGATCAACGCGAGCACCGCGGGCTTCGGCGCCCCGGTGGCAAGCGCGATCGAGGACGTGGCGAGCGTGGCGATGTCGCTGGTGGCGATCATCCTGCCGGTGCTGGTGCTGCTGTTCATCGTGCTGCTGTTCGTGGCGTTCTGGTGGATGATGCGCCGGCGCAGGCGCCGCAAGGAGGAGAAGGCCGCCGCCCGGTGGGCCCAGGCGCAGGGCTACCGGCCGATGTAGGCCTCAGGGCAGCTTGTGCGCCTCGCGCACGACGGTGACCAGCTCGTCCACGACGTCGGTGATGGCGAAGTCCTTCGGCGTGAAGACCCGGGCGACGCCCGACGCCCGCAGCGTCGCGGCGTCCTCGGGCGGGATGATGCCGCCGACCACGACCGGCAGGTCGTCCAGGCCCTCGGCGCGCAGCCCGGCCAGGACCGACGCGACCGCCGCCAGGTGCGAGCCGGACAGCACGGAGAGCCCGACGAGGTCGACGTCCTCCTCGACCGCCGCCGCGACGATCTGCGCCGGGGTGAGCCGGATCCCCTGGTACACGACCTCGAAGCCGGCGTCGCGGGCCCGCACGGCGATCTGTTCGGCCCCGTTGGAGTGCCCGTCGAGGCCGGGCTTGCCGACCAGCATCCGCAGCCGGCCGGCGCCGATCTCCTCGGCGGTGCGCCGGACCCGCTCGCGCACCGCCGCCAGCGCGGTGCCGGGCACGCTGGTGGACACCGCGCCGGTGAGACCCGTGGGCGCCCGGTACTCGCCGAAGACCTCCCGCAGCACCGAGGCCCACTCGCCAGTGGTCACGCCCGCGCGGACGCACTCCAGGGTGGCCTCCATGAGGTTGCCGGTGCCGGCGGCGAGCTCCCGCAGCCGGGCGAGCGCGGCCTCGGCCTCGCCGGCGGGGCGGGCGGCGCGCCACGCGGCCACGGACGCCACGGCCTCGGCCTCGACCGCCGGGTCGATCTGCTCGATCGCCGCGGCACCCGCCGCGACCAGCGGCGACGGCTCCGTCTCGACGAACCGGTTGACGCCGACGACGACGTCCTCGCCGCGCTCCATCCGGCCGCGCCGCTCGGCGAGCGAGGCGACGAGCGCGCTCTTGAGGTAGCCGGACTCGACGGCCGCGACGACGCCGCCCATCTCCAGGACCCGGTCGAGCTCGGCGGTCGCCCCGGCGACGAGGTCGTCGACGAGGGCCGTCATGACGTGCGAGCCCTCGAACAGGTCGGGGTACTCCAGCAGGTCGGACTCGAAGGCGAGGACCTGCTGCATCCGCAGCGACCACTGCTGGTCCCACGGGCGCGGCAGGCCGAGCGCCTCGTTCCATGCCGGCAGCTGTACGGCCCGTGCCCGCGCGTCGCGCGACAGCGTCACGCCGAGCATCTCCAGCACGATGCGCTGGACGTTGTTCTCGGGCTGCGACTCGGTGAGGCCGAGGCTGTTGACCTGCACGCCGTACCGGAAGCGCTGCGCTGATTTGTCGGAGATGCCGTACCTGTCGGTCAGCAGCGTGGCCCACAGCCGGCCGAACGCTCGCATCTTCGCGGTCTCCTCGACGAAACGAACCGAGGCGTTGACGAAGAACGAGATGCGCGCCGCGACCTGGGGGAAGCGCTCCGGCGCCACCTGGCCGGAGTCGCGGACCGCGTCCAGCACGGCGATCGCCGTGGCCAGGGCGAACGCCAGCTCCTGCACCGGCGTCGCGCCGGCCTCCTGCAGGTGGTACGAGCAGATGTTGACCGGGTTCCACTTCGGGCAGTTCGCGACGGTCCACGCGATGGTGTCGGTGGTCAGGCGCAGCGACGGCCCCGGCGGGAAGATGTGCGTGCCCCGGGACAGGTACTCCTTGACGATGTCGTTCTGGGTGGTGCCCGCCAGCGCGTCCAGCGGCGCACCCTGCTCGCGCGCGACGGTCACGTACAGGCCGAGCAGCCACATCGCGGTGGCGTTGATGGTCATCGAGGTGTTGGCGAGACCGAGGTCGATGCCGTCGAACAGCGTGCGCATATCGCCCAGGTGCGAGACCGGCACCCCGACCCGCCCGACCTCACCGCGCGCGAGCTCGGCGTCGGGGTCGTAGCCGGTCTGCGTCGGCAGGTCGAAGGCGACCGACAGGCCGGTCTGCCCCTTGCCGAGGTTGCGCCGGAACAGCGCGTTGGACGCCGCGGCCGAGGAGTGTCCGGCATAGGTGCGCATGACCCACGGGCGGTCGCGCTCGGGGAGCTTCGCCATACGAGAACCTTACTGAACGGTAATTTGGTCGGGTCGGTGAAAATCGTCACCGGATGCCCTTGCCTATAGTGAACGCCGTGACCGAAGCGATCACCGTGCGCGGGCTACACAAGCGGTACCGGGGGCATGTCGCCGTCGACGGCATCGACCTCGACGTGCACCGCGGCGAGGTGTTCGCCCTCCTGGGCCCGAACGGCGCGGGCAAGACGACCACCGTGGAGATCCTCGAAGGGTTCCGGCACCGCACCTCCGGCGAGGCCAGCGTCCTCGGCGTCGACCCCGCGCACGCCGACGCGGCGTGGCGGCAGCGGGTCGGCATCGTGCTGCAGAGCACCGGCGAGTTCGACGACCTGACGGTGCGTGAGGTCGTGCATCACTTCGCGCAGTACTACCGCAACGCCGACGACCCAGACGCCGTCATCGAGCGGGTGGGGCTGGCCGGCAAGCGCGGCGACCGGACCAGGGTCCTGTCCGGCGGCCAGAAGCGCCGCCTCGACGTGGCGCTCGGCATCATCGGCCGCCCCGAGCTGCTGTTCCTCGACGAGCCGACGACCGGCTTCGACCCGGAGGCGCGCCGCGAGTTCTGGGGCCTGATCCGGCAGCTCGCCGCCGCCGGCACCACGATCCTGCTCACCACGCACTACCTGGACGAGGCCGAGCAGCTGGCCGACCGGGTCGGCGTGCTCGCCGCCGGCAAGCTCGTCGCCGTGGACACCCCGGCCCGGCTGGGCAACCGGGGCACCGCCGCCGCGACGGTCGGCTGGCACACCCCGGACGGGCCCCGCCAGGAGCAGACCGACACCCCGACCGCGGTCGTGGCCAGGCTCGCCGAACAGTTCGGCGGCGAGGTCCCCGGCCTCACCGTCATCAGACCCAGCCTCGAGGACGTGTACCTGCGAATGATCGGCGCCGGCGAATGACCACCCTGCGGCTCGGACTGGCCCGTGGCGGGCTGGAGATCAAGCAGTTCCTGCGCAGCCGGGAGTCGGTGATCTTCACGCTGTTCTTCCCGCTGCTGCTGCTCGTCATCTTCGGCTCGGTCTTCGACGCCGAGATCGCCCCCGGCGTGTCGTTCACGCAGTACTTCGCCGCCGGCATCATCGCCGCCGGCCTGCTGACCACCGGGTTCCAGTCCCTGGCGATCCAGATCCCGATGGAGCGCGAGAAGGGCATCCTGAAGCGGCTGCGCGGCACGCCGATGCCGCGCACGGCGTACTTCATCGGCAAGGTCGTCATGGTCATCGCCATCGGCGCGGCCGAGACCGTGGTGCTGGTGGCGACCGCCGCGGCCTTCTACGACCTGCCGGTGCCGTCGACCGCCGCGAAGTGGGTGACGTTCGGCTGGGTGTCGCTGCTCGGCATCAGCGCCTGCACGCTGTGCGGGATCGCGTTCTCCTCGCTGGCCCGGAGCGGGCGCGGCGCGCCGGCGATCGTGACCCCTGTCGCCCTGGTGCTGCAGTTCATCTCCGGCGTGTTCTTCCAGTACTCGACGATCCCCGAGTGGATGCGCAGCATCGCGTCGCTGTTCCCGCTGAAGTGGATGACCCAGGGCATGCGCTCGGTGTTCCTGCCCGACTCGTTCGCGGTGCGCGAGGTCGGCGGCGCCTGGCAGCTCGGGCACGTCGCGATCGTGCTCGGCGCGTGGGTCGTCATCGGCCTTGCGCTGTGCGTGTTCACGTTCCGCTGGACCGACCGGGGCTAAGCCTCAGGATCCCGCACGCCCCGCCGATCAGGGCAGGGTGATCGGTCGGCTGGGCAGGGCGGTCCGGCATGCCGGGGTGGTCGGCATCCTGGCCATCCTGCTCGTGCTCGCCCTCGGCCTCGTGGCGTCCTGGCACGCCGCCGGCTCCCTGCGCGACAACCAGCGGGCCCGCGCCAACGCCGTCATGGACCGCGACACGTCCCGCGCCGAGGCCGCCGTCCGCACGGAGATCCACCGGTACCTCGACACGCTGCGGACCGTCGCCGCGGCGGTCGGGGCGCACGAGACGCTGACGTTCGACGACTTCGCCACCACCACGGCGCCGCTGCGCGACGCCGGCCTGCCCGGGGCCACGTCGCTGGTCTTCGTCGTGCCCGCGCAGGACGGACAGCTCGACGAGGTCCAGCGGTACTGGCGCGACCGCGGCGTCACCGGCCTCGACCTGACCGTCAGGGGCAGCGGCCGGGAGCACCTGTTCGTCATCTTCTCCAGGCCCCTGGACGGCGCCCCCGCCGCCACCGCGGGCACCGACCTGTCGCAGTCCGCCGAGCCGACCGCCGCGCTCAACGAGTCCCGCCGCGCCGGCCGGCCCGCCGTCTCGGACACCTATGTGCTGCTGCGGGACCGGTCGCTGCCCGCGCCGCGGCAGCAGCTGTCCTTCGTGTTCGCCGCGCCCGTGTACGGCAACCCGACGCCGTCCGGCGCCAAGACGTTCAAGGGCTGGGTCGCGTTCGGGCTGCGCGGGCAGAGCTTCGTCGGCGGGGTCCTGGACGCGGCGACCCAGGGCAAGGTCGACGCCGACCTGTGGGCCGACAACGGTGGCGGCCAGGAGACCCGGGTCGCGTTCCTGCACCGGGTGGCCGAGCCGGACCTGCGCCGTGAGGTGACCATCCCGATCGCGAACCGGCACTGGCGGCTCGTGCTGACCGCCGACTCGCGCCGGCTCTCCGGCCTCAACGGCCCCGCCGACACCGCGCCCCTGGCGATCGGTACCGGCGGCACGCTGCTGACCGTGCTGGTCGTGGTGATGCTGTGGGCGCTCGCGGGCGGCCGGGCCCGCGCCGAGACCCGGGTGGTCGCCGCGACCGCGGAGCTGCGCGAGGCCGAACGGACCGCGCACCGGCAGGTCGTGCTGCTCAACGGCATCCTCGACCGGATCAGCGACGGCGTGGGCGTCGTCGACGAGCACGGCGTCTTCCTGGTGCACAACCCCGCCGCCAAGGCGATGCTCGGCGTCGACGCCGACCTGGCCGGGGTCGACGGGTGGCAGGAGTACTACGGCATCTACCGGCCCGACGGCGTGACCCCGTTCCCCGTCGAGGAGCTGCCGCTGGTGCGGGCCCTCGCCGGCGAGTCGACCGACCGGGTCGAGATGGTCATCCGCAACGCGGCCCGGCCCGAGGGCACCCTGCTGTCCGTCAGCGGGCGCCCGCTCGACGTCGACGGCCGGCGCGGCGCGATCGCGGTGTTCCACGACATCACCGAGGTACGGGAGCGAGAGGGCGACCTGACCGCCTTCGCCGGCATCGTGGCGCACGACCTGAAGAACCCGCTGACCGTGATCGCCGCGCACGCCGAGATGGCGCACGACGCGCTCACGCCGGCCCTGCCGCACTCGCCCGAGGCCCGGGAGGCCGGCGCCAGCATCGAGCGGGTCAGCGCCGGGGTGGTCCGCATGCGGCGGCTGATCGACGACCTGCTCGCCTACACCACCGCCCGCGACGCGGCCCTACGACCGCAGCCGCTGGACCTCGGCGCGCTCGCCGGCGAGGTCATCGCCGAGCGGGTCAACCATCTGGCGGTCCGCCCGGACATCTACGTCGGCCCGCTGCCCTGGGTCGAGGCCGACCCCGCCCTGCTGCGGCACGTGCTGGACAACCTCATCGGCAACGCCCTCAAGTACGTCCAGCCGGGCCGCGTGCCGAAGGTCGACGTCAGCGCGGCACCGGCCGGCCCGGGCTGGGTCCGCGTCGAGGTCGCCGACCGGGGCATCGGCGTGCCGGACGCCGACAAGCCCTACGTCTTCGAGTCGTTCCACCGCGCGCACGCCGGCCAGTCCTACGGCGGCACCGGCCTGGGCCTGGCCATCTGCCGCCGTATCGTCGACCGGCACGGCGGCTCGATCACCGTCGAGGACAACCCCGGCGGCGGCAGCCGCTTCAGCTTCACCGTGCCAGGGGCCACCGGAGTCTCCGCGGCGGCCCCGGCCGGTGTCGCCGCTCACGAGTACGTGTAGAACCCCTTGCCCGACTTGCGCCCCAGGTCACCGGCGATCACCATCCGCGCCAGCAGCTCCGGCGGGAAGAACTTCGCGTCGGCGGTGTCGGTGTGGATGTTCTTCGCCGCGTGGTACAGCACGTCCACGCCGGTCAGGTCGGTGGTCGCCAGCGGCCCCATCGCGTGGCCGAACCCCAGCTTGCAGGCCAGGTCGAGGTCCTCGGCGCTCACCACGCCGCTCTCCACCAGCTTGACCGCCTCGACCACCAGCGCCGCGATCAGCCGCGTGGTGACGAACCCCGCGACGTCCCGGTTGACCACGATGCAGGTCTTGCCGATCTCCTCCGCGAAGCTTCTGGCGGTGGCCAGCGTCGCGTCACTCGTCTTGTAGCCGCGCACCAGCTCGCACAGCTTCATCACCGGTACGGGGCTGAAGAAGTGCGTCCCGACGACCTGCTCGGGGCGCTGCGTCGCGGTCGCGATCTGCGTCACCGGGATCGCGGACGTGTTCGTCGCCAGCACCGCGTCGGCCCGGCAGATCTTGTCCAGCGTGCCGAACAGCTCCTGCTTCACGTCCAGCCGCTCGAACACCGCCTCAACCACGATGTCGGCCTCGGCCGCCGCGTCCAGGTCCGTGGTGGTGGTGATCCGCCCCAGCGCCGCCTGCACGTCGCCCTCGGCGATCACGCCCTTGCTCGCGAACTTCGTCAGCGACTGCTCGATGGCCGCGACGCCACGCCCGACCGCCTCCTCCGACAGGTCCCGCAGCGTCACCTCCCACCCGGCCTGCGCGGCGACCTGGGCGATACCCGACCCCATCAGCCCCGCTCCGACGACCGCCAATCGACCCGCCATGTGACTCCCTTTCCATGAGACCGCCTCGTCTCGACGCTGCTGACCTTATCCGGCTCCGGAGAGTGATCTTCTAGTGGCAAACTGTGGAAGTGCCCCTCATGTACCTCGCGGGATGGGCGGCCTCCGCCGGCGCTCTCGCCACCCTGATCCTCATCATCCGGCTGCTCCGCTTCGGCGAACGCAGGGCCCACTCCCTCAGCGGCGCGCATCTACCCGCCCCCGCCGGTGACCTCGACTACGGCCTGCTGCGCTCCGTGTCCCTGATCGGCGACCTGGCGTTCGCCCGCGACGTCCGCGACCGCCTCCGCCGCAACGGCGTCAGGGCCACCCTCGCCACCGGCCACGACGGCATGGTCCGCGTCCTCGTCTTCGCCGACGAGTACGACCGCGCCAGGCTGTTACTGGCTCCCTAGCTTCGCCAGGGGTCCCGTGGGGGGTTCCCACCCCACACCCCCCATGCTCGCTGGCGCTCGCACTGCCTGCGCTGCGCGCGGCAGCTTCCTGCGCATGCGCGCACCATCCCGGTGGCCGGCCCGGTTCGATCCGTTGCCCGGCACGCCGTGGCGCCGCATCTCCGCCTGGCTCCGCATCCCCGGCCCGGCCCACCCCGGCTCGGCCCACCCCGGCTCGGCCCACCCCGGCTCGGCCCGCCCTGGCACGATCTTGCCCGGTTGATCGAAGTCGCGTCCTGGTCGTCCAGATGACCAGGGCGCGACTTGGATCACCACGGCGATCCAGCCAGCGGGACGGCAACCCCGGATGCCGAGCGCCCGCGCGTGAAGCTGCCGCGCGCAGCGCAGGCAGTGCGAGCGTGGGTGACAGGGCTCGGGTGGGAACCCCTCCCGGCCGGCGCGACGACGCTCGCCGGCGCGTCATGCCCCGGCAAAGCACACCCCAAAGCGTCGGGAGGCGCGCCGCGGGTCGCCGCGGCGAGTGGCCGGTCCCGTCGCGGTCGACGCCCGGCTCGCTTTGATCTCGCCCGCTTGGTCTTGCCCGGTTGATCGAAGTCGCGGGGTGGTCGTCCAGGCGGCCGGGGCGCGACTTGGATCACGACGGTGGTCCGGCCGGGTGGGGCGGCGACCACCGGCGATGCCGCGCGCACGCGCGTGAGGCTGCCGCGCGCCAGCGCAGGCAGTGCGAGCGCAGCGAGCATGGGGGGCTCCGGGGTGGGAACCC
>NZ_JBFAIC010000080.1:0-44611 GCF_040654515.1 Dactylosporangium sp. NPDC050688
CACCACGCGATCGACACCTTGACCCGGGCGGTTGGATCCCCCTCAACCAAGTGTCCACTGTGGATGATCACGACACATCTGTGACACGAACACCCTGTGGGGCTCGTAAATCAGATTCGGCTACGCTGCCTGCGAGTATTCGTTGATCAGTCCGCCCAGGATCGAGCGTCGTTGGACGCGAGCGGCGGTGAGGTCGACGACCTGTGGTGACGGGTTCGGTGGTTGCTGGCCGAGTGATCGGTGTGGGCGGTGGCCGTTGTAGTGCTCGGTGTACTCGGTCAGGACGCTCGTCAGGTGCCGTTCGCCGGCGATGAGGATCCGGTCGGTGCACTCGCGTCGGACCGTACCGACCCAGCGCTCCGCGAAGGCGTTCGCCTTCGGCGCCTGTGGTGGTGTTCGAACCACGTCGATGCCGGCTGCGGTGAAGACCGCATCGAAGGCGGCGGTGAACTTCGCGTCCCGGTCTCGCAGCAGGAACCGCAGCCTGTCGGCGTGCTGGTCGAGGCTCATGAGCAGGTTCCGGGCCTGCTGGGTAACCCAGTCGCCGGTCGGGTGTGCGGTGACACCGACGATGTGGACCTGCCGGGTGGCGAGCTCGATGAAGAACAGCACGTAGATCCGTTTCAGGAGCACGGTGTCTACGGTGAAGAAGTCGCAGGCCAGGATTGTGTGGGCCTGGGCGGTGAGGAACTGCTGCCAGGTCGGTCCCGTTCGGCGTGGGGCCGGGTCGACGCCGGCCTGGTGCAGGATCTTCCAGACCGTGCTGGCCGCTACCTGGTAGCCCAGTCGAGCCAGTTCACCCTGCACCCGGCGATGGCCCCAGGTCGGGTTCTCCGCGGCCAGACGCAGGACCAGTTCCCGGATCTCACGAGCGACGGATGGCCGGCCGGGTCGCGCGTGCGGGAAGGTCCAGTGTCGTGCGATCAGCTGTCGATGCCAGCGCAGCAGGGTCGCGGGGGTGACGAAGAACGCCGCCCAGCGTTGCCGGGGCAGCAGCCGTGACAACGCCGCCAGCACTACCCGGTCAGCGGGTTGCAGATCGGGCCGGTGTACCTGCCGGCGTAACACCGCCACCTGATGCCGTAACACCAGCAGTTCGACGTCCTTTGCTCCACCGTCTCGGGCGAGCTGGGCCAACATCTGCAGGATCTGACGCAGCAGCAGGTACACCAGCGACGCACTCATGGCCTGGATTATCGTCGACGTCCTCCGGTGAGCCTCGCACAAACCGCACGTCACAGCCTTCGGACCAGATTTACGAGCCCCACAGGACGGCCTGCACGACGACACGGTCGCGCGGCGGTGACAGGTCGAGCACAGCGGCGGCCAGCGTCTGAGGTTCCTGTTCGGCGAGCGCACCGCACACGTGGATGTGTGGAGTTGGTATCGCGGTACATCGGTCGGTCCGTACTCGGCGATGAGCGCGCTCCTGGCGATGGAACGTGTCGCTGACCATTGGTTGAGCCAGGGTGCATCGCCGAGGAAAATCGTCGAGATACATCTGGACGGGTGCGAGAATCTGGCGGTCCCAGGGATGCTTTTCGGTCTACTGGTGCGCCACGTGGAGAACCTCGACACCGAGCTCGACCCGTTCCTCGCCGAACCGGTCGTCTGGAAGCTGGAGTTGCACCGCCGCACGAGTGAGTCCTCCGGGTTGCGTGCAACAACTGAAGGGCTCGCAAACCTGGAGCGTCGTCAGTGGACACCGCGTGAGGTGGCCGTATGGCTGATGACTCACGGCGGCGAGGCACGCGCCGAGGTATTGAAGAAGGTCGCCGAGCAATTCGTCAAGAATGGCGACCGGCTCGGCTTCAGCCAGGAGCTTACGAAGAATTGGGCCGCAAGCCTGGACTCCGACCAGTACCGAATCACGCAGCACGGCGACAATTACTACATCGAGGTCGTTGCGCCACCCGAGCTCCAGGCCGCGCAAGAGACGCACGTAGCGTACCAGGAGGTCGTGCAGGCCACCCTGCGACTGCAGAACCGGTACTGAGGCTCGGCCAAGCAAGATGCCAACTACGCGCCCCCTTCCTCGGAGGAGATCGCCGCGGACCTGGCTGCCGGCCGTTCATTACTCGAGTCCGGTGGCGACCAGATGCCGATCCGCCCTGTAGACGCGGTAGCCCACGTCGTCCGTGCAGCGGTCGCACGAGCCGCGGCCGGTGATATGGATGCGTTGGGTGACCAGGAGAGCTTCGCAACTGAGTTCGTTCTCTGGATTGCGTTGTCGTTCCAGGACGCCGAAGACCAGCGCCACGAAGGTCAGTACTTTGACCTAGGCGCCGACCGGGCCGTGGCCCAAGCCCTGCCGGCGTTCCTCACATCTGCGATGACCGCACCCTTGCAGGTGGCGGGACGCTCGACCGACGATGTCGCCGAGGCCGGCCTTGCGATGGCAGGCAAGGCATCCCTGGAGACACGGCTGTATCTGGCGCGCGGATGCGATGTCGTCTGGACGGCGCCCTGCCACGGCGACCCTTGCATCCACCGGACCGCGTTGAACTGGTTGGTCAAGACCGCCCGTGTTGCAGAAGTCGGACCATGGGACCAGCGCGGTCAGCGCCGGCTGAACGTCCAAATCGTTGGCGACGTCGCCGAACGCCTTCAGGAGTTGGCTGGAGACTCCATCGACATCGCCGTGCTCGACGCAGCCATTCGAGGACTCGGCGCAGCCGCGTCCTCGGACCACTGCTGCACCCATGACGCAGCCACAGTGCTCATCAGCCTTCTCGACGTCGAGCGACGTGCCATGGTCACCCAGAAAAAGAAGGGCTGGACAGCGGACCATCAAGGGGCACACAGGCTCGTCGCCGCACGAGCCCTCCTCGAGGGATTTGCAAAGAACGGTGACGTCAGTTCGGTGCTTGAACACCTCGACGTCCTTCGCGCTGACGGAGGACTGATGTCGAACTTCCTCCGCGGTCTCGCGGCAGCCGGCGCAGAGAACGAACGCCTGGCCGAAGCTGCCCGAGAAATCTGGCCACCGTTGCTGCGCCACGCCACCGGGTACTTGCGCGATGACCCGAGCCCTTACCGTGACCGCCACTGGGGCGACTGGGCCGCCGACGCTCTCCTGCCGAACCCGCTTCCGTGGACGCAAGGCCTGTACAACGAGGTCGTCGGTGCACCCATCGACTGGGTCCGTGCTGAGGACCTCGTCGAACTGATCGACGACTGGTTACCCGCTGCTTGCGGAGAGGTCAAGTGCGTCGACGGACTCATCAACATCCTGCACAGGCTGCCGGCAGAGGTGCAGGTCACTCGCGGCCTGCGCTGGGTGTCCGATCTGTGCATCCAAGACGGCCGTGTCACCGTCAAGCAGTCATGGCTGTCGAACAACTGGCTCAAAGAGATTCGCAGCACGGCGGAGGAACTCGACCACCTGAACGAGCGGCAGATGCTTGTCGATGCCTTGGTTGTCGCCGGGAACGAAGGGCTGGCGCCCTACAGCAGGTGACGTCTCAAGCCCTTATCCGAACTCTACTGACGGACTTCTGGATCCACAGCTCGAACGAGCCCGTCCGGCTCGCTGGGTCTGGTCCCGTTGCGCCTGTTCGGGGTTTCGGGGAGGGCGGGGGTAGAGGTGACGGGGAAGGTGTCTCAAGAGTGTTAGCCGTCACCGAAGGTGACGACGAGTTTGTTCTTGTCCGTCATTGATCTTGAGGGTGTCTGTAGCGCGGTCTGGTGGGGTTGCGTTTTTTGGTGCGCGTCATCACCGTGAGGACGTTGTTGCAGGCAGCGGCCCTCCCGGTGTTCCTTGGCCGGTCGTTCGGGAGGGCTGCCTCGGTGCGGAGGCACCTTGGTGATGACGGTAAACGACGACCCGGTTGGGGTCGAACGTCAGCTCGTGGTGGGTGGGTTGCGCTGCGGGGCGTGTGCGGGCCGGTTGACCGGGTGGGGGTGGGCGCGGCCGCGGGTGCTGCGTGGTGAGGCGGGTGCGCGGTGGCTGCTGCGGCCACGGCGTGTTCGCTGTGCTGGGTGCTCGGCGACGCATGTGCTGCTGCCGGTCGGGGTGCTCCTGCGCCGAGCGGACACGGTCGCTGTGATCGGTCGGGCCCTGGCTGCGAAGGCGTCCGGGCTGGGTGCGCGGCCGGTCGCGGTGGTGCTGGATCGCCCGTTGGAGACGGTGCGGGGCTGGTTGCGCCGGTTCGCGGGGAAGGCGGAGCAGGTCCGGGTGTGGTTCACCGGGCTGCTGGTGGCCGTGGCGGCGGATCCGGTGATGCCTGAGGCGGCCGCGACGGTGTTCGCTGATGCCGTGGCTGCGGTCGAGGCCGCGGCGCGGGCGGTTGCCGGCCGGTTCGTGCTGCGCATGGTGACGGCGTGGCGGGTCGCTGGCGTGGTGTCGCAGGGCCGGTTGCTGTCTCCGGACTGGCCACCAGAGTCGATCAACACGAGTTCGCCCTGGCCGGCGGCCGTGTGACCGGCAACCCTCAACATTTGTCGATCTTCAGACGACTGTTGAGGAGGCTGTTGTTGACGACCGTCGATGACGAGACGCGGGTGCGGGCCGACCGCGCCCGCCGGATCGCGTTGTGGCGCTACCAGCTGATCCGGGAACCGGCCGATCCGGCGTATTCCACCCGCCAGCGCGGCCGGATGGTGCGCCAGCTCGCTGGTCCTGGACCGGGCGAACCCGCGGACCAGGGCGACCGCGACGGCGACCCCGACGGCGGCGGAGGTGAAGTTCTGCACGGCGAGGCCCGCCATCTGCACGAGGTGGCCCATCGTCGACTCGCCCGAGTACGACTGCCAGTTGGTGTTGGTGACGAAGCTGACCGCCGTGTTCCACGCCTGGTCGGGCTCGACCGGGTCGAAGCCCAGCGACAGCCACAGGTGCTGCTGGACCCGCTGGAACACGTACAGGAACAGGATCGAGACGGCGGAGAACGCCAGGACGCTGCGGGCGTAGACGCCCCAGGCCTGCGCACCGTCGGGGTTCACGCCGACCGCCTGGTAGACGAGCCGCTCGAAGCGGCTGTGCCGGGTGGCGGTCACCGTCCGGTACATGTGGTCGCCGAACGGCCTGTAGAGCAGCACCAGGGCGATGAGCAGCGAGGCGACGAACACGGCGCCGGCCGTTGTGGTGCTCATCAGAACTTCTCCGGCAGGAGCAGGGCCGTCACCAGGAACGCGGTGAGGGCGACCGCGAGGATGAGACCGATGAGGTTCTCGGCGTTCACAGCCGTTCCACCGCCCGCACCGCCAGGCCGAGGACCGCGAACGCCGCGATCGTCAGCAGTACGAACCACAGGTCAGCCACGAGGGGATCTCCTTGCTTGTCCTTCACGGCGGCCGACGACCGGCCGCACCCGAAGTGCATCCCCGCGGGTCTGCGCTGCCCAGGTGCGTTGACGGATTCCATACGCCGGTCACCCGGTTCTTGACGCCTTCTTAACGAGGTGCCGGCGCCGGCCCGCGTGTACCGGGCGCGGGCGGCCGGGTGATGGGTAGGGTCGTGGGGTGGCGACTGGGATCGTGTTCGAGACGCATTCGTGGAGTGAGGACAATGACCAGGGGGTGGCCACCGGCTGGCTGCCGGGTCGGTTGTCGGCGCGGGGGCGTGACCTCGCGGTGGAGCTGGGTGGGCGGCGCAAGGGTGACGTCGATGTGGTTTTGACGTCTGACCTGCGGCGCGCGGTGGAGACGGCGGAGCTCGCGTTTCCGGACGGTGCGGTGCCGATCCTGCACGACTGGCGGCTGCGGGAGTGCGACTACGGTGACGGCAACGGGATGCCGGCGGCGCAGCTGCACGAGCACCGCGAGCGGTATCTGGACGAGCCGTACCCGAACGGGGAGAGCTGGCGGCAGGCGGTGCGGCGGGTGGAGGGCGCGCTGCGGGACATCGCCGAGCGCTGGGACGGGCGGCGGGTGCTGATCATCGGTCACGTGGCGACCCGCTGGACCCTGGATCATCTCGTCGACGGGGTACCCCTGGAGGAGCTGATCACCGCCGACTTCGGCTGGCGGGAGGGCTGGGAGTACCGGTTGACGGTGTGACGCCGTCGCCGATGCGGCGGTTCGGGTCGTCGACGAAGGCCCGCAGTGCCTCGCACAGGTCCTGGCCGAACCGCCGCACGGTCTCCTCGTCGAACAGGTCGGCGCTGTATTCGAAGTAGCCGCTGATCCCGGCGGGGGTGCCGGCGGCGTCGCGCCGTTCGGTGCCGACGAACCACAGGTCGCACCGGCTGGTGTCGGTGTCGGTGAACTCGACGGACGAGGTCACCCCCGGCAGGTCCAGCAGGTGCTCGGGCCGGTCCGTGAGCGACAGCCCGACCTGGAACAGGGGGTTGCGGTTGCCGGCCCGCTGCGGGTTGACGGCCTGGACGACCTGGTCGAAGGGCAGGTCCTGGTGGTCGTAGGCGGCGAGGTCGACGGCGCGGACGCGGTCGAGCAGGTCGGCGAACGTCGGGTCGCCGGCCGTGTCCGTGCGCAGCACGACGGTGTTGACGAAACAGCCGACGACGTCGAATGTCTCCTCGGTGCGGCCCGCGACGGCGGTGCCGATCGGCAGGTTCGTGCCGGCGCCGTGCCGGGTGAGCAGCGCCGCGAAGGCGGCGTGCAGCAGCATGAAGACCGTCACGCCGCGGGCGCGGGCGAGGCGCTGCATCCGGACGTGGGTGTCGGCGTCGAGGTGCAGGTGGCTGGTCCCGCCCCGGAACGAGGTGATGTCCGGCCGTGGCCGGTCGGTGCGCAGGGGCAGCTCCTGCGGCAGGTTCGCCAGCTGCGCCCGCCAGAACCGGCGTTGCCGGTCGAGGGTCGAGCCGGGCTGTTCGTCGTCGAACAGGTCGCGCTGCCAGCCGGCGTAGTCGATGTACCGCGTCGGCAGCGGCTGCCACGCCGGGGCGCGGCCGCCGGTGCGGGCGGCGTAGGCGACGCTCAGGTCGGCGCCGAGCACCCGCAGCGACCAGCCGTCGGCGGCTCCGTGGTGCAGCAGCAGCATCAGGACGTGCTCCTGCTCGCCGAGCAGGAACAGGGTGGCCCGCAGCGGCGGCTCGCTGTCCAGGGCGAACGCGTGCCGGCTGGCGGCCGCGAGGTGCTGCGGCAGGTCGGCCTCGGTGGTCGTGGTGATCTTCAGCTTCGGCCTGGCCTGCGGCGGCGGCAGCACCCGCTGGTACGGCTCGCCGTCGACCTGCGGCAGGACGGTGCGGAGGATCTCGTGGCGGTCGACGACGTCGGCGAGCGCGGCCCGCAGCGCGGTGAGGTCCAGGCGGCCGGCGAGCCGGATGGTCAGCGGGATGTTGTAGGTCGGGCTCGGGCCCTCCATGGTCTGTGCGAACCACATGCGCCGCTGCGCGTAGGACAGCGGCGGCCGCTGCGGCGCGACCCGGTCGGGTGACGCGACGGTACGGGTCGCCGGCCCGGTCAGCCGGCCTGCCACCGCGGCGGGCGTCGGGTGGTCGAAGACGGCGCTGACCGGCAGGTCGACGCCGAGCAGCGCGCGGATGCGGCTGGTCAGCCGCACGGCGAGCAGCGACTGCCCGCCGAGTTCGAAGAAGTTGTCGTGGACGCCGACGCCGGACAGGCCGAGGACCTGCGCGAAGACGTTGCAGAGCACTTCCTCGTGGGGCGTGCGCGGGCTGGCGGCGCCGCCCCCGATGTCGGGTGCGGGCAGCGCCGAGCGGTCCAGCTTCCCGATCGAGGTGAGCGGCAGCCGGTCGAGCACGACGATCGCCGGCACCATGTAGTCGGGGAGCTGTTCCCGGAACAGGTCGCGCAGGGAGTCCGCCAACGCCGTCAGGCTGTCCGCGGCGGCGCGGTGGTTGGCGTAGCGCGCCAGCGGGGCGTTGTCGTCGGCGGGCGCCGGCCGGTAGACGTTGGTGGGTTGGAACGCCGCCGGGTCCGGCGCCGTCGCGAACAGCACGTCGAGCAGGTCCGCGCGGGGTGGGGGCGACCAGGTGACGGCGGTCCACAGGCCGAGACGCCGGCCGAGGGCGTGGAAGTCCTCCGGTTCGGGTGGTTGCGGCCCGTCGGGGTCCGGTGCCGGGGTGTCGTCGGCGGGCCACAGCCGTGCGGAGGCGGCCAGGTCGGCGGTGAGGCGGCGGTTCGGCACACCTGTGAGCCGCAGCCGCAGCGGTGCGCCGGCGGCGGCTGCGGCGTCGAGGGCGGCGGTGAGCTCGGCGGCGAGGGTGTCCAGGTCGGCGACGCCGGTGCCCCAGGCGCGGGTGGTGGCGGTGCCGAGGTCGGCGTCGTGCGGTGCCGCGGTCCGCAGGACCACCTCGTACCGGTAGCGGCTCAGCTCGTTGTGGGCGCGGCCGTGCTTGAGCCGGACGTCCACGGTGGTCGTCTCCGGCAGGCGGCGGGCGAGCGCGTGGAAGAACTCCGGGTCGAGCAGCAGCTCCTTCTCCAGCAGCACCCGCTGCTCGACCAGCCGCCGCAGCGCCTCCGGCGCGGTGCCGTCCTCCGCGCGGTACACCTCGATCGCGGCGTGGAAGGTGCGCAGCAGGCGGGCGTTGCGGATGTCGCCGATGTACAGCGCGCCGCCCGGTGCGAGCAGCCCGACGGCGCCGCGCACGACGCGCTCCAGGTAGTCCGGCGACGGGAAGTACTGCACGACGGAGTTGAGGATGATCGTGTCGAAGTAGCGGGCCGGCAGCCCGTCGACGTCGTCGGCGGCCTGGTGCCGCAGGTGCACCTTGCGGGCCAGGTCGGGCTGCCCGGCGAGCGCGGCGCCCAGCGCGTCGACGGCCTCGGCGGAGAAGTCGGTGGCCCAGTAGGAGGACGCCTGCGGGGCGAGGTGCGCCAGCAGCAGGCCGCTGCCGACGCCGATCTCCAGGATGCGCGACGGGCGCAGCTGCCGGATGCGGGTCACGGTGGCGTCCCGCCATTCGCGCATCTGCTCCAGCGGGATGGGTGCGGTGTCGTAGCTGGAGTTCCAGCCGGCGAAGTTCTCGCCGAGGGGGAGCTGGCCGGCGTCGCTGTACATCTTCTCGTAGATCTGCAGCCACTCGGCCACCCGGTCCGTCTCGTCAGTGGCCGCTGTGGTGCCGGCAGTGGTGCCGGTGCGGTCGGGGACGACGTATGCCACGACGCGCTTGTCGCCGGTGCCGGTCGGGCGGGCCACCACGGCGGCGTGCGAGACGCCGGGGTGGCTGACCGCCAGCGACTCGATCTCGCTGAGCTGGATGCGGAAGCCGCGGATCTTGACCTGGTCGTCGGCCCTGCCGATGAAGTGCAGCGTGCCGTCGGCGCCCCACCGCACGAGGTCGCCGGTGCGGTACATGCGCTCCTCGGGGTGCAGCAGGTCCTGCAGGAAGCGCTCGGCCGTCGCCTGCGGCTGTCCGAGGTAGCCGAGGGACACGCCGGGGCCGCCGATGAACAGTTCGCCGACCGCGCCGGCGGGCACCGGTTCGAGGTCAGGGTCCAGGACGTAGACGCGGGTGTTGTCCATGGGCAGGCCGATCGGGACCGGGCCGGCCGGTGCGTGCCGCAGGTGCAGCCGGGTGGCGAACGTCGTGGTCTCCGTCGGGCCGTACACCGCGACGACGGTCAGGTCCGGGCAGGTGGCCTGGACGCGACGGACGGCGTCGGGTGACACGATGTCGCCGCCGGTCCACACCTCGGCCGCGCCGGCGAGGCAGCCGGGGTCCTCGTCGGCAAGGACACCGAACAGCCCGGAGGTGAGGAACACCGCGGTGACGCCGGCCGCGCCGATCTGCTCCCGGAGCATCGGCGCGTCGACCGGCCGGTCGGGTGCCACGACGACGGTGCCGCCGTTGAGCAGCGGGATCCACAGCTCGTAGGTCGAGGCGTCGAACGCGTGCGGGGAGTGCAGCAGCACGCCGCGGTGCGCGGGGGTCTGGAAGTCACGGTCGGCGGCAAGGGCCAGGACGTTGCGGTGGGTGACGATGACACCCTTCGGGTGTCCCGTCGACCCCGAGGTGTACATCACGTATGCGACCTGGTCGGCGTCCAGCTGCGGCAGCGTCGTGGCGGCGGCCGGCGCGGGGGTGTCGGGGGTCAGGGTGGTGAGGCCGCGCCGGGCCGCGAACGGGTGCGCGGCGGTGTCCCGGTCGATGACCAGGACCTTGGCGTCGCAGTCCTGCACGACGGTCTGCATGCGCGACGCCGGGTAGCGGATCTCCAGGGGGACGTACACGGCGCCGCTCTGCACGATGCCGAGGACCGCGGCGACCAGGTCGGGGGTGCGGCGCATCAGCACCGCGACGGCGTCGCCGGTCCGCACGTGGCAGGCCGCCAGCCGGGCGCTCCACTCGTCCGCCGCCGCCTGCAGCCGGCGGTAGGTCAGGGTCTGCGCGCCTGATCGGACCGCGACGGCGTCGGGGTGGGCGGCGACCCGGGCGCGGAACGCCTGCGGCAGGGTCCCGGCCGGGACGGGGCGGTCGGTGTCGTTGTGCCGGGTCAGCAGCCGGTCGCGTTCCCCGGCCGGGACGAGCGTCAGGTCGGTGACGAGCCCGTCCGCGCCGTGCTCGACGATGCGGTGCAGGACCCGGGCCAGCCGTTCCCGGTGCGCCGTCACGTCCTGGACCTGGTAGAGGGCGGGATTGGCGTCGAAGTCGATCGTGAGGCTGCCGTCGGCGAAGTCGTAGCAGACGATCGACAGGTCGTCCACCGGCATGATCGAGATGTTGTGCGTCGTCGCGCGGCAGGGGCCGAACGCGACGGACCTGGTGACGGGGATGAAGTTCACCAGGGGTCCGAAGAACCGGCCCGGGACGTCGGGGCGGATCTCGCGCCGCAGGGTCTCGCCGCGGAAGCGCTGATGGCGCCGCATGTCGCGGTAGCCGCCGTTGATGTCACGCGCCAGTGTCCGCCACGTGTGCCGCGGGGTGAGCTGGACCCGCAGCGGCAGCACGTTGGATGCCATCGTGGGCACGGCCCGGCTCGTCGGGGTGGCTCGCCCGGTGACGGACAGGCTCAGCACGACGTCATCGGTGGAGGTGACGCGCCCGACGTAGGCGGCGACGGCGGCGATTAGCAGGCCGAGCCAGGTGGTGCCGGCCTGCCGGGCCGCCGCGCGCAGCGGCTTGGCCTGCTCGGGAGTGAGCGTCCAGCGCTGGCGGATGATGTCGCGGCTGACGTCGGCGGCCCCGTCGGACAGCGTCGGCTGCCGGGTGCGGTCGGCGAACCGGTCGTACCAGTACCGCCGGTCCGCCGCCCACTGCGGCGAGTCGAGGTAGGCGGCCTCCTCGTCGAGGTGTTCCCGCAGGGACGGCAGCGCGCCGCCGGTGTCATCGGGGTCGTCGTACAGCGCGGCGGTCCGGCGGATGAGGAGGTCGACGCCGGCGCCGTCGATCACGAGGTGGTGGTAGTCCATGAAGAACAGGGCCCGCTCGGCGGACAGCCGCAGCAGCGCGAACCGGAACAGCGGCGCGGCGGTGACGTCCATGGTGACGGCCGGCCACTGCCGCATCCACGCGTCCGCGGCGGCGAACGGGTCGGGCTCGCCGGTGAGGTCGAGGACGGGGCAGACGTCGTCGGGGACGTCGCCGACGCACTGCCATGGGACACCGTTGTCGGTGCCGAACCGCGCGCGCAGGCCCTCGGCCTCGGTGACCGTCTGACGCAGGGCGGCGCGGAACCGCTCGGCGTGCAGCGGCCCGGCGAGGTCGACGTATCCGGTGACCTTGTAGACCGGGCTCTGCGGATCGCTCTGCTGGGCGAACCAGACGCCGAGCTGCGCGCTGGACAGTGGGTACTGCTCCCGGGGGGTCCCCGACATGCTGTGCGCTCCCTTCAGTGATGCTCGGACCGCACCGGGCCGGCGACGGCGTCGCGGACCGCGGCGGCCGCCTCCGGGCCGGCCAGCAGGCGCGTCCGGGGCAGCTCCAGGCGGTGGGTCCGTCCGGTGGTGGTGGGTGCGGCGGTACCGCCGGCGGGGTGTTCCTGCGACAGCAGGGTCATCGCGGCGCCGTCCGGCCGGTCGGGGTACGCCGCGGCGGTGAGCAGGTAGCCCGCGTACGCGGTGAGCCGGTCCCGGAGCTGGGCGACGAGGGTGTCGTCGAGCCGCAGCCGTCCGGCGGCCTGCGCGAGCAGATCGGCGTACTGCTCGGCGAGCGTCACAGCGAGGGTGGTGAGCCCGGCGGGGCCGGCGGACTCGGCGTCCTGCAGGGCCTTCCTGGCGATGCTGCGGGCGTGGTCCGCTTCGGCGGGCAGCTGGCCGGCCAGGGAGTCGGTGGCGGCGACGAACGGCCAGTACAGGGTCTGCGGCACGACCGGGCTGGGGTCGATGAGGATCGCCGGCGGGGGGTCCGGCGCGCCGGCGGCCACCGCGGCCGCCAGTGGTGCTGCCAGTGCGGCGCCGGCGCAGTACCCCATGACCCCATGCACCACGACGGCGGCGTCGCGCAGTTCGGCGCACCACGTCGCGAGCTGCGCGTCGGGCGCGGGCAGCCGGTCCAGGCCGCCGGCCGGGGTGGGCGGCAGGAGCTCGAGCACGGCGTAGTCGGGCAGGTTGACGGCCAGGTCGGCGAAGCGGGCGTCGCCCTGTCCGGTGTCGAAGGTGACCGCCAGCAGCGTCGGGTTCTGCTTGCGGCCGCCGAGATACCGCCAGTGGCGCAGCTTCATGGGTGGTGTCCTCTCATCGGTGGGCTGCCGCGGCCCCGCCGGGCGGCGCCGGCAGCGCGGCGCGCAGGTGCCCCTCGGCGGCGTCCCAGGCCTGCGCCATCGCGTCCAGCGCCTCGTCGGCGTGCAACGGCCGGTCGGCGGCGACCGTGCGGGCCGCCTTCAAGGTCAGGCGTTTGGCTTCGGCGGAGATCCGGTCGCACTGCTCGGCGGCCTGCCGCAGCGCCGGTTCGCCGTCGGCGGCGAGCCAGCGCAGGTAGCGTGCGGCCAGGGCGGTCCCGGCGCCGAGCTGGCGCAGGGTGCTGAACGCGTAGCCCTCAAACGCTTCGGGCCGACCGATCCTGGCGGTGACCGCGGCGGGGAACGTCGCCGCGAAGCGGCGCACCGGGTTGTCGGCCGGGCGCAGGGTGACGTGCCGGTGCAGCAGCGCGCGGCTGCGGCCGCGCAGGTCGGCGTCCGTGGTGTGGCGCAGCCGGTCCAGCCGGACGCTCTCGACGTAGGGCGGCAGGATCCGCGGGTCAGGTGCGTGCGGTCCGGTCCGCAGCAGGCCGGCGGTCTCGGTGGGGCCGGCGGTGTGGCAGCCGCTGTTGTGCAGGTAGGTCAGCCGGCCGGCGGCCGGGTCGACGGCGACGACGGCGATGGTGGTCTTGCGGTGCGACCGGCCGAAGGTGCCCGGCACGTCAGGGAGGTGGAACGCGTCGACCTCCACCACCGGGACGCGGTTGTGGCGCAGCTGCGTCACGCAGTGCTCCGGCAGCGACTCGTAGGTGGTCAGTTCGAACAGGTCGATGCCGTACAGCGCCTCGAGGTCCTGCGGCGGGGGTTTGAAGAATGTCCATTGGTCGCCTTCGAAGTCCAGCCGTACCGTGTGGGCGAGCATCGGGTAGGGGTCGGCGCCGATGCCGTGCAGCAGCTCGATCCACAGGTCGGTGTAGCAGTTGGCGTCGATCCAGTCGTTGTCCGGGTCGTCGTGCAGCGGGTGCGGCCGGTGCCGACCGGGTGCGGACCGCCACGCCAGCAGGGTGACGGTCATGTCAGCGCCGTGCTGTCCGACGGGCCGGGGCCGCGTCGGGCGAGCGTGAGGCCGTCGACGAGGTCCACGAGTGCGCGGCGCGAGTCGCGCAGCCGTTCGGTGTTGTCGGCGGTGGACAGCACGGCCTCCCAGTCCGCGCGGTGCGGTGTGCCGATGAGCTCGGTGGTTCTGGTGCGCAGGTAATGCGGGGCCAGGTCGTGGCTGATGGGGAAGAACTGCCGGCCGGAGGCGACGGTCTCCAGGACGGCGTAGCCGTCGGTGTCGCGGCCGAGGTCGCCGACGTCGGACCAGGTGCGCCACGGTGCGCGCTGGCCGAGCCCGAGGGTGGCGATGAGGTCGCCGGCGACCGGCAGCAGGTGGATGTGCGTGTGGTGGCAGATCCGCTCGGTGGGCCGGCGGCGCAGGCAGTGTCCGGTGCGGCCGTGCTCGAACATGGTGAAGGCGCCGTAGCGGTCCAGGTACGCGCCGTGGAGCCGGTCGTAGATGTCGTCGAGCTCGCGGGCGGCGGTGGCGGGCAGGTCGGCGGCGGACGGGTAGTGTCCGACGCTGCAGATGAGTGCGTGGCCGGCGGCCAGCGGTGCGATGTCGGGGACGATGAAGAACTGCTCGCCGCGCCACAGCACGGTGTCGAGGTCCTGGCAAAAGACGCAGCCGTTGACGCGTTCGCTGACGTGTTCGCTCATGCCCGCTCGCTCGGTGTCGACAGGGGTGAGGGCCGGAGGGTGTGCACCGACTCGGCGGTTGCGGCGACACCTTCCAGGGCCGACTTGACGTCGGTGTCGCTGTTGAGGTGTGACAGGCTCAGCCGGACCGTGCCGTGTGCGGCGGTGCCGAGGGTCTCGTGCGCCACCGGGGCGCAGTGCAGGCCGCCGCGGACCATGATGTCGTGCCGCTCCTCGAGCAGCGCGGCGGCGTCGACGGCGGGCAGGCCGTCGATGGTCACGGAGATGACGCCGACGGGTGCTTCGCTGGACGGCTGCTCGTGGACGGTGACGTGCTCGATGTGCCGGAGCCCGTCCAGCAGCGCGGCGCGCAGGGTCCGTTCGCGGTCGGCGATGGCCTCCGGGGTGTGCTCGGCGACGTGACGGACCCCGGCCGCGAGGCCGGCGACGCCGACCCCGTTCGGGGTGCCGGACTCCAGCGCCCACGGCAGCCATCTGGGCTGGTCGCGCAGCTCGGACCGGCCGCCGGTGCCGCCGTGGATGAGGGGCCGGATGGCGACGTGGTCACCGACGTACATCCCTCCGGTCCCCTGCGGACCGAGCAGGCCCTTGTGCCCGGCGAAGACGAGCACGTCGGCGTCGCGGACGCTGACCGGGCGGTGCCCGGCGGTCTGTGCGGCGTCGACGACGAGGGTGGCTCCGTACCGGGTGGTCAGGGCGTGGACGGCGCGCAGCGGCACCACCGCGCCGGTGACGTTGGAGGCGTGGGCGACCGCGACGACGCGGACGCCGCCGCGGCGCAGTTCGGCCTCGAGCCGGTCGAGGTCCACGGGCTCGTCGCTGGTGGGCGGCACCGGGGTCCACGTGACGTCGGACCCGGCGAGCGCGTGGGCCGGCCGGACGACCGAGTTGTGTTCGTAGGCCGTGGACAGGATGCGGTCCCCGGGCTGCACCAGTCCTTTGATGGCGGTGTTGAGTGCGGCCGTGGCGTTGGCGGCGAACACGACCCGGTCGGGGTCGGTGCCGTCGACGAGGTCTGCGATCGCCCGCCGGGCGTTCCAGATGGTCTCCTCACCGGCGCGGGCGAGGCGGTGACCGGAGCGGCCGGGGTTGCCGGCGTCGGTCAGGTAGCGCGCCATCGCCTCCATGACCGCAGCGGGTTTCGGGAACGATGTCGCGGCGTGGTCCAGGTAGATCATCGGCTGGTGGCCTCCAGACCGGCCATGGCGCGGCTGTAGCGCGCTGCGACGGCCGCCTGCCGGTCGGTGTCCAGCGGCACGAGCCCGGGTGCCTGCAGGGTCATGGCCTGGCCGGCGCCGGCCAGCATGAGGGCGCGGGTGAGCTGGAACTCCTGAGGGGAGATGGGTTCGCCGGTGCCGTAGAAGTTGAGCGGGAACCCGCCGGCGACGAGGATCGAGCGGTGGGCGTCCGGCAGGGTGTAGTGGTTGGCCCAGGGCCGGTGCGGGTCGGCGCCGCGCAGGATCGCGTCGGGGGTCCGGTGCTCCCAGAGGGCGAATTCGATGTCTGACGAGGCGCCGTTGGCCAGGACCGTGCGGTCGGCGAGGTGGTGCAGGTCGGCGGTGGTGAGCACGGCGCTGCCGGTGCATCCGATGACGACGCCCGTGCCCGCCAGGATGGTGTCGCGGTCGGTCACGCGCCACCCGTCGGCCCGGGCGGCGTCGGCGCGGTCCGGTATCTGGTCGTGGACGAGGACGTCGAAGTCCTGGGTGAGGGCGCCGGCGAGCTGTCCGCCCATGCGGCCGTAGCCGATGAGGCCGACCGTTGCGGGCCTGACGTCGAGCTCGGCCAGGATGTCGCGGAGGCCGGCCGCCATCGTGCGGGCCACGAGCGGTGCCTCGAGGGTGGCTTTCGCCATCGACCGGGCGACGTCGACGACCGGGAAGGCGGGCTCGATGTCGTCGATCCACCGCGCGCCGCGGGTGGTCTGTTCCACGACGCGGGCCTGTGCGGCGAGGCCGGGCATGCGGGTGAGGACCTTCGCGGCGACCGCTCCCTCGTCGAAGACGAGCAGCGGGGCGTCGGTGCCGAGGCCTTGCAGCACCGTCGTGACGTGCTGCTCCAGCTCGACCTCGTAGCTGCGGCGCGGGTCGGTCATGCGCTGCGGGTCGACGACCCGGACGCCGCGGTGGCGCAGGCCGTCGAGGGCGGCGGGACGGGTCGAGTAGGACTTGCCGACGACGGTCACCCGGCCGGCGTCGGCACCGCCGAGCAGGACCGCGTCGACCAGGGAAAGGATGGATGAATGCAGGTGCTGGACGAACACGATATGGCGGTCGGCGAAGGGTGCGCGGTTGGTCTGGGTCGCCTCGTGCAGGGTGTCATGAAGGACGGGAAACGTTTGCTTGAATTCGTCCGGATTCATTGCAGAGTTCTTCCCCCATTGATAATTTCCGGCCGCGCCAGCGGTAATTGCCTCTCGGCATCGAGGCATGCGTGATCGCCCGTTCTTCGACGGCCGGAATCGCGATTGTGAATCGCAGAGAATTCAGCGGTGCCCGGATGTTCGTGGCTCGCCGCCGGCGGTGTGCATCGAGTCGATTCGACGCCGCCCGGGGCGGCCTGCCAACTTTGCCGGGCAGGCGGCCCGTCCATGGGCTGTGGTCGCAGGCGAAAGTGGCATGGTTGATCCAGCAAGATCAAATTGACATGGCGCCCCCGTGCTGTGCTGCTGTGTCAGAAGATCCGGATGCCAGGCTAGCTCCGTGGCGCCGGTTTCGCCAAGTGTTGTCGGCACGTTTTTGTTTCATGTGAATCGATCATGAATTGCCGACATGCGATGAATCTGCTGCTCAGCAGGCATGGCAGAGGTGTTGTAGATCATGCGGTTTCGCAAAGAAAACATAGCTCGATCCCGATGCGAGCCTTGACACTCCGCAGTGCTCGTGACTACGTTGGCCGGAGCCGCTTGAGCCAGGTTGAGGTGCGCGAACGGGGCGCCGCACTTCATGAAGAATCTGCTCGCGGAGCCGTGCGCCCCAGCACCGTAGACGGTGCTTCGATCTTGTTCGAGGGGTGCGATCGCTTGGAAACCATCCGTGATCTCGGCGAAAAAGGGTTCATCCGGAAACTGCTGTCGCGCTATGCGCTGACGGCACGCATCGAAGCCCTCGACGATTGCGTGATCCTGGATCCGGCGCGGCTGTTCGGCAACGCCGCACTGCCGTACGTCGTCTACTCCATGGACCACCCCTCGCCGATCGACCGGCCCCTGCCCGAGGGGATGTGGTGGCGCTACTGGGGACGCTGGATCGCCGCCTGCACGGCCAACGACGTGCTGGCCATGGGCGGCAAACCCGAAGGCTTCTCGCTCGACCTGGCCATGCCGGCGGACACCGCCACCCAGCACATCGGCGAGCTGTACCAGGGCCTGGGCGACGTGCTGCACGAGTACGGCGCGGCGCTGGAAGGCGGCAACATCGACATCAACGCGCAGCGCGGTGTCGTCGGCATGTGCTGGGGCACCGTGCCGCGGGCCGGCGCCATCCGCCGGCAGGGTGCCCGCTGCGGCGACCACATCGCGGTCACCACCGCCCTCGGCGTCGGCTGGGCCAGCTACGTGCTGCGCAAGCGGGACCTGTTCGACAGCCTCGACCCCGCCACCAGGACGGAGCTCGAGCAGTACAACCTCATGCCGCTGGCGCCGCACCGGGCGATCGTCGAGGCCTCGCACCGCCGCCCGGGTGCCATCACCTCCGGCATGGACATGAGCGACGGCCTCGTCGAGTTCCTGTACACCATCAACGAGAGCAGCGGCCTGGGCGCCCGCGTCGACGAGGAACGGCTGCCGGTGACCTCGGCCCTCGCCGAGAGCGCGAAGCTGCTCGACGTCCCACCGTCGCTGCTGGCGTTCGAGTTCGGCTTCGACATGCCCCGCAGCCACGGCTACACGGTGGCACCCGGCGAGTGGGACGCCGTCGCGGCGATCTTCGAGTCGCACGGGACGCCGCTGTACCGCATCGGCGAGGTCACCGCCGACCCGGCCGTCGTCTTCAACCGCGTCTCCGGACCGCCGCAGGCGCTGCCGCCGTTCTGGGACGACAAGTGCAACCGCGACGACGTCATCGAGCGGTGGGACGCCCTGGTCGAGCAGTACCGCAACTGACCCGCCCGCCCAACCGCGGGAAACCCCAACGAGGGAGGGACACCGACATGTCCACAGGGCACGACTTGGCGCTGCTCGGGGGAACGCCCGTGGCCGGTGCCGCCCCGGCCTGGACCTGGCCGCCGATCGACCAGGACGACGCCCGCGTGCTGGGCGAGATGGCGCTGCGCGGGGAGCTGTCCTACTACGGCCGCGAGGGATGCGTACGTGACCTCGAGGACCGCTTCGCCGAATACATCGGCGTCCCGCACGCCCTGGCCACCACCTCCGGGACGACAGCGCTGCACTCCGCCTACTTCGGTCTCGGACTCGGCCCCGGCGACGAGGTGCTCGCGCCGACCTACACGTTCCTGGCCACCGTGATGCCGCTGTTCGTGGTGAACACGGTGCCGGTCCTGGTCGACGCGGACCCGCACACCGGCAACATCGACCCGGCCGACATCGAACGGCACATCACGGCACGCACCCGGGCGATCGTCGTGACCCACGTGTGGGGCAACCCCGTCGACATGCCGGCGGTCATGGACATCGCCGACCGCCACGGCCTGCGCGTGATCGAGGACTGCTCGCACGCGCACGGCGCCAAGTGCGCCGGCCGCAAGGTAGGGTCCTTCGGCGACGTCGCGGTGTTCAGCCTGCAGGGCAAGAAGCTGGTGGCCGCGGGCCAGGGCGGCCTGATGCTGACGCGGCACCGGGAGGTGTTCGAGCGGGCCGTCCTGCTCGGCCACTTCAAGGTCCGGGCCGAACAGCAGGTGCACAGCCCCGCCTACCGCCCGTACGTCGAGACCGGGTTCGGGCTCAACTACCGGATGCATCCGCTGGCCGGGGCGATCGCGCTGCGCCAGTTCGACCGGCTCGAGGAGTACATCGCGGGCCGGCGGCACAACTTCGACTACCTGACGGCCGAGCTGGCCGACCTGCCCGGTGTCCGGCCACCGGCCGCGGGCGCCCACGTGGACCGGCAGGTGTACTACTCCTACAAGCCCCGCTACCGGCCCGAGGAGCTGGACGGTCTCCCCGTCGACGTGTTCGTGGCCGCCCTGCGCGCCGAGGGCGTGCCGGTCGAACGGTACCGGGCGGTGCCGCTGCACCAGGAACGCATCTTCCAGGACCCGAGCCCGCCGCTGCTCAGCCACGGGGACCCGCAGCGGTTCGCCGGGGGCGCCGACCGCCGCGTCTACCGCACCGGTGACCTGCCGCAGAGCGAGGCGTACGCCGCCGACCTGCTGTCCCTGCCCGCCTACACCGAACCCGACCGGGCACTCATGGACCGGTTCGCGGCGGGCTTCCGCAAGGTCAGCCGGCAGTACCGTGCCCTGCACGAGTATTCGGCCGTGAGCGCCGAGCGGTGACGGCCGGGCCCGCCCGCCCGGTCGTGTCGAGCATCGGCGTCGACATCGTGCTGGTCGCGCGGGTCGCCCGATCCCTGGAACGGTTCGGCAACCGGTTCACCGCCGCCGTCTTCACCCCGGCGGAGCGTGCGTACTGCGACGGCCGCCCGCCGGCGGTGCGGGCCGCCGCGTACGCCGCCCGGTTCGCCGCGAAGGAAGCCGTGATCAAGGCGCTCGGGGCCACCGACGCCACCTTCGCCGAGATCGAGATCGTCCGCGACGGCGACGGCGGCCTGGGCACCCGGCTGCGCGGGTCGGCGGCCGCCCACGCCCGGCGCCGCGGGCTGCACCGGATGGCGGTGTCGATGTCACACGAGGACGAGTATGCGGTCGCCGCGGCCGTCGGGGTCGGGCCGGTCGAGAATCCGTACACGGAGGGAACCCCCATGGCTGAGGAAAGCGTCCGCACCGGCGGGTG
This sequence comes from Dactylosporangium sp. NPDC050688, assembly GCF_040654515.1. Lineage (NCBI taxonomy): Bacteria > Bacillati > Actinomycetota > Actinomycetes > Micromonosporales > Micromonosporaceae > Dactylosporangium > Dactylosporangium sp. NPDC050688. The sequence goes on from NZ_JBFAIC010000080.1 coordinate 20,153, forward strand.
TGTGCTGCCGCTGCTGGACCGTCAGGATGCGTTCGCCCGGATCCAGAGCATCTACGACCACGAGCAGCGCGTCGGCGGCACCGTCCGGAACCTCACCAAGGTGACCGCGCACTCACCGGCGGTCTGGGACGCCACCACCCGGGCGCTCGGGCTGTACGGCCGGCTGCGGAAGATCGACCGCAGGCTGGTGGATCTGCTCTGCCTGTACACCTCCCTGCTCAACGGTTGCCGGTACTGCGTGGACGACGCGGCCGGGGAGGCCCTCACCAGCGGCTGGAGCGGTGAGGAGCTGCTCGCGCTGGGCGGCGGGCACCGCGACGTCTACGGCGCGGACGTCGTGGTCGCGTTGCGGTACGCGGCGGTGCTGACCCACGACCCGCACGCGGTCGACGAGCAGCTCATGGCCGCGCTGCGGGACCACTTCGACGACGAGGCGATCCTCGAGCTCGCCTGCGTGGTGTCCATGAAGAACTTCTGGAACCGGCTGGCGAGCGGGCTGCGGATCCCGCCGGAGAGCAAGTGCGCCGACGAGGCCCTGATGGATGCGCTGATGACGACGTCCGCGGTCCTGCGCGACCGGTACCGGGACGGGAGGTAGACCGCATGGACGGGCTCGTCGCCGGGGCAGGACAGGACCGCGCCGCGGTCGTGGCGGTCGGACTGGACCGCGTCCTGCACCCGGACGACCTGCGCCGGGCGCTGCCCGCGATCGCCGGCGTCGATGCGCTGCGCGTCGATGCGCGGACGGTCCCGGACCGGACCGCAGCCGAGGCGGCGGCCCGCGACCGGGCGGACACCGGCGCCGACGCGCGCGTGGAACTGCTGCAGACGGCGACGGGCACCGTCGTGCTGATGAGCGTCCCGGGCGCCGACGGCGCGTCGCTGCTCGTCGCCGTCGGCCGGGCGCTGCAGCACTGCGCGCCGGCCGACACATCCCGCCGGGTGCCGCTGCCCGGAGCGGTCGTCGCCGCCGCCGAGGCCCTCGCGGCGGCGGAGTCCGTCCCGGTGCCGGCCGTGTACCTGGCGGCGTGGCAGGCGTTCGTGCACCGGCACACCGGTGTCGAGGACGCGGCTGTGGAAACGACCGTCAGCGCCGACACCGGCGGAGGTCCGGGGGGCGTGGCGACCGCGTACCGGTCCGGCTGCGCCGCCGGCACCACGCTGCGGCAGCTGCTGCGTGCCGACGGCCCGTGGCAGTCGGCCGAAACCGGGTCCATCACAGCCGGGTCCGCCACCCCCGCGGATGACCGGCCGTCCTGGCGGGTCCGGCTGCTGCTGGGCGGGCCGGCGGGCACCGACGAGCCGACCGCCGCGGAGCAGCTGCCGGGGCTGCTCGCCGCGGTGGCGGGCCGGCCGGGTGCCGCCGTCGACTTCGCCGGGTTCCGGCTGACCCCGCTGCGGGTGCCGGCGCGCGAACCGGCCGCCGGCCCGGACTGGGACCTGACGCTCTCGGTGCGCGGCGCGGACAGGGACGTCGAGGTCGACATCGTGGCCGGGCCGGCCGCCGGCCGGCTCGTCGGCGACGACGTCCGGCGGCTCACCGAACGGTTCGTTCGCCTGCTGGCCGCGGCGGTCGCGGCACCCGACGCCCCGGTCGCCTCGCACCCGTTGCTCGACGCCGACGACCTGGCGCTGCTGGACCGCCTCGGTGCCGGCGCGGCCGTCGACGTCCCGTACACCTCCGTGCTCGAACTGCTCGAGGACGTCACCCGGCGCCACCGTGACGGCATCGCCGTCGACGCACACGACGGCAGCTGGACCTATGCCGAGCTGGACCGGGCGGCGGGGCGGATCGCCGCGGCGCTGCGGGCGCGGGGAGCCGGGCCGGGCGCCGTGGTCGGCGTGCACCTGCGCCGGTCGCGCCGGCTGGTGGCGGCGCTGCTCGGAGTGCTGAAGGCCGGCGCGGTGTATCTGCCGCTGGACCCGGGGTACCCGCGTGACCGGCTGGCGTTCATGGTGCGTGACTCGGGCGCCGGTCATGTCGTGACGGCCGGTGCCGAGGCTGCCGGTGCCGGACTGTCGTGGCCGGACGGCGTCGAGCCGCTGGACGTCGACGACCTTCCCGACGCGGCCGGCGAACCGGTGCCGGCAGGGGTCGCGGCGGCGGATCCGCCCGCCTACCTGATCTACACGTCCGGCTCCACCGGCACGCCGAAGGGCGTGCTCGTCGGGCACCGCGGGCTGGTGAACCTGGCGCTGTGGCAGCGGGAACAGTTCGCGGTGGACGCCACCTGCACGGTGCTGCAGTTCGCGCCGGCCAGCTTCGACGCGTCGGTGTGGGAGATCTTCATGGCGCTCGGCTCGGGTGCCCGGCTGTTCGTACCGCCTCCTGAGCCGCCGCTGACCGGTGAGTTCCTCGCCGAGGCTGTCGTCCGCGGCGGCGTGACCCATCTGACGCTGCCGCCGTCCGTTGCCGCCACCGTCACACCGGGCGAGGTGCCGGGGCTCAGGGACCTCGTCGTCGCCGGTGAGGCATGCCCGGCGTCGCTGGTGGCGTCGTGGGCCGCGGCGGTGCGGTGCTTCAACGCCTACGGACCGACCGAGACGACCGTGTGCGCGACCGCGCACCGGTGCGTCCCGGGCGAGGGCGCACCACCGATCGGGCAGGCGGTGCACAACCTGCGGCTACGGGTCGCGGACGCCTGCGGCGAACCGGTGCCGCTCGGGGTGCCCGGCGAGCTCCTCGTCGCCGGGGTGGCCGTGGCGCACGGCTACCTGGGCCGTCCCAACCTGACCGCCGAACGGTTCGTCGAGCACCCCGGCGACCCAGCTGTGCGCTGGTACCGCACCGGCGACGTCGTGTGCTGGGACGGCGGCGAACTGCGGTTCCTCGGCCGCCGTGACGACCAGGTCAAGCTGCGCGGGTTCCGGGTCGAGCCGGGTGAGGTGGCCGCCGTCCTGGAACGGCGCGCGGAGGTCCGCGCCGCGGTCGTGCGGGTCGAAGCCGCGACACCGACCGGCACACCGGACCCGGCGGACGGCGGCCTGCTCGTCGCCTACGTCGTGCTGGAGCCCGGCACGGCCGAGGACGCGGCCGAGCGCCTGCACGAGCACCTCCGCGAGGTCCTGCCGGGTCACCTGGTCCCGGCCGAGGTGACGCCGATCCACGCCGTGCCGCTCACCCCGAGCGGCAAGGTCGACGGCGCGGCCCTGCGCGCGGCCGCCCGTGCCCGTGGCAGGTCCGCTGGCAGGGCCCGCCGGGTCGTTGCGGCCCGCGACGACACGGAACAGGCCCTCGTCGAGCTGTTCGCGGCCGTCCTCGACCGTGAGCGCGGCACCGTCGGTACCGACGACAACTTCTTCGAACTGGGCGGGCACTCGCTGCTGGCCACCCGGCTGGCCGCCCGGATCCGCGGCGCCTTCGGCGTGGAGCTGCCGCTGCGGGAGTTCTTCGCGCGGCCGACCCCGGCCGCCGTGCGTGACCTGCTGGACGGCGGTGGGCTGGCCGCGGCGGCCGCGCCGGAGACCATCCCGGTCGTGGACCGCACGGGGCCGGTCGCGGCGTCCTCCGGGCAGCGCCGGTTCTGGTTCCTGGACCAGTTCACCCCCGGGTCGGCGGTGAACTCGATGCCGCTGGTCCTGGCCGGTGAGGGCGAGCTGTCGGTCCCGGCGCTGCGCCGGGCCGCGGACGAGGTCGTGGCCCGCCACGAGACGTTGCGGACGCGGTTCGTCGTCGTCGGCGGCGAACCGCACCAGCAGATCCTGCCGACCGCCACCGCCGACCTGACCGTCGACGACCTGACCGAGGTACCCCCGGCCGTGCGGGACGCGACGGCCGACGAGCTCGTCCGGGCCGAGATCGGCACACCGTTCCGCCTGGACACCGGCCCGCTGATCCGGTTCCGCGTCGTGCACCTCACCCCGCGGTCGCACCTGCTGGTCATCGCCATGCATCACAGCATCAGCGACGGCTGGTCCACCGAGGTGCTGCTGCGTGACCTGCTGGCGTGCTACGACGCCGCGCTGACCGGCGCCCGGCCGGCGCTGCCCGCGCTGCCGGTGCAGTACGCCGACTTCGCGGCGTGGCAGGTGGACCGGTACCGCGGCCGCCTGCTCGACGAGCGGCTCGACTACTGGCGGGAACGGTTGGCCGGCGCGCCGGCGGCGCTGGACCTGCCGACCGACCGGCCCCGCCCGCCCCGGCAGACGTTCGTCGGCGCCGCCGAGGCGTTCGACGTCCCACCGGCGACCGTCCGGGCGCTGCGGGAGCTCGGCGGCCGCGAGGGGGCGACCCTGTTCATGACGACCATGGCGGTGTTCGCCGCCGTGCTGTCACGCACGACGGGAGCCGCCGACATCGTCGTCGGTACCCCGATGACCGGCCGCGACCGGGCGGAGTGGGAGCACCTCGTCGGCTTCTTCGTCAACACGGTCGCCGTGCGGGTCGACGCCGCCGGCGACCCGGCGTTTGACGTGCTGCTGCGGCGGGTCCGCGACGCGGTGCTGCAGGACTTCGCCCACGCCGACGTGCCGTTCGAGCACGTCGTGGAGCACCTCACGCCCGTGCGTGACCTGTCGCGCAGCCCGCTGTTCCAGGTGATGTTCCTGCACCAGCACGCCGCGCCGCCGGTACCGTCCGGCACAGGTCTTCGGCTGCGGCCGGCGCCGCGGCACCCGGGGACGGCGAAGTTCGACCTGCTGGTGTCCCTGGCGGAGGACGGCGAGCGGTGCACCGGGTTCGTCGAGTACAACACCGACCTGTTCGAGCCGGCGACCGTCCGGCGATTCATCACGCACCTGCTTACCCTGGCGGCGGCCGCCGCGACCGGACCGGGCACCGCGCTGTCGGCGCTGCCGATGCTCACCCCGGCGCAGGAACGGCAGCTCGTCCACACGTACAACGACACCGACGTCGACTTCCCGGCCGACCGCTGCGTGCACGACCTGGTCGCGGAGCAGGCCGCCCGGACCCCCGACGCCGTCGCCGTGACCGACGACGCCACGACGCTGACCTACCGCGCCCTGAACGAGCGGGCGGTGGCCCTCGCCGGGACGCTGCGCTCGCACGGCGCCGCCCCCGGCGGATTCGTCGGCGTGTGTGTCGGCCGCTCGGTGGACCTGATGACGAGCCTGCTCGCCGTGTGGAAGACCGGCGCCGCCTACGTGCCGCTGGACCCCGCGTACCCGGCCGAGCGGCTGCGGTTCATGCTGGCCGACTGCGGCGCGTCGCTGCTGCTGACCGAGGGCCGTCTCGGTGTCGAGGTCCCCGCCGGGATCACCGTGATCGACCTGGACCGGTTGACCTTCGAGGCGGGCGCGGGCGGTACCGCACCGTCCACGGCCGGCGATCCGGCGGGCCTCGCCTACGTCATCTACACGTCCGGGTCCACCGGCCGGCCCAAGGGCGTCATGGTCGGGCACCGGGCCCTGTGCAACTTCGTGACGGCGTTCTGCCGGGCGCCGGGCCTGGGCCCGCACGACCGGGTGCTGTCGGTGACGACGTTCTCGTTCGACATCTTCGGCGCCGAGGCGTTCGGCCCGCTGACGGTGGGGGCGACGCTGCGGATCGCCTCGGCGCAGACGGCGACCGACGGCTGGCGCCTCGCCGAGGAGGTCGAGCGCCACCGCATCACGTTCATGCAGGCGACGCCGACCACCTGGCGGATGCTGACCAACGCGCGCTGGCGGGGCCGGCCGGACTTCCGGGCGGGCAACGCGGGTGAGGCGTTCCCGCCGGACCTCGCCGCCGCGCTGTTGCCGCGGTGCGGCGAGGTGTGGAACCTGTACGGACCGACGGAGACCACCGTGTACTCCACGGTGTTCCGGGTCCGTGAACCGGTCAGCGGCACCGTGCCGATCGGGCGGCCGATCGCGAACACCTACGTCTACGTGCTCGACGACGCGTTGCGGCCCGTGCCGGTCGGTGTCCGCGGGCACCTGTTCATCGGCGGCGCGGGCGTGGCCGAGGGGTACCTGGGCCGGCCGGACCTGACCGCGGAACGGTTCGTCCGGGACCCGTTCCACGCGCGGCACGGCGCCCGGATGTACCGCACCGGCGACTTCGCCCGCTGGCTGGCCGACGGGACGATCGAGTACCTCGGCCGCCAGGACGACCAGGTGAAGGTGCGGGGGCACCGCATCGAGCTGGCCGAGATCGACGCGGCGCTCGCCGCACACCCCCTGGTCCGGCAGGCGGTCACCGTGGTCCGTGAGGACTCGCGGGGGGACCAGACGCTGATCGGCTACGTCGTGCCGGCCGAGCCGTCGGCGCAGCTGCTCGAGCAGGCGCAGCGCACCCACGTGGCCGGATGGCGGCAGTCCTGGGACCGGCACTTCACCGAAGGCACGGCCCCGCCCCCCGACCGCTGCGACGCCGAGGCGCTCGTCGTGGAGCGCCTCGCGGCCGCTCCGGGCGGCCGGCTGCTCGACGTCGGCTGCGGCCACGGCACCCTGCTGCAGGCGGCGGCCGGCCGGCTGACCGGCTATGTGGGCGTGGACGCCAGCGGGCCCGCGGTGCAGCGGCTGCTGGCGGCCGGTGGCGGCACGGCCGACGTGACGGTGCTGCACGCGACGGCGGACGACCTGCCGGAGACCGCCGGCGGTTGCGCGGTGGCGGTGCTGGACGGCGTGGTCTCCTACCTGCCGAGCGCGCGGCACCTGCTGCAGGTACTGGACCGCATGCGGACAGCGGTGACGCCGGGCGGAACCCTGGTGGTCACCGACGTGTGGTCGCTGCCGCTGCTGCCGGTCCGGCACGCGGCGCTGGAGGCCGGCCGCGGCGCGGCGGGCACACCGGCGGCGCGACGGCTGAACGTCGAATGGTCGGTGTTGCGCGACCGCGAACTGTACATCGATCCGCTACTGTTCGTACAGTGGGCAGAACGGACAGGCGGCACGGCGTCGATCCGGTGCAAGCCGTCCGCCGGGGAGCACGACGAGGCCCGGTTCCAGTACGACGTCGTCATCGCCTTCAACCCTGCCGATGTGCTGGCCGACGGCCTCGCCCAGGAATGGGGCGCCGACGAACTGGACCTCGGTGGTGTCGCTGCGCTGCTGCGGTCGTCGTCGTGCGATGCGGTGGTCGTGCGGGACATGCGCGACGCCCGGCTGGTCGCGGACCTGGCCCTCGACACGCTGCCGGACGTTACGCCGCCGCCGGCCCACGACGAGAACGCAGTTGCGATGCCGACCATGCTACGGCAGCTCGCCGCGGACAGCGGCCACGTCCTGATCGCCGGGTGGCCGCTGTCGGGGCTGCCGGGCCGGTTCGACGCGTGGTTCGTGCGTCCCGGCCGGGACGGGCGCGTACCGCTGCCCGCCACCCGGACCGGGGCCGATGGCACCGGGGTCGATCTCATCGGGGTCGACGAGCTCGGCAACGCACCGTGGCGGTCCGGCCTGGAGCAGCTGGTCGAGGGCACCCTGCGGGAGGATCTGCGGCGGACGTTGCCGGAGTACATGGTCCCGTCGGCGGTGCTGCTGACCGATGCGCTCCCACTGACCGGCAGCGGCAAGGTCGACCGCCGGGCGCTGCCCGCGCCGGAGCGGGTCCGGCCCCGGCTCGGCGGCGAGCTGGTCGCACCGGCCACGGCGCGCGAACGGCAGATGACGCACCTGTGGGCGGACCTGCTCGGCATGGACCCGTTCCAGGTCGGCATCAACGACAACTTCTTCGATCTCGGCGGGCATTCACTGCTGGCCATGCAGCTGGTCGCGCGGGTCGAGGAGACGTCCGGGGTGCGGCTGCCGCTGCGGTTGGTGTTCGAACAGCCCACCCCGTCCGCGCTGGCCGCGGTGCTGGAGCGGGGATACCTGGAGGAGGACGATGAGCAGGTCGGTACGCATGTCGAAGAGCGGGAAGGCTGACCGGGCACCGTTGCCGCGGCGGTTCACCAGATTCTGGCTCGCCACGGCGGTCAGCGGGTTCGGTGACGGTCTGCGGCTCACCGCCCTGCCGCTGCTGGCGGCGTACAGCTCCGGCGGCGACCCGGCGGCGGTGGCGTACGTGACCGCCGCCGGGTCGTTGCCGTGGCTGCTGTTCGGGCTGGGCGCCGGTCTCGTGGTGGACCGCACCGACCGCCGGCGGCTGATGTGGGCGGTGGACTCGGTGCGCGCCCTGTTCACGGCCGGGTTCGCCGCGATGGTCTTCCTCGGTGCGCAGCACGTGGCGCTGCTGTGCGCGCTCGCGTTCGCGGTCGGCACCGGGCACACCCTGTTCAGCAGCGCGTCGGCGGCCTATCTGCCGTCGGTCGTCGGTCCCGACGGTCTCGACCGGGCCAACGGCCGGCTGATGAGCGTGCAGGTCCTGACGATGCAGCTGGTCGGTCCCGCGGCGGCCGGGTTCCTGTTCGCCGTCGCCCACGGGCTGCCGTTCGCGTTGGACGGCGTGTCCTTCGCGGCGTCGGCGGTGCTGATCCTGGCAATGGGCGCGGCGACAGGGTCGGCGACAGGGTCGGCTGCAGGGCCGGCGTCGCAGGGCACCGGCCGGCCGCGGGTCTCCGGTGGTGAGGTGCTGGCGGGCCTGCGGTGGACGTTCGGTCACCCGGCGATCCGCGCGCAGTCCACGATCCTGCTCATCATCAACGTGCTGAGCGGGATGGTGCTGGCCGTGTTCGTCGTCTACGCGACCGGCCCGCTCGGGCTCGGCAGCCGCGGCTACGGGATGCTGATGGCGCTGCTGGCCGTCGGTGCGATGGTCGGTGCGCTGGCGGCGCCGATGCTGCGGGCACGTCTGTCGGACCGGGCGACGCTGATGATGTCGGCACTGCTGGTCGGCGGCGTGCTGATCCTGCTCGGTGCCGTTGCCGCCGTCTGGGCGGCGGCGGTGTCGGTGCTGCTGTTCGGGCTGGCCTCGATGCTGTGGAACGTGGTGACGGTGTCCATCCGGCAGCGGGTGGTGCCCGACGCGGTCCTCGGTCGGGCGTCGGCGGCGGTACGGATGCTCAGCGCCGGTGCGGTGCCGCTCGGCGCGCTCATCGCCGCCGTGGCGGTCGGGCCGGTGGGGTTGCGTCCGCTGTTCGTCATCGCCGGCTGCGTGGTCCTGGCCGCCACCGTGCTGCTGGCCCGGGACCTCGGGCGGCCACTGCCGCAGCGCCCCACCGGGGACGCCGAGGCTGCCGGTGCGGCGTCGCCGGACCGGCTGGAGGAGTCGTCAGGGCGGCCCTGACCCGCGCGCCGGCTCCGCCGGGATGACCCCGGTCAGCACCAGCCGCTCGCCGAATCCGCCGCGCTCGACCAGTTTGGCGGGGCGGATGCGGTCGAGGCCGCCGGCGTCGGTGCCGAGCGCCGCCGCGAGCGCGTAGACGACCTCGAGGATGTCGGCGAGTTCGGTGACGTCGTTGCCGTCGAGGAACTCGGCGACCTCCTCGGCGAGCTTGTCCCGCAGCAGGGGCAGGTGCTCGCCGGCGGCGGCGACGCGGGTGAGCGCGACGCCGCCGTCGGCGCTGATGAGGTGCGGGATACGGTCCCGGACCAGCTTGCCGCGACCGGCTGTCGTCGGCTGCGGCTCGGCTGCTTTGTCGGGTCCGGCTGTCGTCGGTCGCCGGTCGGCTGCGTTGTCGGGTCCGGACGTCGTCGGTTGCGGCACCGCTGCGTTGTCGGGTCTGGACGTCATCGGTCGGCGGTCGGCTGCGGTGCGTCCGGCGTGTTCCACAGTGCGCGGCGGACGTGGTCGGGCCAGGCGTCGAGGTCCGCGCCGTGGGCGGCGACGAGGGCGAACGCGAGGCGCTCCTGACCGAAGCCGACACAGGCGGCGTGCGCGATGCCGCCGTCCGCGGTGTGGATGCCGAAGACCCGCCCGAAGTGGTCGCGGTGGGAGTTGCAGGAGGCGACCGCGACCGGGTGTCCGTCGCCGATCGGGGCGATGATCTCCATCTTGAGCTGTTGCTCCTGCTGGCTGGCGGCGAGCAGCTTGCCGCCGGAGGCGCCGAAGAACGGGTCGGAGGCCACCTCGGCGTGCGCGTCGAGGCCGAGCTGCCGGACGAACGCCAACGCCCGGCTGTGCCACCCGGTGACCCAGTCGGCGACCTCTTCCGGGGTGCCCAGGCGGACGAATTCGCGCTGGCGGAACGACACGAGGCGGCCCGCCTCGTCGGACGGTTCGTGGCGGAAGCAGTGGCCGAGGACGTCGACCTCGACGCCGCCGGCGGGCAGGGTGCCGGTGTAGAAGGGGTAGACCGGGTAGCAGGCCGCGGGCGTGAGGACGTACTGGCTGAGGGCCATGAGATCGCCCCAGTCCGCGCCGCTGCTGACCGCGCTCTTGAGCTGCTGGTGCTCGCGGCGGCCGCCGTGGAAGGCGTGCACCGACCCGACCAGGTGGGGGAACGAGTCGGCGAACTCGCACCGTTCGAACACCGGCCGGCTCAGCAGCGGCGGGAACCGCAGCACGCGGGTGGCGGACCGGCGGCCGGTGCCGGTGAGCGCGCCGGCCAGACCGTCGAAGACCTGTTCCAGGCGGTGGTCCCAGCCGTAGAGGCCGGTGGACGCGGGCAGGAGGATGCCGTCGTCGCGCAGCGGCGCCGGGAACGACGCGGGGATGGCACCGGTCAGCTGGTGGGTGGTCGCGGTCATGCTCTGCTCCGATCGTCTGTGCTTGGGGGAGCGCCGGTCATGCGTCGGCGGCGGTGAGGGCGAAGGACACCGGCCCGTCGGCGTTGAGTGCTTCGACCCGGCCGACCGTGCCGGCGCGGCCGCCGGTGCGGCGCAGCCGGATGCTGCGGCGGCGGCCCGGAAGGACGGTGTAGTAGTTGTCGTCGGGTGCGAACCCGGCGACGTCGATGTGCAGCGCGTAGGCGAGTCGTTCGGCGGCGACGTGCAGCACCATCGTGCCGCTGCCATCGCCATCGCCATCGCCATCGCCATTGTCATCGCCGTCGCCGGTGTCGATGCTGGTGGTGACGGTGAGTCCGAGGTCGTTGCGGCGGTCGGCCGGGGGACCGCCCGGCAGGTAGCAGTCCTCCGCGAGGACCTCGCCGTCGGGCCCGACGAGCTCGGCCAGGACCGCCTGCACCGGCGGCGGTCCGAAGCCGTAGGCGGCGGTGAGGTCCCGGAACGCGCCGAACAGGGCGTCGACGGAGTGCTCGAACGGGGTGTCCGCGGCGAGCCGGACACGCCGTTCGACGGCCGAGGACGCGGTGCCGCCGTCCGGGTACAGCGCGACGCGGACGGTGGCGTCCACCGGTTCGCGGCGCTCGTGCACGGCGACGACCCACAGCCCGTCCAGGCCCCGGTCCTCGAGGTGGACGGCGGTCGGTCGCCAGGCCCGGCGCAGGTAGTGGTAGGCGGCCTTCGGCACGCCGTCGGCGTCGACGACGCCCCAGCCGGCGCCCGGGACGATGTCGCGCCAGAACCAGACGAGGGCGCCGCCGCAGGGGTCGGCGGGCGCCCGCCAGAGCGCGAAGACGCGGGCCATCAGCTCGCCGGTGGTGACCCGGCCGAGCGCTGCGTACCGGTCCGGGTCGCGGTAGCGGACCTGGAGGGGGTCGACTCGGAACAGCCGTCGCAGGTATTCGTCGCGGACGTCGTCGAAGTCCCACCCGGCGCCGCTGTCGCGTGGGCTGCCGGCCTTCCAGCGCGGGTCGTGTACGGCGGGGGTGCGGGGGCCGAAGAACCGTTGCATGGAGCGGGGTTCGGGGATGTTGGCGAAGGCGAGGCACTCGCTGGCGAACCGGACCCGGCTGACCCGCACGTCGCTGAGGTCGCGCAGGTACGCGCCGACGCCGTAGTAGTGGGCGTCGCCCGCGCCGACGTGGACCGGCAGGGCACCGCCGCTGGGGCTGGACGGCCAGTAGGGGACGCCGGGCAGGTGGGCGGCGCACAGGTCGCGCAGCTCCTCGGCGAACCATGCGTTGATCCGTCCGTCCGGCCCCGCCCCGGCGAAGGTCGCCTGCTGGGCGACCTCGCTGCCGCCGCACAGGACGGTGACGCACGGGTGCGGGGCCAGGGCGGTGAGGACCTGGACGGCCTCGGCGCGGATCGAGGCACGGAACGCGGGGTCGTGGACCGGGTAGTCCATGTTCGCGAACATGAAGTCGTGCCAGACGGCGATGCCCAGCTCGTCGCAGGCGTCGTAGAAGGCGTCGGACTCGTAGGTCAACGGGCCGCAGACGCGCACCATGTTCCCGCCGGCGTCGCGCAGTGCCCGGAGGGCGTCGCGGTGCTCCTGCGGGCTCGCGGCGAGGCGGGCCGGGTCGAGCGGTGTCCAGCAGCCGCCGCGGAAGAACACGTCGGTGTCGTTGTGGGCGATGGGGAACGTGCCGCCGGCGCCGGTCAGCGTGACGCTGCGGAAGCCGACCGCCGGCAGCGGCCATCGGCTGGTGCGGGCGTCGAGGACGAGCTCGACCTCGGCGGGGTAGCGGGGCTGCTCGCCGTGGGTGTGCGGGGACCAGCGCCGGGCGTCCGGCACGCGGACCTCCCCGGCGATCCGGCCGTCCTCGATGCGCAGGGTGCCGCGGTGGTCGCCGACGTGCAGGTGCGCGCCGGTCAGCCGGTGGCCGCCGAGCGGCCGGACCGCGGCCTGGAACTCCACGATGCCGTCGCCGTCCTCGAGGCGGCACGTCAGGCGGGGCGTCGCGACGTCCACGGTGCTGTGCTGGACCAGCTCGACGGGGCGCCACGGTCCGACCGGTGGCGGGCCGGGCGACCAGCCGGGCATGCGACCGAGCAGGGTGGTGCGGTGCCAGCGCAGCTGCTGCTGGGTGACGAGGCGGGTGGTCCAGGCCGGGCGGGGCAGGCGGCGGCGCAGGAGCGCGGCGAGGGACCGGAAGCAGATCACGACGTCGGCCGGTGCGGTGGGCGGGTGCTCGTCGAGCGGCACGTCGTAGGCGCGGAACATGTTGTCGGTGCGGTGGACGTGGCGGGCGCCGACCCAGATGTCGGCGACGCTGGCGAGCCCGTGGAACCGCAGCAGGGCGGTGCCGGTGCGGGTGGTCGGGGGGAGAGTGCAGCGGAACCACCAGTCGTGCTCGTCCGGGTCGGCGAGCAGGCCGGCCATGCGGGTCCGTGCGGGCTCCGGCCAGGTCCGGGCGGCATGGGTGACCGTGCCGGGCGCCGGCGCCGGCAGCCATCCGTCCCGGGGGAGCTGCGTCGGGTCGGCGAGCTCGTCCGGGGCGGTCGCGAGCAGGTGCCATCGGGTCAGCGGGCTGGTTGTCGAACCGTCGGGCAGGGGCACGTGCGAGGTCACCACGGCCGGTCGATCGTCTTGCCGCTGACGAGGATGGCGCCGTTGGTGGACAGGAGCCGGTCGTTGGAGATCATGAGCGGCGCGGACAGGGCGTCGCGGAGGTGGCGGGCGACGCTGAGCGCGGAGCGTTCCTGGTAGCCGGCGAAGCCGCACAGATGCAGGGCCTCGAGGGTGACCTCGACGGCGGTCTGGGAGGCGGCGTACTTGATCTCGTTGAGTCCGACGGCGGTCGGCCAGCTGCCGGCCTGCTCGGCGGTGTGCGGCTCGGTGTGGTGGCGGGCGGCGGCGTCGACGGCTGAGCGGGTCACGGCGAGGCGGGACGCGACGTGCGCGAGGCGGCTGACGGCGGGGGCGGCGTCCGCGGGGCTCTTGCGGGCCCGGCGGCGCAGGCTCTGCCGGGCCCGGTCGAGCGCGGCGTCGGCGAGGCCGAGCCAGCACGCCGACCACAGCAGGTGGGAGTAGGGGACCATGGTCTGGGCGGCGATGTCGCCGAACGGGTCCGGTAGGACGCGTTCGGCGTCGACGTCGGCGCGCAGCGTGAAGCCGCCGCTGCAGGTGCCGCGCATCCCGAGGGTGTCCCATCCGGACAGTGGCTCCAGTGTCGTCTCCGCGGCCAGCAGCAGGACGAGGACCTGGTCGCCGGGTGCGGCGTCGGGGGACCGGCGCAGGGTGGCCAGGACACCGTCGGCGTGGGCGCCGTAGGAGACCGTCGCGGCCTGCTTGGTGATGCGCCGGCCCGCGGGGTGTGTCTCGACGGCGGCGATGCTGGAGCGCAGGTCGCCCCCGGTGCCGACCTCGGAGGTCGCGGACGCGAGCAGCAGCTGCCCGGTGCAGACGTCCCGGGTGACGGCGCGCAGCGCGGGGGTGTGGCCGTGGCGGGTCAGGCAGGCGAGCTGGATCTGGTGCATCGCCCAGATCATCGCGGTCGAGGCGCAGGCGCGGGCCAGGGTGTCGGCCACGGCGAGCAGGTCCGGCAGGGCGGCGCCGTCGCCGCCGTCGGCGGTGGGGGCGCACGCGGACAGCAGCCGGTGGGTGCGCATGGCGGCGACCGCCTCGTGCGGGAACCGGGCGAGCTGGTCGACGTCGTCGGCGTGGGCGGCGGCCGTCTGCGCGACGGTGCGGGCCCGGTCGAGCAGGTGCCCCGCCGGTGTCCGGACGCCGACGGTGGTGCCCGCGCTCACGCGGTCTCCAGCAGCTCGGTCAGGCCGTGCCGGATGGTCTCGATCGAGGAGAACGCGCCGCGGGTGAGCATGCGGTCGGGGTATTCGACGTCGAAGTGTTCCTCGAGGGCGAGCATGACGTTGACGCTGGCGTGCGACGTCAGCCCGGCGCGGTAAAGGTCGTCGGTCACGTCGACGGTCTCGACGTCGACGGGAAGGTTGCCGTGCTCGCGCAGCACTTGCCGGATGTCTTCGATCACCGTGTGGGTCCCTTTCCTGTGCGGAGGCGTGCAGGTGCGAGGAGCGTCGAGAGGAGGCGCTCCTCGCCGTAGCCGGCGTCGTGCAGCAGCCGGGTCACGCGCCGGCGGTGCCGGGCCGTCGTGCTCGCCGGGTGGGTGGTGAGCATGTGGACGAGGTACCAGGCGTCGCTGAGCTCGCGCAGCGTCCGGGCGGTGCCGGCGGCGCCGGGCTGGTCGTGCTCGGCGAGCCAGTCGAACAGCAGCGCGGCCTGGAAGCGTTCGGCGGCGGGGCGGCAGACGTTGACCGGGGTGCTGCCGGTCTCGTGGGCGTCGGTGAACGCCCGGATGGCGGCCAGGTCGGCGGCCGCGTGGGTGGTGAGGTCGGTGACGACGGCGTCGAGGACGACGGCGGCGGTGGGTTGGCGGGCGGTGCGGGCGCCGCTGGGGGCGTAGAGCTTGAACGGTTCGGTGCGTCCTTCGCAGGGTGATGACCGCATCTGCTGGTAGGCGTCGATGGTGAGCCGCACCGGCCGCGGGTTGTTGGTGGAGTCGACGATGGTTGCGTGCTCGGCGCCGCGGTCGGTGACGATGACGGTGTGCACGACGTGCTCCCGGCCCTGGTAGGGCGACGGGAGGTGGAAGGCGTCGACCTCGGCGACGAACGGTGTGCCGCGGCGGGTCAGGTCGAGCTCGAGTGCTGCCGCGGCCGGGCCGTCGGGTGCGGTGTGCTGGACGACGTCGATGCCGGTGATGGTGTGCAGCTGCCGGGCCCAGCGCCCGCCGCCGTAGAGGATGCCGTCGCCGTGCCACCGGGCGCCCCAGGAGGCGCCGAGCCATCGCAGCGGCTCGGCGACGGGGTGGCAGGCGAGGATGTTTGCGAGGCCCTGCCAGTGGCAGGAGGCGATCGGTGCGAACCCCGTGTAGCGCGGTTCGGAGACTGTCGACAATGGACGATCAAAGTCAAGATTCACCGATGCACCCCCGTGATCCGGCTGTTGCTCAACCCTTTCGGGTCTACACGAGTGTCAATGGATTGTAAAGCGCTGCGGATTGGCTGCCGCAGTTGATGATCGACGATCTTCGCGTGTTGACACATCGGAAGATGTGTTAGTCTTGTCGCTGCCCGCCGCCTTCGTGTACCGTAATGTCGGTGCTTGAAGGATCATGGGGGAAAGATGTCGTCGAGCAGTATATGCGCAAATATTTGCCGCGTCAAGGAAAAGCGGCGTCCCAGGCGGAGGTAGTGGCCGCCATGAGTCTGGTCGGCATGTCGCCGCCGGCGGATGTTCTTGATATTCCTTGCGGATTCGGCAGGCATTCGTCAGCACTGGCGGAGCTCGGCTACCGGGTCCACGGCGTCGACAGTTCTGCGGCAATGATTGCCGAGGCGCGCTGCCGGACGGGAGTGCAGGAGCACTGGACGGTGGCCGATTATCGGCAGACCGGAATTTCTTCGGAAAGCTTCGATTGTATCGTGAACCTCTTTACCTCGATCGGCTTCTGTGGTACCGATGGAGACTCGGCGGCGATTCGCGAGTTTCACCGTCTGCTGCGACCCGGCGGAGCGGTCCTGATCGAGACCGCGCATCGCGACCAGATCGCCCGCAAGATGCGCGAAGCCGCCGAAGACGCCGAGGGTGCCGGCACCGCGGCGCCGGAGGAAGCCGTTGCGCTGCGGGAATCGCGCACCTTCGACGTGGTCGAGGGCATGCTGGTGACCGAGCACGGCTACCCGGCCGACGGTGCCGAGCGCCGGTCCTACACGTCGCGGATCCGGATCTACTCGGTGACCGAACTGGTCGGCATGCTGACCGCCGCCGGTTTCAAGAATATCCGGGTGCACGGCGGGCTCGCCGGCGGCCGGGTCGGCCTCGACACCCGCCTGGCGGTCGTCGCGGAGAAGTAACCAAACGGGGAGGGCGCTGTCAGTGAATGATGCCATGCGGCCTGCACAACGGACATACGTCGGCCCGAGATACGGCGTGGAACGACAACTGCGAAACATCTGGTCCGACATCGTCGGCGTCGCCGAAGTCGGCGTGCACGACAATTTCTTCGACGTCGGCGGCACATCCGTGATGGCCCTGCAGGTGCTGTCCAGAATCAAATCGGAGTTCGGCTACGACATTCCACTTGCCGCCGTTCTGCAGGCGCCGACCATCGCCGGACTGGCGATGCTCATGCGAGGTTCGGCAACCACCGAGCCGACGCCGCTGGTGACCATTCGACACGGCGGCGATGAGCCTCCGATATTCTGTTTCCATCCCCTCGGCGGCAGCGTGGCACGATATTTCTCCCTCGCCCGGCTGCTCGGTGACCGGCAGCCGGTGTATGGGCTGCAGGCCCTCGGCCTGTTCGACGGCGCACTCGCACAACGGTCCATTCCGCAGATGGCGCGCACCTACGCCGAGCAGATCCTGCGGGTCCAGCCACGACCACCCTACCGCCTGGTCGGCTACTCCCTCGGCGGCACGATCGCCTTCGAGACCGCCCGGCTGCTGGCCCAGCGGGGTGCGGCGCCGCCGCTGGTGGTGCTGATCGACACGGAGTTCACGTACCCGCCGTTCGACACCGCGCAGCTGCCCTACACCGCACTGGCCGACTTCGCGCTCAAGGTCGACGTGCCCGACGGCGCGTTCGACGGCCTCGACCGCGAGCAGACGTTGCGTGCCATCTTCGACGTGGCGGTCCGGCAGGAGGTCATCGGACCGGATTTCCCGATCGCGCGGCTGGAGAGCATCTACGAAACCGTGGCCGGGACGCTGACCGCCGTCGCCGAATATCAGCCGGGTCCGTATTCAGGGCCGGTCGTGCTCATCCGCAGCGCCCGCGAGACACCGACCGACGAGGGCGCACCGGCCGACCTCGGCTGGAGCACGGTGGCGCCGGCGGTGCGGACGCACTTCGTCGGCCTCGGCCACTTCGTGATCATGGAGGCGAAAGGGGCCGCCCGGATCGCGACCATGCTCCGGCCGTATCTCGACGGCGTCCCCGCGGCCTGATGACCCGGCGAACCCGCCGCCCCGCGTGCGGCCCGGCCGCGGGCCCGTGCACAGCGCAGGAAGGTGACAGCTCGTGTCCCAGGCGTCCGGAGTCGTCGTGTACCAGATGGGCAAGGTCGGCTCGTCTACCGTCCACCGCACCCTGCGCGAGGCGCGGCTGCCCGTTCCCGTCTACAAGACGCACTATCTCTCCGACGAGGGCGTGGCCCGGGCCCGGCGGCTGTACGCCAACCTGCGCACCTCGGTGCCGCTGCCCCACGAGCAGACCGTCGACCGGCTGCGCGAGACCCTGCGTACCGTCGGCGTCCCGCCCTGGAAGGTGATCACCCTCGTGCGGGAGCCCGTCGCCCGCGACGTCTCCGCCTACCTGCAGATGGTCGACGTGCTGCACCCCCAGATCGTCGGCGACGACCGCACACCGCGCCGCGCCGCACGGGCCGCCACGGCGCAGTTCCTGTCCTTCGACGAGCACCGCAACTACACCTGCACATGGTTCGACGTCGAACTCAAGGCGGCACTCGGCGTGGACGTCTTCGCCCAGCCGTTCGACCACACCGCCGGATGCGTGCGGCTGCGCCGCGGTGACCTCGAGGTCCTGGTGCTGCGCACCGAGGACCTCGACAGCCACGGCGCGGAGACGATCAGCGACTTCCTCGGCGTGCGGGTCCCGCTGCGCCACGCCAGCTCCCGCGCGCCGGACAAGCTGCAGTCGGTCTACACCGAGGACATCTACCGCCAGGTGGTCAGCCGGGTGCGGCTGCCCGAGCCGGTCTGCCGACGCATCTACAGCTCCCGCTACGCCCGGCACTTCTACCTGGACGAGGAACGCGAGCGCTTCATCGCGAAGTGGTCCGGTCCGCGTCCATAGCATGACGGAAAGGCAGGACATGACAGCCATCGACCTCCGGGACAAGGTGCACCAGATCCTCCGGTCCCATCTGCCGATCGAGAACGCGAAACCGCTCGTGCCCGACGCCCGCCTCGTCGACCTCGGACTGGACTCGCTGCGCTCGGTGAACCTGGTCCTCGACCTCGAGGACACCTTCGACATCGAGTTCCCCGACAGCATGCTCACCGACGCCACCTTCGGCACGGTCGCGGACCTCGAGCAGGCCATCGAGCGGCTGGTCACCGCGTCGACCGGGGCGCAGCAGCGATGAGCGCGCCCGACGGCGCCGCCGATCGCGGACCGGAGTGGGCACTGCTGGAGGCACTGGCCCGGGGCACCGGCCCGGCGCAGCGCGCCACGGCCGCCGCCCGGCTCGTGCGGGCCGGACTCGACTGGGGTGAACTGGTCGAGCACGCCCTGCGGCACCGGATGCTGCCCATGGTGGCTTCGTTGCTGGAGGAGCAGCGCCTGCACGACGCCGTGCCGATGCGGGTGTCGGAGCACCTGCGGTCGGTCCTGGCGCTGAACCGGCACCGCCGCGGCGTCTGGTACGGCGAGGTGTACCGCGTCGTCACAGCGCTGCAGGCGGCCGGCATCGACGTGCTCACCCGCAAGGGCGCCGCGTATGAGGTCGACCTCTACGGCGGCAACGGCAGCCGCTGGCTCGGCGACATCGACCTGCTGGTGCGGCCCGACCAGCGGCAGGCCGCCGCCGATCTCATGCCCGGGCTGGGAT
Organism: Dactylosporangium sp. NPDC050688; assembly: GCF_040654515.1. Lineage (NCBI taxonomy): Bacteria > Bacillati > Actinomycetota > Actinomycetes > Micromonosporales > Micromonosporaceae > Dactylosporangium > Dactylosporangium sp. NPDC050688. The sequence goes on from NZ_JBFAIC010000080.1 coordinate 39,299, forward strand.
ACGTCTGCGGGCTCTACGACTTCGACGAGGGTGTCGTGGTGCCGTTCGACCGGACCGAACTGATGAAGTACCGGCTGAACCCCGACCACCTGCCCACGCAGAGCCTGCGGACCGACGATCCGCTGGTCCCGGTCCTGGAGGTCGACTACGCCAACAGCCTCACCTGGGCAAGGTCCGTGTACCAGGTGCCGATCGAGCCGGTGTTCGATAGCATCGAACGCTACGAGGTTCCGGGCATGGGCACCCTGACCCGGGCCGGTGCGCCGTACCGGTTCCTGGACACGGTGCTGCACCTGTTCCGCGAGGCGTGGGTCGAGTGGTGGCTGGAGAAGGAGCAGGACGTCGACCTGATGAAGTTCGGCGACGTGCTGCGGCTGTGGCAACGGCACCGCGAGCAGCTGCGGCAGCCGGACTTCGTCCAGGCGCTGGAGCGGTTCGGCGTCCTCGACCCGGTGTGCTGGGTGCTCGAGCACCTGGACCGGACCTTCGCCACCACCACGGTCGCCGACCTCGGCCTGACCGGCCGCATCGACGAGGAGTTCCTGCACTCGGCGGGCGGCGACGCCGGGCGGCCCCGGCAGTGGACCGGCTCGATGCGCGACCGGCTGTACGCCAAGAACCGGCGGGCGGTGTTCGCGGGACCGGCCACGCCATGAGCTGGGCACAGCACCGCCGGCGCCGGGCCGTCGAGGCGGGCCTGCCACCGCTGGTGCGCACCTCCCGGGGTCCAGACCACCCCGTCACACCGGCGCAGCACCGGCTGTGGCTGCTGGACCAGGCCGGGCCCCGCATCGCGTACAACATCACCCTCAGCAGACGGCTGCGCGGTCCGATCGACCTCGTCGCGCTGCGGCACGCGACCCGGGTCGTCAGCCGGCGGCACGAGGCGCTGCGCACGACGTTCGCGGAGGCCGGCGGCCAGGTCCGGCAACGCCTCCACGCCGACCTGCCCCCGGAGGTGGTGCTGCGCGAACCACCGCCCGGCGGTCCCCCGTTCACCGAGGCCGACATCCGGCGGATGGTCGACGCGGAGGCCACGAGGCCGATGTGCCTGCGCACCGGGCCGCTGCTGCGCCTGTGGCTGGTGCGGTGCGCCCCGACCGAGCACGTGCTCGTGCTCTCGGTGCACCACATCGTCGCCGACGGCTGGTCGCTGCGGGTGATCGCCGCCGAGCTCGCCGCGGTGTACCGGGCGCGGGTCGACGGCGACGAGGCCGGCCTGCCCCCGGTCGACCTGCACCTCGTGGACGTCGTCGACTGGCGGCGCTCCTGGCTGCGCGGCGAACACCTGCAGCGCTACCTGGACTTCGCCGACCGCAGCGGCGTCCTGCGGGCCGTCGCGTCGCCGCCACTGCCGCCGACCCGATCGGATCCGGTGGCCGGCACCGGGGTGCGGCACGGGTTCGACGTGGCGCCCGGCGTCGCCGACCGCCTGCGCCGGTACGCCGCTGACCTCGGCCTCACCCTGTTCACCGTCATGCTGGCGGCCTACGCGCTGCTGCTCACCCGGCACGGCGGCGGCCGGGACCTGCTGATCGGCTCGCCCGCGGCGAACCGGTCCCGCCCGGAACTGGCCCGCGTGGTCGGCTACCTGGTCACGATCATGCCGCTGCGGCTCGTGATGGACGCCGACGAACGGGTCGCGGACCTCCTCACCCGCGTCGGCGCCGCCGTCACCGACGCGTTCGCGCACCAGGCCGCGACCATCGAAGACCTGCTCACCGCCGCGGACCCGCACACCGACCTGCGCACCGCCTACCCGATCACGGCGCTGTTCGCGCTGCACAGCTTCCACCGCGGCGACACGGTCCTGGCCGCAACGACCGACGAGCCGTACCCGATCCACGCCAAGGACACCGAGTTCCCGTTGGCGCTGTCGATCCTGGACGGCGGCCCGGAGCTGCACGGATATCTCGGGTACGACCCGCGGCAGTACGACGCGGCGCTCGCCGACCGGCTGGTCACCGACTACCGCAGCATCCTGACGGCCATGGCGGCCGCGGACCCGGACGCACGGACCGCGGCGCTGCTGACCGCCCGCGACGACCCGGGGCGCCCATGACGCCGCCACGGCCCTCGACGGCCGGCCGCCCGGCCGTCGACCCGTTGCGCTTCCGGCAGGTGATCGGCCACTTCGCCAGCGGCGTCGCGGTGCTGACCACGTCCGAGGCGGGGCAGGCGTACGGCACGACGGTCAGCGCGCTGTGCTCGCTCTCGGCCGACCCGCCGATGCTGCTGGCGTGCCTGCACGCAGACTCCGCCACCGGCCGGGCGGTGGCCCGCACGGGCGTGCTGGCGGTCAACCTGCTCGCGGCCGACCAGGCGGACCTCGCGCACCGCTTCGCCCGCAAGGGCGGGGACAAGTTCGCCGGGATGCGGCTGAGTATTGGCGACCTCGGCCTGCCGGTGCTCTGCGGCGCGCTGGCCACGCTGCAGTGCAGGGTGGTCGGCGAGACCGAGGGCGGCACGCACCGCGTGTACCTCGCGGAGGTGGTGACGGTGCAGGCCCGTCCGGGGCGTCCACTGGTGTACTACCGCGGACGGTTCGGGGACTTCCACCAGTTCGACCGACCTGCGCAGCCGGACGACAAATGACCGATCCTGAGGCGCCTCCGCACCCTGGGAGACCGCCTTAGGGGGCGTCTCACTTGGTGAGTTTGGTGAGTCGTCGGTGGCAGATGAGGATGGCTGCGAGGTCGGCGAAGGCTTGGAAGTGCTCGGCTTTGCGTTCATAGCGGCGGGTTAACCGGCGGTTGTTCATGAACCAGGACAGGCACGACTCGACGACCCACCGGTGCCGGCCCAGCCGCTCGGATGACTCCACGCCCTTGCGGGCGATCCGGACCCGGATACCGCGGCGTTTGACCTCGGCCCGGATCGCCTGCTGGTCATAGGCCTTGTCCGCATGGAGCTTCTCCGGGCGGCGGCGAGGCCGACCGCACCGCCCGCGAACCGGCGTGAACGCGTCCAGCAATGGGAACAACAGCTGCGCGTCGGGGGTGTTCGCCGCGGAGATCAGCACCTGCAGCGGAATCCCGCGCCGGTCACACAGGACGTGGATCTTCGAGCCCGGTTTGCCGCGGTCGACCGGGTTTGGCCCGGTCAGGTCCCCCTTTTCACCGCGCGGACACTGATCGAGTCGACGATCGCCCGGGTCCAGTCGATCCCACCGGCGACCTGCAGGCGGTGCAGCAGCTCGTGGTGGATCTGTTCCCACAGCCCGTACTTGGTCCATTCGGTGAACCGGCGGTGCACCGTCGGCCGGGCGACCCCGAAGAACACTGCGGGCAGCTTCCGCCACGAGCAGCCTGCCTGCACCATGTACGCGATCGCGGCCAGCACCGTCCGGTCGTCCGCCCGGCGCTTCCCACCACCCTGAGGTCGTTTCGCAGCAACCGGAATCAACGGCTGCGCGACCTGCCACAGGTCGTCCGGCGCCCAGGTCTGGATCATGTCCTCGACAACATCCGCCACAAACAGCACATCATGCCCGAGGCCACAACCTCACCAAGTGAGACACCCCCTTAAGCGCGTCGTCGGCTTTCACCTCTGCGAGGACCTGGCGGCCGTCGACGCGGGGCATGTTCAGATCGAGCAGGATCAGGTCGGGGCGTGGCGCGTCCGGAAATGGCTCGAGGCCGCGCAAGAACGCTAGGGCGTCGGCTCCGTCGGCGACATGATGCGTCCGTAGCGGTACACGTTGCGTGGCGAGGGCTTCTTCGATGAGGGCGACGTCCGCTGGGTCGTCTTCCACGAGGAGGATCTCCAGCGGCGACGTCCGCACCTCTGATCCTCCATGCATGGCGGCTATCCGATCTTCAGCACCAGCCGTTGGACACTGATCAGTGTAGGCGGCGGTCCGCTGTCATACACACAGCCAGCGAGCACGGGCGCTCAACAACTGCGCTGCGGCGTCTCGCAGCGTCGTCACCTGGTGAGGTATCCCTCGACATCCCATGTCGCCTCGTCACAGTCGACGATGTCGGGTGCACCGTCGTTGGTGGGCCCGTCCCAGGTGGCCCGCAACGTGAACCGCCCGGTCAGTTCGACGTCGCCTTGTAGTTCGTCCAGCCCGATCCCGTCCATGCTGTCCTGCACCACGGACAGCGAGTAGCTGCCGGTGAAGGTCCCGGCGAATGAGACGTCCAGGATCGGGCCCTGCCGGTCGAAGTCCACGGCGTCGATCTGGATCTCCACGAAGTGCGTCGTTGGAGGGCCGGCGTACATGGGGCCACCTTCGGCCGACTCGTCGTTGAACTCCGCCTGGGCTCGGGCCTGGGCCAGCTCGATGAGCGTCGGCAGACCCTCGCCCAGCACCTCGATCACCGGGCGGCCGTACACGTCTTCAACGATCGTCAGCGTCGTCCGGCCCCGAGCGTTGAGTAGCAGCTCCACCTCGAGCGGTTCGCTGAGGCCCAGCGCGAACTCCACGATCCGGGACGTGTGGTAGTCGGCCAAGCTCTCGTCGAGCATGGCAAGTTTCTGCACGACACCGGGGGCGTGGGCCGTGAAAGCGGCACGTGCGCGCGGGTCGTTCAGGTCGGTCTCGATAGCCCTGAGAAGGCTCTCGGCGGTCCTGCGACTGTTGCCGAACTCCGTCACCATCTGGATGACCTTCGGACGCAAGGCGTCGGCTTGGCGCAGCTTACGCAACAGCATCGGGGTATCGCTGAGATCAGCGGCGCCCTTGCCGGCCGACCCGTTGCATGGCGCGCAAATGGGTGCAAGATTCCGCGGGTCGTCGACATCGAAGTCGGCGGGCAGGCGGCATGCATGCAACAGCGCGGCCCGGTCGGTGGCACACTGCGAGCGTGGAATGATGTGGTCGATTTGGGTGTCGTTGTAGTCCTTCGGCGCATTGCACCAGTAGCACTTCTGGCCCCAGAGCGTATGCAGCGCGAGTCGCAGGACCGGATTCTTTCCGGCCCCATACCGGACCATCGCTGCCAAGCCCGAAGATGCGACCACGCTCAGATTTTAGGCCGCCCACGGCGGCAGCCGCTGACACTATCGACTGCGCAAGAGGGCCCGCGCGGCAGCGCCCTGCATGGCACTGCCTGGCCGGCTGGGCTGGCATCTTCGCTGTTCGAGGCGAAATGCTGGGAAGCCGTGATCGATCTGGGTGACGTGCGGAGCGATTCGGTGCGCGGAGCCGGCCACGGGCCGTGCGCACATTTCGACATGGGCGCCAACAGGCAATCCGGCGAGAGAACCATGGCGGGTCTTCGAACTTGGTGGGGGTCTGACTGCCCGGCAGGACTCCATTGTGGACCCTGATTGATAGATGCCCGTAGCTCTTGTGGATCATGTTGT
>NZ_JBFAIC010000081.1:0-44056 GCF_040654515.1 Dactylosporangium sp. NPDC050688
ACCCGGACCTCCTCCAGCGCACCCAGCGGCTGGCGGCGCACCACAACCAGCGGGTGAACCAGCAGGTTCACATCGAGATCGCGCGACGACAGCGCACTGGTGACCGAGTCGACAAGGAACGGCATGTCGTCGGTGATGATCTCCAGCGACGTGCCGCCTGCGACGCTCAGGCCCAGCCGGAGCTTCAGCTCGCCGGGCACCCGCTGCCGGGCCAGCTCCAGGTGCGACCGGGTGGCCTCGACCATCCGGTCCACCTGGCAGCTGGCGAGCTCCTCGTCGGGCACGAGGTGCCAGTAGCGCGCGACCAGCTCGGGGCCGGCGTCCTGGGCTGCCGCCAGCTCCACGGCCTCCGCGACCAGGTGCTCCGCGTCGGGCACGTACTGCTCCAGCTCGTCGTCCTCGGCCGCGGGTTCGGCGGTGCCGGCGCGCACCCGGGTGGCCGTAGGCCGGTTCATCGGCTGTCCTCCCTCACCCACGGCGCTGTGGGTTGTCCATGGACTAGCTGAGCTTCGCGTCTGACGTGTGATCCGCCTGAGCGGCGGTGGAGTGGCTCGTGGGGCCGGCTACCCCCGGTCACGCCTGAGTGGGCGACCAAATATGATCGAAAGGGGACAAGGTGGCCACTCCTTCAGTGTCCCTCAGTCTGCTCGGACCAGCCAGGATCACCTTCGCCAGTTCCGCAACGATGTCGACCTCGTCCGGGCGGAAGCAGAGCATTCAGCGTATGTGGTCCCAGGGAGCGGTTTCAGGCCGAGTTCGAGGCCTGCCGCGACGCGTTGCTTGAGTCGACCGCGCGGCTGTCCCTGCGTCTCGGGTGGGAGCCCGGGGTCCGGGCAAAGTCGTCAGGTGACGCCGAGTAGGGCGACACGATCAGGGGGCCCGCCGGCGCGGGGAATCGGTGGGGTCGGGATGTTCGTGTGCTTGCGACACGGATGAACGATGCTGCCGCGTCAGGGCTGGACCTATTGACTGGGCCTGTTGACTGGGCCTGGCTTTCGCCGGGGACACCGTCGTGCTGAAGCCCAGCGAGACGGTGCCGTCCGAGGCGCTGGGGCCGGCCCGCCTGTGGCAGGAGGCCGGCGCCACCGAAGCGCCCGCAGCGCATCCGGTGGGCCCGGGGGTGGACCGTCAGGCGGCCGCGACGGCCAGCGCGGGCGCCATGGCGCGGGCGCACAGCTCGCGGGCCCACTGGATCCTGGGCAGTGCGACCTCGGGACGGTCGCCGAACACCTCCGCGGCCCGGGCGTAGCACTCGTCGGGGCCGAGCTGTTCGAGCGTGCGGTGGACGGTCTCGCGAACGGTGGCGTCGTCCAGGTCGCCGGACGCGGAGACGTCGGAGACGAACAGTGCCATGCTCAGCATCGGCTCAACCGGGCAAGTCGTCATGGGGATCACCTGTTCAAGGGGGTGTCGAATATGCCTACATCCAAGTTCTCTCGTACCGTTGGAGGACAACCTCGGCGCCAGCGGGACTCTCCGCCTGCGGGTTTCCGCACCCGCTGATACCTGCTGGCAGGTATAGCCACCTGGCCGTCCGTCAGGCCTCATGCTGATCGTGGCGGGGACGGCGCCGGCCGCGCCGGCCGTGTATCTTCCGCTGATGCGGTCCCGGATCCTGCTGTGTGCGATGGCGCTGCTCGCCGGCTGCGCGGCGGCCGAGGTGCCGCGGACCAAGCGGTACACGGCGAGCACAAACGCCATGCAGCCGGCGCTGAAGGCCGGTCAGACGTTCGTGGCGAGAGTTGTGGCGCCGGGCACGTACAAACCGACGCCCGGCGACGTGGTGGTCTTCCGCAACCCGGAGGCGTGGGGTTCCCCAGGCAACGAGTCGGTGAAGCGGGTGGTGGCGGTCGAAGGGTTCGTGATCGCGTGCTGCGACGTCGAGGGCCGGGTGACGGTCGACGGGGTCGCGCTGGACGAGCCGTACCTCGGGGAGGACTCTCCCATCGACGCCGAGCCGGTCGCGACCCAGTGCCTCTCGCGCCGGTTCGGCCCGGTGACGGTCGAACCGGGCCATGTCTTCGTCATGGGCGACAGTCGCGGCGTGTCCATGGACTCCCGCTGCCTGGGCACCGTGCCCAACGACCGGGTCATCGGGGTGCTCACGGAGACCGGGTGAGCCGGCCGATGCCGCCGCCGCGACCGAGCCGATCCGGCTCGGCCGCGGCCGCCGACCCGGTCGGGCCGGCCCGTGAGCCCGTCGCCGCGCGGCGCCGGGATCAGGCCGTGGCGAACGCCTCGGCGCGCACGACGTCGGGGGCCGTGCGGCGCACCAGGCGGGCGCCGAGGAGCATGAGCGGCGCGTAGCAGGCGAGCGCGACCACGGCACCGACCCCGTCGGGCAGCATGGCGGCGGCCACGAACGGCGTCAGGATCACCGGCACGGTCCACCAGCCGACCACGCCGGCGCGGGCCAGGCCGGCCAGGAGCAGCGGCAGCATGACCACCCCGCCGGCGACGCCGGTGAGGCGCCACACGACCAGCGACGGGTCGGTGGCCACGGTGTCGAACACCTTGACCGCGTCGGCGAGCGGCACCACGCCGGGCATCGCGCCGGTGAACCAGTCCGACAGCAGCATGCCCGACATCTGGATCGCGCCGAACGTGGTCAGGGCGACGCCGACCGCGGTGAGGGTCCGGCCGCGCCGGCCGCGCAGCAGGGTCAGCGTGGCCGGCACGCCGAGCGCGATGAGCACCCAGGCGTAGTGCAGGAGGTTCGCCGACAGCACGGACAGGCCGTAGTCGTCGGCGAGGGAGCTGAGGTACGCCGCCGAGGTGTCGTCGGCCTGCGGCGGCGAGGTGAGCATGCCACCGAACATGACGAACGGGGCCAGGATGAGGGCGCCGCCGGCGAGCCGGCGCAGCGGGGCCGGGGTGGTGCCGGTGGCGGTGGTGGTGGCGTTATCGGACATCGCTTTGGAATCCTCTCGGGTTGTCGGCGCCGGTGTTTCGGCGTGGGGCAGACGCTATGGCGGTGCGGCGCCCGGCGGATCGGCGTGCAGGGCCGCTGCGCCTGCGACCCCGGGGCGACGGCGGGTGCCGGAGGTCCTCCCCGGGGAGGACGCGGTGTCGTCCCCGGATCTGATGCCGCCGTGGCCGCGCGCTCGCTACCGTCGGCGGCGAGAGGAGGCCCGGTGCGCGTACCACATGGTCAGCGGCAGTGGCTGGTCGTCGGCGTCGTGGCCGGCGTGCTGTTCACCGCCCTTGCGCTCGTCGAGGCCTACGGCGACCCGCGGGGCATGGACACCCGCCCGAGCGCGGTCGTGACGGTCGTGGTCCTGGCGCTGTCCTTCCCGCTGGCCGCGTGGTTCCCGGTCGCCGCGATGACCGTGGCGATGCTGTCGTTTCCGTATGCGATCCTGACCGGCAGCCCCGGGATCGGCGGATCCCAGCTCATCGCGGAGCTGGTGCTCGTCGTGCACGCCGCGTTCCGCGGCCCGCCGCGCCGGGTGCTGGTCGCGTCGGTCGCCGCCGCGGTGGTGCCGGCCGTGCCGCTCGTCGGCAGCGGCGAGGGCGCGTGGGAGTTCGTGTTCTTCGGCACGCTGGTCGGCGCCGCATGGGGGCTCGGGACGTTGCTGCGCCGCGAGCAGGCGCGCTCCCGGCAGCTCGCGCTGCTGGCCGCCCAGCTCGACGCGGAGCGCGAGGCCCGGGCCCGCGCGGCCGTCGACGAGGAGCGGGCCCGCATCTCCCGCGAGCTGCACGACGCGGTGGCGCACACGGTCAGCGTCATGACGTTGCAGGTCGGCGTGGTGCGCCGCCGGCTGGACGACCGGCCCGCCGAGCGGGACGTGCTGGCCCAGGTCGAGCAGCTCGGGCGGCGTTCGGTGACGGAGCTGCGGCGGGTGGTCGGGCTGCTGCGCCCCGCGGACGGCGACGGCCTCGCCCCGCCACCGTCGCTGCGGCGGCTCGACGACCTGGTCGGGCACGTCCGCTCCGCGGGGCTGGACGTCACGCTGCGGGTCGAGGGCGAGCCCGTGCCGCTGCCGGCGGCGCTGGACGTCTCGGCCTACCGTGTCACGCAGGAGGCGCTCACCAACACGCTGCGGCACGCCGCGGCCGGGTCCGCCACGGTGACCGTGACGTATGAGCCGGCGGCCGTCAGCCTCCGCGTGGCCGACGACGGGCGGGGCGGCACCGCACCCGGTCCGTCGCCCGGCGGCGGGCACGGGCTGGTCGGCATGCGGGAGCGGGTGGCGATGTTCGACGGTGAGCTGCGCACCGGCCCCCGTGCCGAGGGCGGTTTCGAGGTGTACGCGCGGTTTCCGCTCGGCGAGGAGATGCGATGATCCGGGTGCTGCTGGCGGACGACGAGGCGATCGTGCGGGCGGGCCTGCGCATGCTCATCTCCGACGAGCCGGACCTCGAGGTCGTCGGGGAGGCCGCGGACGGTCACGAGGCGCTGCGGGCCGTCGCCGCGCTCCGCCCCGACGTGGTCCTCATGGACGCCCGCATGCCCGGGCTCGACGGCATCGCCGCGGCCAGGGCGATCGCCGAGGCGCACCCCGCGGTCAAGGTGCTCGTGCTGACCACCTTCGACGAGGAGGTGCTCCTGGACGGCGCGCTGCGGGCGGGCGTCGCGGGGTTCCTGCTCAAGGTGTCGCCGCCGGAGCAGCTGCTCGACGCGCTGCGCGAGGTGGCCGCCGGCCGCGGGCTCATCGACCCGGCGGTGGTGCCCCGGGTGATCGGCGGCTACGCGCGCGCACCGCAGGCGCCGGCCCGTGCGGCGGCGCTGGACCGGCTCACGGGGCGCGAGGCGGAGGTGCTCGCCCTGGTCGGCCGGGGCCTGTCCAACGCCGAGGTCGCCGCGCGGCTCTTCCTCGGCGAGACGACCGTGAAGACCCACCTCGGCCGGGCGCTGGACAAGCTCGGCCTGCGCGACCGCCCCCAGGCGATCGCGTTCGCCTACGAGAGCGGCCTGATCCGCCCCGGCGACGACACCGGCTGACCGGCGCACCGGCTGACCGGCTGACCGACTGGCGGCGGGCGTCCGGCAGGCACGCCGCGGCCCTGGCTGCCGCGGGCGCCGCCGGCGCTCGCACGGCATCCGGGTCGGCGACGCGAACGCGGCCAACCCGAACGCCGACGCGATCCAGATGTCCGCGATCTTCTGGATCGAGACCGTGGCGGAGCAGATCACCGTGCCCCCGCCGAGCTGGTCGGGCGATCCGGTGCTCGTGCAGGGCAGCGCGAGCCACGGCAACCCGTCGTCAGCTACCTGGTGACCCCGTCGGCGGACACCGTCGGCACCATGATCGACGTCTTTTACACGCAGATCCAGTACACCCAGACGGTCCTGCTGAACTTCAACGGCCTGACCTGGCCGCACGTCTCGGTGGCGAACTTCGTGCCCAACGACCCCATCCCCCGTGCGGCTCCAGGGCGGCGCATTGTCCTAGGAAGCTGTACGCGTCGTGCCGTGCACCACCGGCCTGACCGGACCGCCGGCCGCGCGGGACGCTTGAGGTGGCACTGACGTGCCGCGTACCAGTGGAGGAGGAGCGATGCACGCCAAGGACATCATGAGCACGCCCGCGTACACGGTGCATGCGGACGCGGCCGTCGCGGAGGCGGTGGCGCTGCTGGAACGGCGCTCGATCACCGCCGCGCCCGTCGTCGACGACCGCGACGTGGTCGTCGGCCTCGTCAGCGAGGTCGACGTGCTGCGCGACCGGGCGCGGGCCGGCGCGCCGTCGACGCGGCGGGTCCGCGACATCATGTCGGGCCTGCCGGTGACGGCGTGGCCGGAGGCAGACGTCGCCGATCTGGCCGGCGTCATGGTCCGCCGCGGGGCGCACACCGTCCCGGTGGTGGTCGAGGAGCACGTCGTCGGCATCGTCAGCCGCTGCGACGTCCTGCGGACGCTGCTGCCGACCGACGACGCCGCGCAGCGCGAGGCGCAGCGCCGCCTCGACGCCTACGCCGACGGGCGGCAGCGCTGGCCGGTGTCCGTCCGCGACGGCGCCGCGACCATCGGGGGTGAGTTCGACGACGAGGCCGAGCGGGCGGCGGTGGTGGCGCTCGTACGGACCACGCCGGGGGTCGGCACCGTCGGCGTGCAGCCCGGTGCCGGGGGGCGCGGCGCACCCGGCGGGTGAAACCCGGGATGGTGGCAGCGCGCGCCGGACGGGCGGGGCCGTGCGGGCCGGATGGGGGAGCCGCGGACGCGGTAGCGTAAGCGGATGTCGTTCTGATCGCCTTTGGTCAGGATCAATCCATTTGCGCAGACACTCGTCGACCCCGCTCGTCGTTGCCGCCGTGTCGGTGGTCGCCGTCGTCGGTCTGGCCAGTTCGGGGGTGCTGGGTCCGCGGTGGTCGGCGCTCCTCGACGACGCCGGCCAGCTCTTCGCCGCGCTGGCGGCGACGCTCGCCTGCTGGATCACCGCCGTCCGGCACACCGGCGGCCAGCGGTGGTGGCGGGTGTGGATGGGCGCCGCGACCTGCGGCTGGATGGTCGGGCAGTTCCTGTGGACCTGGTATCGACTGGTCATCCACGTGGGGCTGCCGAGCCCGTCGCCGGCGGATGCGGGGTACCTGACGCTGCCGGTGTTCGCCCTCGTGGCGATCATCGTCCTGGCCGCCGACCGGAGCGTGCCGGGCATGACGCGCCGCCCGGGGCGCCTGATCGTCGTCCTGGACGGGCTCATGGTCGTCGGCGCGCTGTTCGTGCTCATCTGGGCCACCGCGCTCGGGGCGGTGGTGCGGGCCGGTGCGGCCACCCCGCTCGCGTACTCGGTCGCGATCGCCTACCCGCTCACCGATCTGCTGCTGACCATCATGATCATCCTGCTGCTCGCCACGACGGCGACGGCGCCGAACCGGCCGCAGCTGATCATCCTCGGGGCCGGGCTGCTCTCGCTGTCGTTGTCGGACACGGTCTTCGCGTACCAGGTGTCCAAGGGCGCGAACGGCATCTCGCCGCTGGCCAACTCCGGGTTCGTCGCCGGGCACGCGCTCATCGCCGTCGCCGCGCTCACCCCGGCCCGGGCGGTGTGGCACTGGCCGGTGCGCCCGCACGCCCGTTGGGGGCACCTGCTGCTGCCGTACGTGCCGGTCGCCGGCACCAGCGTGCTGCTGATCGTGCAGCTCGTCCGGGGCATCCCGATGGACAGCGTGGAGATCGTCTCGGTGACCGTGGTCATCGTGCTGCTGATCATCCGCCAGGCGGTCGTCCTGGTGGAGAGCGCCAACCTCGTCGCGTCCCGGGCGCGGCTGGTGCTCGCCGCCGACCAGACCCGCCGGCGGCTGGAGCGTGACCTGCACGACGGCGTCCAGCAGCGGCTCATCTCGCTCGGGCTGGACGTGCGGCGGGTCGAGGCGACGGTGCCGCCGCAGCTGTCGGAGATCCGCGAGGAACTGGCCGCCATCGTTGACGGGTTGAACGGTGCCGTCAACGACGTCCGCGAGCTGTCGCGCGGCGTCCACCCGGCGATCCTCGTCGGCGGCGGCCTGCGGCCCGCGATCGGCGGACTGGCCCGCCGTTCCGTGATCCCGGTGGACCTCGACCTGCGGGTGAAGGGCCGGCTGCCGGAGCCGGTCGAGGTCGCGGCGTACTACGTGGTGGCGGAGGCGCTGACGAACGCCGCGAAGTACGCCCAGGCCACGCTCGTGCACGTGGTCGTGTGGGTACACGGCGGCTACCTGCACCTGACGGTGACCGACGACGGCATCGGCGGTGCGGAGCCGAAACAGGGCACCGGCCTCATCGGGCTGATCGACCGGGTGGAGGCGCTGGGCGGCAAGCTGACCGTGGAGAGCCCACCCTGGCGGGGTACCCGCCTGCAGGCCGACTTCCCGCTGGGCGAACCCTGACCGGCCGCGGGCGACGGCCGGGGTAGCGACGGGATGTCACCCGCGCCGGGTGACGTGGACCGTCCTGGGGAAGGCGAACGGTCGGACGTGTGCATGCCGGACCGGTAAGGACGCGGCCCGGTCCCCGCAGCCACGACCTCGCGGACCAGGAGGCCGCATGACGGTGACCAACGGCGTCCGCCGCCGGCTCATGACGTGGTTGCTGCCGACCGTACCGCCGCCGCTGCCTGTCGGTGTCGCCGTCGCGGTGGTGGTCGTCGTCGCCGAGACGGTCGCGCTCTCGGTGCTGCACGTCGCCTTCCCGCACACCCCGCCGAGTTCCACCATCTACTTCGTGGGTGTGGTGGTGCTGGCGACCGTCTGGGGTGCCCGGCTCGGCATCGGCGTCGCGCTGGCCAGCGCGCTGCTGTACAACTTCGTGCACGTCCCGCCCGCAGGGCTGCACCTGACCGTGTCGCACGACCTGCAGCGGACGGTGATCCTCGTGATGGTGGCGCTGGTCAGCGCCGGTATGGCCGACCTCGCCCGGGCGCGGACGGTGCAGGCGCAGCAACGGGTGGACGAGGCGGACATCGCCGTCGAGTTCGCCCGCAACGTCCTCGGCCAGGCGGAGCTGGCGTCCGGGCTCAGCGCCGGATCGCGGTGTCTCGCGGACCGGTTCGGCCTCGACAGCGTGTCGATCGAGGTCGGCGACGCGCCGGGAAGGGACGTGACACCCCGTGACACGGCAGGAGGGGACGCGGCAGGAGGGGATACGCCGGCCGGTGTGATCGTCATCCAGCTCGGTGACGACAGCCGCCGCCCGATGCGGCTCGTCGTCGCGGACACCATCGCGCCGGAGCCGCTGGAGCGCCTCCGTGACCGGCTCGCTCCGTTGCTGGGCAACGTCGTCCGCGCCGCCGTCGACCGCCAGGCGCTGATCGGCTCGCTGCGCGCCAGCCAGCAGGCAACCCAGAAGCTGCTGGCCGAGCAGGCGGCGTTGCGCCGGGTGGCCACGATGGTCGCCATCGGCGGGCCGCCCGGGAAGGTGTTCGCGGCGGTGACGGCCGAGTTGCACCGGCTGTTCCGCGGGTTCCACACGGCGCTGATCCGGTACGAGTCGGACCGCACCGCCACGGCGGTCTCCGAGCGTGACGAGCAGGGGCGGCTGATGCCCGAGCACCTGAGCCTGTCCATGGCCGGCGACAACATCGTCGGCACGATCCTGCGGACCCGCGCCGCGGCGCAGATCGACTACGACACGGCCACCGGCCCGATCGCCGCGGAGCTGCGCGACCGTGGCGTGCGCCGCGGTCTCGGCGTGCCGATCGTGGTCGACGGTGAGCTCTGGGGGGTGATGCTCGTGCTGTCGACCAGGCCGGAGCCGGTGCCGGCGGACGCGGCGCAACGCCTGTGCCACTTCACCGAGCTCGTCGCCACGGCCATCGCGAACACCGAGAACCGCGCCCGGCTCATCGCGTCCCGCGGCCGGCTGGTCGCCGCGGCGGACGGCGCGCGGCGCCGCATCGAACGTGACCTGCACGACGGGCCGCAGCAGCGCATCGTCGCGCTCGCCCTGCGGCTGCGCATGGCGCAGGACTCGGCGCCGCACGACCCGCCGGCGGTGCAGCGCCTGCTGTCCGAGACCGTCCGGAGCCTCACCGAGATCCACGAGTGCCTGACCGAACTCGCCCGCGGCATCCACCCGGCCCTGCTGACCCAGGGCGGTATCTGCCCGATGCTGCGCACGCTGGTACGGCGCAGCGCCGTGCCGGTCGACCTGCGGCTGCAGGTCAGCGGCCGGCTCCCCGAGCGGGTGGAGGTGGCCGTGTACTACGTGGTCTCGGAGGCGCTGACCAACATCGCCAAGCACGCCCGGGCGTCGGCCGCGTGCGTCACGGTGGGCGCGGACGCGCGGCGCGCCTGGCTGTCGGTCATCGACGACGGCGCCGGCGGCGCCCGGCTGGAGGGCGGCACGGGGCTGGTCGGCCTGCGCGACCGCGTCGAGGCGCTGGGCGGCCGGCTCAGCGTCGTCAGCCCGCCGGGGCATGGCACGACCCTGACCGCGGAGATCCCGCTCGCCGAGCCGGACCCGTGCGGGGCGCTGGAGTCGTTCCCGATGGTGCCCGCCGGGTGACACCCGTCCGCAGGGAGCCCCGGGCAGGCCGGTTCACCGCGGTGCTGCCGGCGACGACCGGAACCTGACCTCACTTGCCGTGCGCACCCGGGCGTCTACCCCTTCGTCGCGGGCTGAGGCACGAGCGCCGGGTCGGGGGCGTGGCTCGCCGGCGCCGGGGGGCGGGCGGGGCGGCGCAGCTGCAGCACCGCGACCGAGGTCAGCACGAGCAGGCCGCCCGCCAGCTGCACCGGGGTCAGCAGCTCGTGCAGTGTCAGCGCGGCCAGGGCGGTGGTGACGACCGGTTCGAAGGTGGACAGGATCGCGGCGGTCGACGGGCCGGTGCGGCGCAGGCCGGCGAAGAAGGCCAGGGTGGCGGCGACGGTGGAGACGACCGCGATGCACGCCAGCCACAGCCAGGCGCGCGGGGCGAAGTCGAGGCCGGCGCCGCCGGTGACGAGGGCGTGGCCGGTCAGGGTGACCGCGGCACCCGCCATCACCAGGGCCGACAGCACGACCGGTGGCAGCCGGTGCACGACGGTGTCGGCGATGAGGATGTACCCGGAGTACGTCGCCGCGGAGCCGAAGCCCAGGGCCGCGCCGAACGGGTCGAAGTCCACGCCGCCGGTGCCGAGCAGGACCAGCAGCGTGCCCGCGGAGGCGACGGCGAGCGCGGCGCCGCGGGCGGGGGTCAGCCGGTCCCGGCCCAGCAGCACGGCGGCGACGGTGACCAGCAGCGGGTACGTGTACAGGATGAGCGACAGCGGCGAGGCGTCCATCCGGCGCAGGGCGGCGAAGTACAGGCCGGCCTGGGTGGCGTACCCGATCGCGCCGAGGCCCAGCCCGGTGAGGACCAGGCCGGCCGTCAACCGGACCGGGCCGCCGGCGGTGCGCCGCAGCCCCGGGCGGGCCAGCAGCAGCGCCGCCAGGAGCACGGCGGCCAGCGCGAAGCGCACCAGCAGCAGCGTCGCGGGGGTGACGCCCGCGGCGTACGCGAACTTGCCGAAGATCGGCATCGCGCCGAAGCAGGCGGCCGAGAGCAGGCACAGTGCGGGACCCATGCCGTCCAGCATCGGTGGGCGTACCCGTCGGATCCAGCGACGATTCGTGGAGCTGACTGGTTAGAGTTTGTGCATGGTCACGCTGGACCTGCGCCGGCTGCGGCTGCTGCGCGAGGTGGAGGAGCGCGGCACCCTGGGCGCGGTCGCCGCGGCGCTCGGCTACAGCCCGTCGTCGGTGTCACAGCAGCTCAGCGTGCTGGAGAAGGAGGCCGGCGCGCGGCTGCTGGAGAAGGCCGGGCGCGGGGTGCGGCTCACCGACGCGGGGCGGCTGCTCGCCGCGCACGCCCGTGTCCTGCTGACGGCGGCCGAGGCGGCCACGGCGGACCTCGCCGCGCTCGGCGGGGCGGTGCGCGGCACGGTCCGCGCCGGCGGCCTGCAGTCGGCGGCGCGGCGGCTGCTGGTCCCCGCGGTCGCCCGGATGGCGGCCGCGCACCCGCAGGTGCGCACCGAGATCTCCGAGGTGGAGCTCGAGCAGGCGTTGCCGGGGCTGCGGCTCGGCGCGGTCGACCTGGTGGTCAGCGACGAGTACGACGGCCATCCGCGCCCCCGGCCGGCCGGGCTGCGGTTCGAGGTGCTGCTGGAGGAGCCGGTGCGGCTGGTCCTGCCGGCCGGGCACCCCCTCGCCGCGCCCGGCGGGCCGGTCGCCCTGGCGGCGCTGCGGCACGACGTGTGGGTCGCCTCCGAGGTCGGCACCGGCCACCACGACATGGTCGTCGGCAACTGCCGGCTGGTCGGCGGCTACGAGCCGGACGTCCGGCACCGCTCCAACGACGCCGACGTCCAGCTGGGCCTGGTCCGTGCGGCCGCGGCGGTCGCGCTGCTGCCGGCCCTGGTGCTGCCGTCGGACCCGGCGTCGGACGCGGCGGTGGCGGTCCGCGACGTCGCCGAGGGGCGGTTCGGCCGCCGGCTGGTCGTGGTGCTGCGGGAGGGGCCGCTGCCACCGGCGGTCGCCGCCTTCCTGGACACGGTGCGCGGGCTCGCCGGCGACCTCGGCGACAGCCTGCGGCCGGTCACGCGACCGGCGCCGCGGCCGAGGCACCGGTCGCGGCGCGCCGTCGGTTGACGAGGTAGCCGAAGGCGGCGGCGGTGAAGAACATGGTGATGCCGTACACCGCGGCCGGCACCGCCATGCGCGTGTTGTCCAGCAGCGCCGGGCTGATCGCCACGGCGATCGCCAGGGTGCTGTTGTGGATGCCGATCTCCATGCCGGCCGCGATCGCCTCGCCCTTGCCGACGCCGGCGAGGCGGGGCAGGCCGTATCCGACCGCGAGGCTCAGCACGTTGAAGACCAGCACGATCGCGCCGACGGCGAGGAAGTAGTCGCCGATGTTGGCCCGCTCCTTGAGCACCGCCCCGGCGACGACGGCCACGAGCACGACCACCGACACGACCTTGACCGGGCCGGTGAGCCGGGCCGCGAGGTCGGCGAAGCGGGCCCGCACGAGCATGCCGATCGACACCGGGACCAGCACGATCGCGAAGACCTGGAGCACCTTGTCGAACTGCAGGCCGATCGATGCGGCGTCGCCGAGGAAGTGCGCCGCCGACAGGTTCACCACCACCGGCAGCGTCACCACGGCGAGGACCGAGTTGACCGCGGTCAGGGTCACGTTGAGCGCGACGTGCCCGCCGAACAGGTGGCTGTACAGGTTGGCGGTGGTCCCGCCGGGTGACGCCGCGAGCAGCATCATGCCGACGGCGAGCTCAGGCTCCAGCCCGAACGCCGCGACGAGCCCGAAGCAGGCGGCGGGCAGCAGCAGCACCTGGCAGCCGAGCGCGATGAGCACCAGCTTCGGGTAGGTCAGCACCCGGCGGAAGTCGCCGGTGCCCAGCCCGAGACCCAGCCCGAGCATCACGACGGCGAGGGCGACCGGCAGCCCTACGGTGGTCAACCACGAGTCCATCCACGGATTGTGGTGCTGTCGCCGCCGTCGCGGAACCGGCCGCATCGACAGAACTGCCCGCGGCCGGCCCGCGGCGGCGTCAGGTCAGGCCCAGCTCGGCGCGGCCCGGGTAGGTGCGGCCGGACTCGGCCTCCCAGCGGCTGACGGCGTCCTGCTTCTGCGCGGCGGACGGGGCGAGGAAGTCCAGGTACTGCAGGATCGCCGCGCGGGCCTCGTCGAACGTGTACGTGGCCGAGTCCCCGTCGTCCTCGAGGTCGGCGACCAGCACCCCGTCCGGGGTGGCCTGGAACAGCGACGAGTTGCCCTCGTACTCCTCGGCGGCGGACCGGCCCGTGCGCACCCGGTCGATCTTGTCGAGCAGCTGCAGCAGGTCGGGCGCGTAGTTGATGATGTCGCTGATCAGCTGGCCGGCGAGCAGGTTGAAATGGCCGGTGTCGGTCTTGGCGGAAGGGGCGCCGTACTGGTCGCGGCTGAAGGTGATCCGGTCGCGCATGCGTGCACCCGTCTGCGTCGAGACAAAAGCGGTCAGTTGATCGGCTAGTTGATGGGCCACGCCGAGTTCCACGACGTGGTCGTCGGGTAGTTATCGTAGCTGCCCTCGATGACCAGCCCGTCGGACTGCCCGCGCCAGCGCCTCGGGTTCGTCGGGTGCGGCGTACGGTTCGTGAAGGCGTCCTTGATCGCGTTCTCCACGCGCTGGGGGTGCCAGCTGTCGGGGAAGAACGTGCTGGAGCCGTCCTTCGGGTGCCAGGTGCCGTCGGCGGCCTGCACGTCGACCCGGGCCCGGTACGTGCCGGACGGGTTGCGCTCCAGGATGATCTCCATCCCGTCGGCGTCGCGACGGACCCGGGCGCCGGGCGGGTTCCAGCCGTTGTGCCGGTGGTGGTAGCCGGAGCCGCGCAGCCCGTGCGGCCTGCGCACCACGTGGCCGCGGAAGACGTGCTGGTACCGGGGGTGCCGCAGCCGCGCCCGCAGCCACTTCTCGACCGGCTGGAACACGCCGCTGCGGCCCCCGCCGCGCCGTCTAACCACCCAGCACCGCGTTCAGCGCGAGGTTGATGAGCTGGTCGATGACGACCTGCGTGAGCATCTTGAAGATCGGTATCTCCAGCAGCGACGCGCCGAACGTGGCGACCGCGGTCGCGATGGCCTGGGCGATCTCGATCGCGAGCAGGACCAGCTGGACGATCACGTTGATCTTCAGGGCGAGCACGATGCCGGCGCAGATCATCAGGCCGGCGCCGATGAGGTGGGCCGCGGTCGCGCCGTCCTCCAGGTTGGCCCGGGCCGAGTCCGCCTGCTGCCACGACGCGCGGAACGCCTCGACGGCGCTGTCGTGGTTGGCGGTCCAGACCCGCTGCGCGGCGGCGTCGGCGTCGGCGAGCCCGTTGGTGAGCCGGTCCGGGAACGCCATCCACGCCCCGGCCATCTCGAACAGCTTCGTCTCGTCGGCCTCCGGCCAGGTGTACCCGAGCATGGCCAGCAGCGAGACCAGCTCACCGGGCAGCTGCAGCCCCATCATCCACCCCCGAGCGCCTGCTTGTAGGAGTTGAGGTCGGTGCGGTTGCCGGACTCCGTCTCCACGTAGTTCTCACCCATCCGGCGGGTCAGGCCGCCGATCTGCCCGATCTCGTCGGTGTTGCCGGCGTACGTCTCGAACGCGAGGTCGCTGATCACGCCGTACACCATCCCGATGAGCGACCCGACATCGTCGGTGCCCCACGGCTCGCCGTACGCCGCGAGCTCACCCTGGAACGCGGTGATCTCCCGCTGGATCACCTGCGCCGCGGTGAGGATCCCGTCCCCGGAGCGCATGATCCCTTCGGGATCGATCTCGACACGGTCCGACGACATCGGCTCACGGCTCCCTGATCCTCGACATGATCCCCGTCAGCGCCGCGGTGAGCTGCGTCATCTGGGTCACGCTGGCCTGGCGCACGTCGTCGACCCGGCGGCGCAGGTCGGCCAGGTCCGCGGCGGCCCGCGCCGCCCCGTCCGCCTCGGCGCCGGCGAGGGCGGCGTTGACCGCGGTGACGACGTGCGCGGCCAGGTCGACCGACGTCAGCCGCATGGCCCAGGGCCCGAACGTAAACCCGGTGACCGCGCCGCCGGCATCCACCCGGGCGGCCACGTGCCCGTCGCCGTCCGCGCCCTGACTGGTGCGGGCGTCTGCTTGTGCCGCGCCTTGTTCCGCGCGCTGTTGCGCTGAGCCGGTGTCCTGGGCGGCCCGCAGCGTGCCGGCCAGGGCGGCGAGGAGCTGGTCGAGGCCCTGGCCGCCGGTGTCGCCGCCGAGCCCGGTGCGGTCGCCGACCTTGGCGATGGCCCGGTCGAGGGCGGTCTGGATCTCGTACATGGCGCGCTCGCCCTGGTCGCGCACCTGCTCGACGCTCGTCTCCAGCGCGGCGAGGGACGGCACGCCGGCCTCGGCCGCGGCCGGCACCGGAACCCGCGACTGCCGCAGCGCCTGGTTGGCCGCCTCGGTGAGCAGGGCGCCGATCTCCTCGCCGGTGCGGCGCATGACCTGCGGCGCCAGCGTCACGGCCCGCAGCCGCCCGCCCTCGGCGACCACCTCGACCGCCCCGTCCCCGGCGTGCGCGGTCGCCTCCCGCCCCGCCCCGCCGGCCGTCGCCGCGGGTGCGGTGGGGTTGCCGTGGACGGCGGCCGCCCGTAGCTGGGCGAGCTGCCGCTTCGCGTCGTCGATCCGGTTCGCGTAGTCGTCCGCCATGCCCACCCGCCTCTCGTACGCCCGCCGAAAACCCTAACAAGAGCAGCCAATCCCGGCCGCCCCGTCCGCTGTGACGGTGCCGACGCCGCATCGACGCGGGGCATCGTCCGGCCGGGATGATGCGGCTGGTATGGGGGAGCGGGCCGGTGCCGTGGTGGATATTGACGGCAGCGTATGTGCGCGGAGATGAGGGCGACCATGAGCAGAACCCGGCGGATCGCGGTGATCGTGGCGCTGGCCCTGGCCGCGGCCGGTGCCGTGGTCGTGACGACCTCGACGGCGGCGGTGGCGGCGGACCTGTCGGTGGCGCAGGCCATCGCGGCGCAGGACGGGCGGTCCGCGTCGGTCGCCGGCTACGTCGTCGGGCAGCCGACCGCGACCACCACCGTGCTGCGGTCCGGGTTCACCGGCGACACCGCGCTCGCCCTCGCCGACACCGCGAGCGAGACCGGCACCACGCGGATGCTGTACGTGCAGATCACCACCGCGTACCGGGCGTCGTTCGGGCTGCAGTCCAACCCGTCGCTGATGGGCCGCCGGCTCGTCGTGGCGGGGCAGCTGACGGCGTACTTCTCCCACGCCGGGCTCAAGTCGCCGACCGCGATGAGCCTCGCCGGCACCACCCCCACGCCGACCGTGACCCCGACCGTGACGCCGACCGCCACCGGCCCGGTCGAGCCCTACTACGCCGCGGCAGCGGGCAAGACCGGGACCACGCTGCGCTCGGCGCTGCACAGCATCATCAAGG
Organism: Dactylosporangium sp. NPDC050688; assembly: GCF_040654515.1. Lineage (NCBI taxonomy): Bacteria > Bacillati > Actinomycetota > Actinomycetes > Micromonosporales > Micromonosporaceae > Dactylosporangium > Dactylosporangium sp. NPDC050688. The sequence goes on from NZ_JBFAIC010000081.1 coordinate 16,343, forward strand.
TGCAGACCGCCATCTCGTACGACCAGGTGTGGAACGCCCTCAAGGACACCGACCAGGACCCGGGCAACAGCGCCAACGTGATCCTGCTGTACTCGGGGCGCTCGCAGAGCAAGACCAGCAACGGCGGCGGCGCGAACGACTGGAACCGCGAGCACGTCTGGGCCAAGTCGCACGGCGACTTCGGCACCGCGACCGGCCCCGGCACCGACGTGCACCACCTGCGCCCCGAGGACGTCTCGGTCAACGCCGCCCGCGGCAACAAGGACTTCGACACCGGCGGGTCCGCGGTCAGCGAGGCCCCCGGCTGCCTCACCGACAGCGACTCGTTCGAACCCCGCGCCGCCGTCAAGGGCGACGTGGCCCGCATGATCATGTACATGGCCATCCGCTACGAGGGCGACGACGGCTGGCCCGACCTGGAGATCAACAACCTGGTCGGCAACGGCACGGCCCCGCGCATCGGCAAGCTGTCGGTGCTGCTGCAGTGGCACCAGCAGGACCCGCCGGACGCCTTCGAGCGCCGCAGGAACGAGCGCATCTACGCCGCCTGGCAGCACAACCGCAACCCGTTCATCGACCACCCGGAATGGGCGGCGGCGATCTGGGGCTCCTGAGCCGGTCTCAGAGGGCTTCGAGGAGCTCGACGAGCCGGGCCGCGTTGCGCTGGGAGTTGTCGGCGCAGCAGTTGTTCAGCAGCACGTGGGTCTCGGTGGTCCGCGCGGCCAGGACGCGCAGGTCGGTGGCCCAGGCGGCCAGTTCCCGGTCCGAGTACAGGTAGGCGAACTTCTCGTCGATGTCCTTGCTGGTCCAGCGCTCGCTGCGGCCGTGGAAGCGCACCACGGCGAGGTCGGCGGTGGCCTCGACGACCGGCGGGACCGAGGAGCGGTGGCCCTGCGGCATGTCGACGACGACGTACGGCAGGTCGTGCGCGCGCAGGAAGTCCAGCGTCTCGCGGTGCCGGTCGCCGGCGAACCACGACACGTGGCGGAACTCGACGGCGACCCGCAGCGGCCGGCAGCGGGCGGCCACGTCGAGCACGGTGCGGCGGGCTGCCTCGCCGGCGGTGAACCACGGCGGGAACTGGAAGAGCACGACGCCGAGCTTGCCGGCGCGGACCAGCGGATCCAGGGCGGCAAGGAAGCGGCTCCACACCTCGTCGAGCGCGGCCGGCGGCAGGTCCGCCGGGTAGAGCCGCGGCTTGCCGGTGTCCGGGCGCAGGTCCTCGGGCAGCGCGCCGGCCCGGACCGGGTGGCCGGTCAGCAGGCCGAACGCCTTGACGTTGAACGTGAAGCCCGGCGGGGTCCGCTCCGCCCACAGCCACGTGCGCTGCGCGGGCAGCGCGTAGTACGTGGCGTCGACCTCCACGATCGGGAACCGGGTGGCGTAGTACGCGAGGCGGCGCTCGGGGGTGTTCGCCCCGGGCGGGTACCAGCCGGACTCGAGCAGCGACTTGTGCGTCCACGAGGCGGTGCCCACCTTGATCTCACCCATGCATGCAGTGCGTCCCAACCGGCGCCACCGGCAAACCGCCCCCGGATTGCCGTGGGGGTGGGGGGAGGGGCAGAATCCGGCGGTGACCTTCCCAGAGCCGCCGGCCGGCGGCGTGCCGTCGTCGCGGCGGCGGACCGGCCTGATCGTCGGGGCTGCCGTCGCCGTCGTGGTCGTCGTCGTGGCGGGGCTGGTGCTCGCCGGGCGGGGCGGTGACGGCGCCGGGCGGGGCGGCGGGCCGGGTGCCGGGGCGGCCCCGTCGGCGGTGGCATCAGGCGCGACCGGCGCCGGTGGTACCAGTGCCGCGGCGACCGCCTCGTCGGGCGCTTCGTCGGGCGCTTCGCCGGCGGTGCCGCCCCCGGCGGCGACCGCGACCACGGGCGCGGCCGTGGCGCGGGTGGTGATGCCGAACGTCGTGGGGCAGAACGCGGCGGCGGCGCGCATCACGCTGGAAGGGCTGGGATTCAGCGACGTGCGGTTCGGCTCGGCGGACGCCGGGGACCCCGACGTGGTGCTGCCGCAGAACTGGACGGTGACGCGGCAGTCGGCGGCCGCCGGGGACCGGGTGGCCACGACCACCGCGGTCGTGCTGACCTGCACCAGAAGGGTCTGACGCGCCCCCGGTGCGGCGGGGTCAGGCGGGCGCGGAGGGGAGGTTGCCGCGCTCGGTCAGGAACGCGCGCAGCGTCTCCTGCTGCTCGGCGGTCATGAACTGCAGCGGGATCACCGTGTACGGCACCCGGCCGGTGAACAGCACCCAGAAGCCGCGCGACTCGGTCACCTTCGTCACCTCGTCCCAGTCGAGGTGGCCGCTCTCGGTGCCGCTGCGCATCGTGACGGTGTCGTCGTTGATGTCGTAGCCGCCGTCGACCGCGAGGCCGTCGAGGCGCCGGCGGGCCGAATACCGCGCCCAGACCGGGAACAGCATCGACGCGACGCCGACGACGAGGATCGTGATGAAGAACGGCGTGGCGTCGAAGTCGTCGCCGCCGATCGGCACCCACAGGCCGAGCAGGCCCACGGCGATCAGCCCGAAGCCGATGTACCGGTACTTGCGCAGGTACACGTCACTGAGCACGGTGGCGACCCGGGCCGCGTACGCGGGGTCGGCCGGGACGTCGAATCGGATGTGCACGCCGGAAGGATACCGGGCGGCCGGCCGTACCCGCGACGAACCGGACAAGTGCCACCATCCCGGCGGCGTCGGCGACCGGCCGGGTCCGGCAGCAGCCGGCCGGGCCGGGGTGGCAACCGGCCGGCAACCGGCGGGCACCGCGACCCCCGCGGACGTCCCCCGAACAGCTGTCCACTGTGGACGCCGACGGCGCGGGGCGGACACCCCAACGGCAACCGGCGGCGAACCGGGGGCGCTCCGGGTGCCCCGGAATCTTGTGGAGGTCAGGCCGCCGGGGCCTGGCGCCAGCTTCCGGGGGAGATCGTTCCAGCGCATCGCCGCCGACCCGCGCTTCGACGTGACCGTCAAGTAACCACCCCCCGGTGCCGAAGGCCGTCCAGGACCCCCTCCTGGGCGGCCTTCGCGGATCCGGCCGGTGGCAGACTGGGCCACCATGAGCGAAGCGCCGCAAGCCACCGGGGTGGTCATCCCCACCGTCGACGGGGCACCGAGCACGTCCGCGCTCGGCCGGGGCGTCGTCGCCGACGCGCTGCGGTCCGTGCACCCCGAGTGGGCCCGCGACGCGGAGACCACCACCGACTGGCGCGGCGGCTACCTGCGCCACTTCCGCCGCCTCGTCGAGGCCGGGCTGCCGTCCCGCGAGGCGGCCCTGACCGTCGCCGCCGACGGCCTCACCGGGTTGCGGTCGCGGATGCGGCACCGCCACCGCCCCGGCGACGCGGAGCAGCCCCTGGACGCCGCGTTCGACGCGCCGGCCGGTGCGCCGCTGCGGACGGTCACCGTCACCGGGTCCGGCGAGGCGCGGCGGGACCTCGTCGTGCCGTACCGGGGAGACCGCCTGCACGGCGAGAGCCTGGACCGGCAGCTCGACCGGTGGGTCGACGGCGGCGTCATCGAGCGCTCCTGCGCGGAGGCGGTGCGCACCGTCGCCGCCAACCCCGACTGGCTCGCCCTGCGCGGCCGGCCCGTCGTCGTGCTCGGCGCGGGCGCGGAGATGGGCCCGCTGACGGCGCTGCTGCGCTGGGGCGCCGACGTCGTCGCGGTCGACCTGCCCCGCCCCGCCATCTGGCAGCGGCTGCTGGAGACCGCGCACCGCGGCGGCGGCCGGCTGCACGTGCCCGTCGCCGGCGGCGACGACGCCGACCTCGCCCAGCGGGCCGGCGCGGACCTGCTGCACGACCTGCGCCGCGTCACCGACTGGCTGGGCGACGTCGGCGGCGCGCCGGTGCTCGGCAACTACGTGTACGCCGACGGGCCGCTCAACGTGCGGGTCGCCACCGCCGTCGACGCGCTCACCGTGCGGCTGCGCGCGGCCCGGCCCGACCTGGCGCTGGCGTTCCTCGCCACGCCCACCGACGTGTTCGCGGTGCCCGACGACGCCGTCGAGGAGGCCGTCCGCCGCTACGCGACCGCCACCGGCATCGGCCGGCTCCGGCGCCCGCTGCGGGCCCTCAGCGGCGGGCGGCTGCTCGCCCCGAACTACCCCGCGGGCCGGTACCCCGGCATCAACGACAGCCTCGTGCCGCAACAGGGGCCCAACTACGCCCTCGCGAAACGCCTGCAACGGTGGCGGGCCGCGCACGAACGCGCCGCCGGCGCCACCGTGTCGCTCACCGTCGCGCCGGCCACCCGCACCCGCAGCGTGCTGAAGAACAGGCTGCTGGCCGCCGCGTACGCGGGCGCGCACCGCTTCGGCATCGAGATCTTCGAACCGGCGACCAGCAACACGCTCATGGCCGCGCTGCTCGTGCACGACCTGCACGTGCCGCGCCCGGCCGGCACCCACCCGTGGCAGGAGGAGGCGTACGCGGCGGCGCACGGCGGGCTGTGGCGGCAGGCGTACACGCCGCGCAGCGCCCTCGGCATCGCGGTCCTGCTCGGCATCGGCGCGGCCCGCGGCTGACACCCTGCCGGCGCATGCCGTGCCCGCCGGGCCTGGTCGCGGCGTTGCCCGGACGGCGGGGCCGGTGCGCCTTGTAGCCTGGGGGCTCGGGCGTACCCGCGACGTGAGGTGGGCGATGGTGGTGGCGCACCGGGCCCACGGCGACGGGCCCGACCTCTCCCGGATCGCCGCCGCCGCGTCCAGCGACGCCGGTGGCGTCGACCCGGAGCTGCTCGGCGGGTTCCTGCCCGCGGTCGTCGCGGCGACCGCCGCCGGCCGGCGGCTGCGCCGCCGCGAGCTGGAGGCGTGCGCGACGTCGGGGCGCCGGGCGGCGGTGCGCGGGGTGGCGCTGCGGGCGCTCGTCGACCTGTACCTGTCCGCGGCGTGGCGGCTGTGGCGCGACGTGCCGCAGGTCGCCGCCGGCGACGGCGACCGGGTCCGCGACGCCGCCCTCGCCGTGCTGCGGGCCGCCGACGACGGCGTCGCCGCGCTCGTGGAGGGCTTCCAGCTGGCCCGCGCCGACGTGATCCGCCTGCAGGAGTCCGTCAAGCACGACGTGCTGGAGGCGCTGCTGGCCGGCGGGCAGCAGGCGATCGAGGCGACCGGCCCGGCCGCCGACATCGGGCTCACCCTGACCGGTCCGGTCGCGGTGCTGGTCGCCCGCCGGCCGGCCGGCTTCGGCGGGCCCGACACGGCCGCGGCCCCCGGACGGCTGGAGCGGGCCCTGCAGGGCCGCCACGGCGACGCCCAGCCGCTCGTGCTCATCCGCTCGGGTGAGCTGGTGTGCGTGTTCGCCGCGCCCGACGCGGCGGCGGTCCAGGCGGTCCGCGACATCGTCGTGCGGGAGCTGGACGGCCAGATCCGCGACGAGCTCGCCCCGCGCTCGTGGCGGGGCGCCGTCAGCAGCCCCCGCATCGGCGCGGCCGCGGTGCGCACCAGCCACGACGAGGCCCGCTACGCCCTCGGCCTCGCCGACCGGCTCGGTCTGGAGCAGCCCGTCGCCGACGCCCGCGACCTCACCATCTACCGGGTGCTGCTGCAGGACCTGCCGGCCGTGCACGATCTGGTGCGCAGCACCCTCACCCCGCTCACCCGGGCCCGCGGCGGCGCCGCCCACCTGGTCGAGACCCTCGACGCGTACTACGCCACGGGCTGCGTCGCCACGGAGACGGCGGCCCGGCTGAACCTGTCGGTGCGGGCCGTCACGTACCGGCTCGCCCGCGTGGCGGAGCTGACCGGCAGGGACCCGTCCGAGCCCGCCGAGCGGCTCACCCTGCACGCCGCGGTGACGGCCGCGAGACTGCTCGACTGGCCCGCGACGCCCCTCGAAGGCTGACCGCTACGTTGCCGACGACCGGCAACGTACCTACGGCCGAACGTCCGGCGGCGGACGCAGCGGGGCCCGCCGGTGACGAGCGACGCTGGAGCCCAGACGTTTGCTATCTGGAGGCATTCATGCTCGATGTGCCGATCTGGCTGTGGGCGACGTTCGGCACCGCGGTCGTCGTCATGCTCGCCGTCGATCTCTTCGCCCACCGTAAGGAACATGTCATCGGCTTCCGCGAGGCCGCCAAGTGGAGCGCCGTGTGGGTGGCGCTGTCGCTCGCGTTCGCCGGCCTGGTCTGGGCGACCCTGGGCGCCGAGGCCGGCGTGGAGTTCACCACCGCCTGGCTGCTGGAGAAGAGCCTGTCGGTCGACAACCTGTTCGTGTTCGCCCTCATCTTCGGCTACTTCGCGGTGCCCAAGCAGTACCAGCACCGCGCGCTCTTCTACGGCGTCATCGGCGCCCTGATCTTCCGGGCGATCTTCATCGCGGCCGGCGTGGCGATCATCAGCAAGTTCACCGTCGTGCTGTTCGTCTTCGCGGCGATCCTGCTGTGGAGCGCGTACAAGCTGCTGAAGGACGACGAGGAGGACTACGACCCGAGCACCAACATCGCGGTGCGCCTGGTGCGCAGGATCGTGCCGGTGCAGCAGGAGTACGCCGGGGCGAAGTTCTTCGTCAAGCAGGGCGTGAAGTGGGTCGCCACCCCGATGCTCGTCGTGGTGGTCGCGATCGAGGCCGCCGACCTGGTCTTCGCCGTCGACAGCGTGCCCGCGGTGCTCGCCGTCAGCGACGAGACGTTCATCGTCTACTCGTCCAACGCCTTCGCCATCCTCGGCCTGCGGGCGCTGTACTTCCTGCTCGCCGGGATGCTGGACAAGTTCCGGCACCTGTCGAAGGGCCTGGCGATCATCCTGGCCTTCATCGGCGTGAAGCTGATCCTGCAGGCGGCGCACAAGACGATCAGCACGGCGGTGCCGGAGATCCCGTCGCTGGTCAGCCTGGCGGTCGTGGTGGTGGTGCTGGCGGGGTCGGTGGTGCTGAGCCTGCGCCACCCGCCTGCGGAGCCCGCGGAGCTTGCGGAGTCTGCGGAGCCGTTGGCATCCTCGGATGCTGTGAAGTCTCCGGAGGGCGAGTCCGTCGAGGAGGCGGTGGGGCGGTCGTCGCGCCACCACGGGTAGGCGCGTCCAAGGGGGGCGGCGGACCGGTCCGCCGCCCCCCTTTGCTCATGCCTGGGCCTGTTTCGCCTCGGGGGCGAGCAGCGACCAGACCTCCGTGTCGTGGCGGATCCCCTGGTACGGGTACGCCTCCCGCAACACACCGTCCAGCCGCATGCCGAGCCGCCGGGCGACCGCGCTGCTGGCCGTGTTGTCGGGGCGGCAGCGCCATTCGACGCGGTGGATGCCGCGGGTGTGCACCGCGTGGTCGATGAGCAGCCGCACCGCGCGGGTGACGAGGCCGCGGCCCTGCCCGGCCGGCTCCAGCCAGCAGCCGATCTCGCAGGTGCCGGCGGCGGCGTCGAACGCGACGAACATGGTGCCGCCGACGAGCGTGCCGTCGAGCCAGATGCCGAACAGGCGGCCGGCGTCGCGGGCGGCGAGGTCCGCGTACCGCTGCAGCGTCGCCCGGGCGGATTCGAGGTCGGTGCTGACCCCGGCCCACGGGATCCACGGGTCGACGGTGGCCCGGGCCCGGTCCATGTGGGCGAGGAACTCGGCGGCCTGCCACGGCTCCAGCGGGCGCAGCTGCGCGCCGTCGGCGAGCGGAACACTGAACATGATCTGCACGCTACAACCACGGCGTTCCGCCGGGGGTGCGGCTGTCGCGGTCCTTGCCGCGCTCACCGTGGTGATCCAAGTCGCGTGCCGGCCGTCTGGGACGACCACGGCGCGGCTTCGATCAAGCGGGCGGGATCGTGTCCGGGGGCCGGTGGGGTAGGGGAGACTGCACGGCATGAGCGACACCTCCCTGCGCGTCGGGCTGGTCGGCTACGGCACGGCCGGCTCGGCGTTCCACGCACCGCTGATCAGCACCACGCCCGGCCTGCGGCTGAGCGCGATCGTCACCGCCGACCCCGGCCGCCGGCGCGCCGCCGCCGGGACGCACCCCGGCGCCGCGCTGCTCGACACCGCCGACGCGCTGTGGGCGGCGGCGGGTGATCTGGACGTCGTCGTGGTCGCCTCGCCCAACCGGACCCACGCGCCGCTCGCCCGGGCCGCCCTCCACGCCGGGCTGCCGGTCGTCGTGGACAAGCCGTTGACGCCGACGGCCGCCGAAGGCGACGAGCTGGTGCGGCTGGCCGCGGAGCGGGGGTTGCTGCTCAGCGTGTACCAGAACCGGCGCTGGGACGGCGACTTCCTCACCGCCCGCAGGCTCGTCGACGAGGGGGCGCTCGGGCGGGTGCTGCGCTTCGAGTCGAGGTTCGAGCGGTGGCGGCCGGTGCCGAAGGGCGGCTGGCGCGAGAGCGACGACCCCGCCGACGCCGGTGGCCTCCTGTACGACCTCGGCAGCCACCTCGTCGACCAGGCCCTGCAGCTGCTCGGGCCGGCGACCGAGGTGTACGCGGAGGTCCACACCCGCCGCGCCGGCATCCAGGTCGACGACGACGTGTTCGTGGCCCTGCGCCACGCCGGCGACGCCCGCTCCCACCTGTGGATGAGCGCCCTGGCCGCGGCGCCGGGCCCGAGGCTGCGCGTGCTCGGCGACCGGGGGGCGTACACGAAACACGGCATGGACGTGCAGGAGGACGCCCTGCGCGCGGGCCGGCTGCCCACCGACCCCGGCTGGGGCGAGGACGACCCCGCCCGCTACGGCATGCTCACCGTCGACGGCAAGGACGAGCCGGTGCCGACCGAACCCGGCGCGTACCAGCGCTTCTACAGCGGCCTCGTGCTCGCCCTGCGCGACGGCGCGCCGCCGCCGGTCGACCCGGCCGGCTCGGTGGCGGCGCTCAGGGTGCTGGAGGCCGCCCGGCGCTCCGCCGGGGAGCGGCGGGTGGTCACCCTCGGCTGACCCCGACGCTGCGCACCGTCACCGGCGCCGGGCTGCCGGGCCCGGCAGCCCGGCAGCCTGGTGCTTTTCGCGCGGGCGGCGTGGGAACCGGTGGGCGGGCGGCCGCGTCGGAGGTGACGTGAGGATGCTGCGCGCGGTGGCGCTGACGGTGATGCTGGTGTGCGCACTGGCCGGGTGCGCGGCCGTGGGTTCCGCGGGGCCCGGCGGTCCGCAGGACGGTGGCGGGATGGCTGGCGGCCCGGCGCCGCTGCGAGGATTCGGGATCGACGTCGACGAGGCGGTGGCGGCGCGGGTGCCGGTCGTGCACCTGCGCGTCTGCGGGGGCTGGGGGTGCCACGAGCAGGACGTGCCGCTGCACGTCTCGGGGCCGGTGAGCGCCATGCCGTGCCCGTCCGGGCCGTCGGTCGACCCGGACACCACGTGCAGCGCCGTGCAGCTGCCCGGCCCCGGCCCCGGGTACGGGTACGCGCCCGTCCCGCAGCTCACCGCCGAGCCGGTCACGGTCACCGTCACGACGCCGCCCGGGGCGCCGCTGGTGATCGCCGCTGAGGTGCAGGTCCGGCCGTCGATCGTGTGCCCCGGCGGCCAGCCCCGCGGCACCGGCACCCCGCCGGCCACCGCGAACGCAAGCCCTGCCGCGTGCGACGGTGGTGCGCCGCAGGCAGGGCTCCGCATCGCCGCCGACGGGACCGTCACCCAGTCCCGCTGAACCGGTCCGCGCCTGGAGCTCGGGGCAGGGGAGGCGGACGGGGTCGCTCCGGTGCCCTGGTGGTGGTGCCCGGCGGCGCCGTCCGGTCCGCTGTGCGTCGGGGTGCGCGGCCTCGTCGAACGCGTCGTCGCCAGCCGTGGGCCGTCGCCCAGCCGGCCCCCGCGAGGACCGCCGGCCGGGCAGCGCCTGCGAGGACCGTCGGCCGGGCGTGTCCCGCGAGGACCGTCGGCCGGGCAGCGCCTGCGAGGACCGCCGGCCGGACAGCGCCTGCGAGGACCGCCGGCCGGGCGTGTCCCGCGAGGACCGCCGGCCGGACAGCGCCTGCGAGAGACGCCGGAAACTCGTCGACACGGGCGAACGCCCCGACTGGCGCTGACCCCAGCCTCGCCGGGCGCGGCCTCACGTGCGGCCGGGCATGTCCCGCGGGGGAGGCCGGCCGGACCCGCCCTGCGGGGACCGCCGGGCGGGCAGGCCACGCCAGGTGGCGAACGCGGCGGTGGTGGCCGCGATCACGGCGACGCCGAGGGTCCAGCCGGCCACGACGTCGCTGAGCCAGTGGACGCCCAGCGCGACCCTGGTCAGCCCCGTCGCGACGGTCACGATCAGGGCGGCGGCGATGATGGTCCACCGGGTGGCGCGCTGGGTGCGTACCGGCGACGCGTCGGGCACGAAGGGCAGGAAGATCAGCAGGAGGACCCCGGCACCGAGCGCCGCGGTGAGCGAGTGCCCGGACGGGAACGAGTAGCCGGTGGCGTGCGACACCGGATCCAGGAATTCGGGCCGGTCCCGGCCGAGCAGCAGCTTGAGCCCCGCGCCGAGCAGGCCGCCGGCGACCATGGTGACGACCGCCCACAGCGCGACGCGGCGGGCGCCGCGCCACCAGAGCCAGACGGCGACGACGCCGACGAGGACGCGCAGCGGGCCGGGGGCGAACATGTCGGTCCACAGCTGCAGCACGCCGGCGAGCGCGGGGTTCGCCGACGTGCCGGCGTGCAGCGTCGCGGCGAGGTGGGCGTCGAGGGCCAGCAGCGGCGGCCACGCGGTCGCGACGAGCAGCATCAGCACCGTGAACGGCACCAGCAGCAGCACCGCGGCGGCCGCGGCCAGGGTCAGCCGCAGGCCCAGGTCGGAGCCGGGCCGGCGCAGCCACCGGCAGGGTCGTGGTCGTTGCGACATCCGTTGTGCGTACCCCCTCGGGGTGGTTCAGAACAGCGGTGCCAGATGAGAGCGGCTCAGGACATGAGGGTTTCCAGCCGTCGTTGCCGGTGCGGCGTCGTGGTCACGGCCGCGGTCCGTGCCGGCGGGTCAGCGGCGGCGGTCGGTGCGGGCCGGTGGGGTGATGCGGACCCGTTGCTGCGCCGGGCGGCGCTCGATGTCGTCGAGCTGGGCGGTGACCGTAGCGCGCAGCTCGTCGTAGTCGCTGAACGTGTAGTCGTGGAACAGCGTGTATCCCGCCCACATCAGGTTGGCGCACACCTGCGGCGGCACCTTGCCCGTCGCGGCGCCCATGCCGACGAGCGCGACCGACGTGATGCTGCCCGGCTCCGCCTCGTTCTGCCGGTGGATCGCCTGGAACGCCGCGGCGCATGCGAGGGCGACGTTGAGCGTCTCGCGCACGTTCTGCACCGACTGGGTCATCGTCGGCGTGGAGATGAGGTACTTCGGGTTCGCGGCGCCCGACGGCACACACACCGCACTGCCGATCGGCAGCGAGCCGGCGAACCCGTCGCGGATCGCGCGCTGCACCCGCAGCTGGATGCCGGCGCCGAGGTGCCGCTTGACCACCGCGTCGACGCCGCCGTCCATCCGGCCCTGGGAGTTGGTCGGGCTGACCCACGCGTCGACCCGCTGGTCAAGGATCGAACCCTGCACGATCGTCACCTCAGGCGTGTCGGCGAACGCGGACCGCCACGCCTGCACGACGCTGGCGTTGACGTCGCTCAGGACCACCCTGAGCTGCTGCTTCGGTGCATCTGCGGTCATGGCTCACTCCGATGTGGACGAAGGGGCGGGTGCGAAGGGCTCGAAGGTACCGGATGCTTCGCGGCGGAAAAATTGTCGGAGGTCGGTGCTAATCTCCGGGCGCCTTCGGGGCCTGCGCGCCGCCGGGGCAGACCTCGCCGTGCCGTCCCTGGGAGCGATCGTGAGCGACACCGACGACCTTCTCGCACTCGCCGAGCTGTTCAGCGGCGGCGGTGAGCCGTGGCTGCCGCTGCTGAAGCCGGTCATCGAGGCGCAGCCGGCCGCGGCCTCGTTCATCGGCCCCGGCCGCAGCCCGCGGGTCGTGCCGGTGCGGGAGCTGACGTTCCAGGCGCTCAAGCCCAACCCGCCGCACAGGTGGAAGGTCGTGGTCTTCGGGCAGAACCCGTATCCCAGGCCGGAGAGCGCGACCGGCATCGCCATGTTCGACAACACGTTCCACGACTGGGACGACAGCCAGTTCGGCAAGGTCGTCTCGATCCGCTGCATCATCAAGGCCGCGGCGATGTGGAAGCACGGCATCCCGAAGAAGACCCCGATCGCCGACATCCGCAAGCTGCTCAAGCAGCACGACACGGTGCAGCCGCCCGAGTGGTTCCAGGCGATGCTGACCCAGGGCGTGCTGCTGCTCAACGCGGCGCTCACCGCCAGCAGCGACGGCGCCATGGCCACCGACCAGCACACCGCGTTCTGGCGCCCGGTCGTGGAGCGGCTCGTCGAGGAGATCCTGAAGGCCAAGCAGGACGCCGACGAGCCCGACCGCAGCGTCGTGTTCGCCTGGTGGGGCGCGCACGCGCGCAGCCTCAAGAGTGTCGTGCAGCGCCTCGAGCGCAAGTATCCGGGTGTGCGGGTCCGGCACATCGACCACGCCAACCCGGCCGCGCAGGGCGACATCTTCTGCGACAACGAGCACTTCGCCGCCGTCAACGACGCCCTCGACGCGCTCGGCGCGCAGCCGGTCGACTGGCTGCCCAGCAAGGGCTGGAACACGGTGCCCGCCGACGACGGCCGCACCGACGACGGCACCGCCGACCGGATGGCCGCGTTCATCGCGTCCACGATGGAGCTGCACCAGCTGTATCTGGAGCGCCTCGCCAGCGTCAAGGACGAGGGCCTCGCCCTGCCCGCGATCACCGGCGTGTTCGACACCCCGCTCATGGAGTTCCGCGAGGCCGTCGCCCCGGCCGCCAAGCTGCTGTCCGGCCTCGACTGGCACGTCGAGCAGTCCCACCAGTTCGGCACCAGCCGCGCCGGCGACCCAGGCGGTCTGAGCACCGACGAGGTCGCCGCCCTGTACCTGTACACCTGCGAGTCCGCCTTCTACCGGCAGATCAACGCCACACTGCGCAGCCCCGACCGGAGCAGGATCGTGCCGTACCTGCCGTATCTGCGGCTGCTGTTCTCGGCCGTGTCCCGGCTGCCCGTGCGCACCGAGCCGCTGTGGCGCGGCGTGTCGATGGACCTGCGCGCCCAGTATCCCGCCGGCCAGACCGTCACGTGGTGGGGCGTGTCGTCGTGCACCTCGAAGCTCAGCGTCGCCGAGGCGTTCCTGGGCCGCCGCGGCAAGCGGACCCTGTTCGAGGTGCACCCGCAGCGGGCGGTGGGGATCCGGAGGTTCTCCGCGTTCACCGGGGAGGAGGAGTTCATCCTGACCCCGGGCACCCAGCTGAAGGTCACCGACGTGAAGGCGGAGCGCGGCGGGCTGTGCACGGTGCGGCTGACGGAGCTCGCCGAGCAGCACCAGGTCAGCTGACGGGGAGCGGCTTGGGGCGGCTCGGGGCGGCTCGGGGCGGCGTCGCCGCCGGGGGGTGGGCGGTGATGCCGGTGGGTGGTCGCGGCTGCGGTGTCCGGCCGTCGCGCGCGTAGGGTGCGCTGGCGTGCGAGGGGATCCGTCGGGGATGGGCAGCGGCCCTGGGGTGCTGATGGATGGTGGGGTGCTGGACGTGCCGCTGCCGGAGGGGCACCTCGTCGCGGCGCGGGACGACGGGCGCGGGCCGGTGTGCTGGGTGACCGACGGGCCGGTCCCGGCGCGGTTGTGGGGTCGGCTGCGGGCCGCGCACGGGCGGTCTGGATTGTGGCCGGTGCTGGTCTTCGACGGGTTGGGAGATCTCGCGTTCGGCTGGTTCGCGTCGGACGCGGTGGCCGTGGACCGGCTCGACGCGGCGGCGGTGCTGGTCCGGTCGTGGGGAGGGTTCGGTGAGGGGTTCCTGACCCGGGCCGACCGGCGGGCGCTGGGCCTCACCACCCGGTGGTGGCAGGACTGGCGGCGGCTGCCCGCGCCGTGGCCGGGGAGCGCCCCGGCCGGTGTGCCCGTCGCCGATCCCGACCGGGTCGCCGACGTGACCGCCGCCCGTCTGGTGGAGGCGGTCACCGGCCGAGGTAGGAGTCGGGACGGTGGTGGTGGCCGTGGAGCGGGCGCCGGGACAGACCGTCCTGGAGCGCTGACCGAACGTACTGCGGCCGCAGCGACAGGCCGTCCCGCCGCAGCGACCGGAAGCTCCACCGCAGCATCCGTCCACCCCGCCGCCTCAGCCGAGGAGGGAGACGCTGGCGTAGGCGATGAGGGAGACGCCGGCGCGGGCCGGAAGGCGGGCATTGACCGTGCCGGGGACCGGGACGTCACCGGCGGTGTCGAAGAGCTGGCAGCGGTCGCGAACGTCGGTCCCGGCGTCCAACTGGCCCTCGTCCCGTGTGCCCGGGGTGCGGACGCCCTCGCCGTCGCGGGCTGGATTCCCAGTGACGGCGAGCCCGGCGTGCCCGAGACGCTCGCGGCCGTCGTACGCAGCTGGGAGGACCGGTTCGGCGCCCGGCTGATCGGTGTCGGCGGCGGGACGTTGCTGCTGAGTGTGGCGGCGCCGCCGGTGACGCTCGAGCAGGCGGTCCGGGTGGCGGTGGAGCACTTCGGGTTCTGCCCCGAGGCCGAGCCGGTCGGCGGGTTCGCGTACGACCCCGACGGGTCACAGTTCCTGCAGTACGCCGCGGACCTCGTCGGCAGGAGGCTGTGGCGCTTCTGGTGGGACTGACCGCCGCGCAGGACACGGATCAGGGGGCCGGGAGGCGGATGCTCCAGTCGAAGCCGCCCGCCACCGCCGACCCGCCACCGCCACGCCGCCGGCAACCCGCCACCGCCGACCCGCCACCGTCGCGCCGACGTCCCGCCACCGCCCCGCGGCGGCGACCCGCCACCGCCCCGCGGCGGCGACCCGCCACCGCTTATGGGGCGGTCCAAGGGCTCACGGCGAGCCGGCCGGTGTTGCCGGGGTCGACCGAGAGGGCCAGGACGTGCCGGGCCTGCCCGTCCACCGGGGCGACGCTGACGTACGCGCCCTTCGCGACGGTCGCCGCGTCCGTGGTCAGGTTGCGCCAGACGAGGACGGCGACCGCGGTCCCGCCGGGCGGGACGGCGAGCCGCTCCGGCGGTGCGTCGTAGCGTTCGATGGTGGCGACGTTCGACGTGCCGTCCAGGACCGTCACGTCGAGGACCTTGCGGTCGGCGTCGAGGACGTCGACGGCCGGGTAACCCTGCACGGTGTACGTCGCCGTGCCGCAGTTGCGCAGCGTGATGCCGACGGCGCGCAGCCCCAACGCCGCGTCGACCTCGCCGACCGAGAGCGCGACCCCCGGCGCCAGGCACTGCGGCGCCGTGTCCACCAGGGCGGACGGCGTTGCCGGCAGCGGCGTCGGCACGACCTCGGGCACCGACACGTCAGGCCTGGCCGCGGCACCGTCCGGGTGCGCCGGGATGGTCCCGCACCCGGCGAGCACCGCCAGGGCGGCGAACGCGGCGGCAGCGGGGGCGAGGGCGGGGCAGAGCCGTCGTGCCAGCATCCACCCGATCATGCCGTACCGGCGCCGGTGCCGTTGGCCCGTCGCGGCAGGACGGCAGGCACGCACCGGCAACGACGTGGCACGCACGGTCAGCGGCGCGGCGGGCGCGGCCTCGCAGACTGGGACGGGGGCAGCGACGTTCGGCCGGTCACCGCGGGCCTCCCGCGACGGCGGCTGACCGGAGCTCGCGCCGGCACGTCCGCCGCTGAGGCGCGTCGGCCGCCGACGGTCAGGCGGTGGCGGCGGCGTTCGCGGGTGCGTGGGCGAGGACCGCCGCGGCGGCGACCGTCGCCCCGACCGCGGCCGCCGCGGTGGCGCCCCAGCCGGGCCGCACCGTGTCGCCGAGCAGCCCGACCCCGACCGCCGACGGCACCAGCACCTCGGCGATCCACAGCAGCGCGGTCACCGGGCCGACCTGGCCGTGTTCGAGGGCGTACGCGTACAGCAGCGTCCCCGTCACCCCGAACACCGCCAGGGCCCAGACGAGGGGTTCGGCGGCGACCGCCGCCGGGTCCTGCCAGGGGCGCGGCGGCAGGACGGCGGCGCGGGCGCACAGCGCGGCACCGCCGAACGCGAGCCCGGCGAGGGTGCCGGTGACGGCGCCGGTGACCGGCGGCGGGCACCACCGGGTGGCCGCCCACCCGGCCGCCGCGACCGGCACCGCCGCGGCGGCGAGGACCGCCCGGGTCGCCGCCGCCGGCGTCGCCGCGTCCTGCGGGCCGGACGCGGCGGCGAGGACCCCGAGCGCGGCGACGGTTACCGCGACGGCGGCCACGTCCACGCCCCGCAGCCGGGCGCCGAGCACGAGCCGGGCGGTCACGACCGTCACCGCGAGGGAACCGGCGAGGACCGCCTGCACCTGGTACACCGGCAGCGTCCGTAACGCCGCGAGCGACGCCAGCCACGCGAGGAGGTCGAGGCCGACGCCGCCGAGGTAGGCGGGGGCCCGCAACGTCTGCAGCATCCCGGGGGCGCGCCGGGCGCCGGCGGCCTGCAGCACCGACGACACGCCGTAGCCGACGGCGCCGGCGGCCGCGAACGCGAGCGCCACAGCCGGCGCGGCACTCACGTCGGCGGCCGCTCCGCCACCGGCCGCTCCGCCATCGGCCGCTCCGGAAGGTCCGGCGGCGGATCCGCCGGCGAGCCCGACGGCGAACCAGGCGGCGGATCCAGCGGTGAACCAGGCGGATCCGGGGGCGGACCTGGCGGCTGGTCGGCGCGGCCGAGGAGCCGGCCGATCACCGGCAGCTCCGCGACCCCTTCCGCGTCGGCGATCGCGAGCCCCTGCACCGGCGCGTTGCCCAGGCCGCTGAGCACCAGGTACCTGGGGCGCCACAGCGGCCGGTACTTCTCGTTGTACCGCCACAGCGACTCGATCTGCATCGTGTCGGAGAACCGGTGCAGCAGCCGGCGCTGCAGGTCGCTGAGCCGCCCCTCGCCGCGCTCGCCGGCCAGGACCTGCCGCATGACGGCGAAGTTCAGCCCGAGGCCCCACGCGCCCCACGCCCGCAGCTGCGCGATCGTCTCCACGATGATGAAGTCGGTGAGGCCGTTCGGCACGTCGTCGCCGGTGCTGCGGCGCATCACGTCGAGGGACCAGCCGGAGATGTCGGCGGCCGGGATCCAGTGGCAGAACCCGCCGGCCCGCCCGTCCGGGCCGTGCGCGACCGCGAGCAGCAGGCCGGTGTCCCGCGGGTCGAACAGCCGCGACAGCGTCATCGAGAAGCCGCGCTCGACGTCGCCGCGGCGGCTCTGCGTCATCAGCTCCCGCAGCTGCCCGGCGACGTCGTCCGGCAGCCGCGCCGGGTCGTAGAAGCGCACGGTGTACCCGGCCCGGCGCACCCGGTTGCACGCGCCCCGCAGCCCCTTCATCGCGTGCCCGTCGAGGGTGAACGTGCCGCAGTCGACGATCGCCTCGTCACCCAGGTACACCGGCCGCATGCCCGACGCCCGGTACACCGGCAGCCACCCGGCGCCGGCCCCGACGACGCTGACCGGCCAGCCGTGCCGGTCCGCGAACGCGGTGAACTCCGCCCACGCCTGCGCCCACTGCTCCGGCGGGCCGACCGGGTCCGGCGACACCAGGCACACGCCGTCGCGCACCGCGTACGCCACGACGCAGTCACCGGTGAAGAACCACGACTTGTCGTCGCGCAGCGCGAAGTACGCGAGGGTGTCCGCGCCGTACCCGGCCACGATCCGCCGGGCCCGCTCCAGGTCCGCCCGGTGCTCGGCGGGGCTCGGCGGCCGGTGCAGCCGCGGGCGCACCAGCAGCCACCCGACCACCAGCAGCAGGCTCAGCCCGGCCGCGTACAGCGCCGGGGCCAGCACCGGCGACGCCATCGGCAGCGGCGTCACCCGGTCGCCGACGAGCCGCCCCGCGACCGCCTCCGCCGTGTGTCCCGCGCCGGTGCGGTCCCGCGCGCCGGTCAGCAGCACCAGTACCGCCGACACCAGCACGACCAGGACCGCGCCACCGGCCAGGGTCAGCGTCGCCAGCCGCACCTGGCGGCTGTCGGGGCGGGCCGGGAACGCCGCCCGGTGCCGCAGCAGCCACCCCGCGACCAGGACCGCCAGGACCGCCTCCTCGACGTCGATACCCTTCACCACGTGCAGGACCGCGGTCGCGGCCAGCAGCAGCACCGTGGCCGTCCACGCCAGCCGCCGCCCGCGTCGCAGCCCCCACGCGAGCAGCAGCAGCGCCGCGGCGGTGAACACGACGGTCGCCGCCGCGGCCTGCGGCACCTCCACCGGCAGCGCCCCCAGCAGCGCCGCGAGCCGCCCCCGCAGCGGCGTCGTCAGCGCCGACAGCAGGCTCAGCACCGCGACAGCGGCGACCGCGACGGCGGCGACCCGCCGGACCTTCTCGTCGCGGGCCCGCCGCTCCAGGCCCGTCTGCTGCAGCGGCCACCCCGCCTCACCCGGCAGCGCAGCGACCACCTCCGGCGCCTCCGGCGCCGCGGCGGGGCGGCGGCGCGCCGCGAGCCGTTCCAGGCGGGTCATCTCACCCGCGCCGGACTCGCCGACGACCAGCTCCACCCGCACGTCCCGGCCGGCGTGCAGCTCCACCCAGGAGCGGCGCAGCAGCGCCGTGAACACCGGCGGCAGGAACCACCGGGCCGGCCGCGCCTCGACGCACCGCACCCCGCAGCCGCTGTTGGCGTAGAACCCGCCGGGGACCGCCGCCAGTTCCGGCTGGTGCGTGTGCCCGGTGACGAAGCCGGCGAGCCCGCCGGCGCACAGCGACGCCGCCACGGCCCGCGGCGCGCCGTTGAGGTGCATGCCCCGGGGGCCGAGGCGGCTGCCGGCCATCGCCGCGTACACCACCCGGGCGAGCAGCACCGCGATCGCGACCAGCACCGCCGCCTCGACGATCAGCCCGGTCCCGGCGAGCGCCGTCCAGTGCGGCAGCCACCGCAGCCGGCCCGTCTCCGACAGCAGGTGCACCAGCTCCGGGATGCGCAGCAGCACCGCGACGAGCAGCGGCAGCAGCAGCCACCACGCGTGTACGCCGAGGCGCCGGTACACCAGCCGGGACGCGACGAACTGGCCGACCGCGTTCGGGTCGGCGAGCGCGGCGACGTCGCCGAGCAGCGGGCTGCGCCGCACCTCCGGCAGGACCTCCTGCACGATGTGCTGCCCGAGCGGCGAGTCGAGCGGGTCCCGCGGGTCCCGCAGCGCGTTGGCCGGGTCGAACGTGTGCCCGTGCTCGCACCGCACGACCCGCCGCCCCGCGGCCGTGTCGAGCTCCAGGTCGGCCGACAGCGCGCACCGGGCGCCGACCCGCCGCTCGAACGTGCCGGCCGACACGCCGTCCCAGGCGACCGGCGCGTCGTGGTTGCCGACGATGACCACCACCTGCCGGTCGGGCGCCGCCGCGAACCCGTGCAGCGCCGCGGTCAGGGCGGGATGCGCGTCGAGGGCGGCCTCGACGGTGCCGCCGGGGTCGCCCCACAGCTCGACGACGTCGCCGTTGAGCACGACCGCGCCGGGGCCCTCCCACCGGGCGAGCCGGGCGGCGAGCTCCTGCTCGAGGCGGCGGGACGCGGCGGTGGGGCGGGACGCGAGGTGCAGGTCGCCGCAGACGAGCACGCGCCCGCCGGCGGGCACCGGCACGCTGATCCGGTCCGGGACGCGCAACGCCGCGCCCGCCGGCTCCTCCTGGTCCTTGGTGGGTGGTTGGTCGTCGTCGGGCGGGTCGCTCGCGACGGTCATGCGGGCAGCGTGAGGCAGGCGACGCGGGCGCCGGCGTCACCGGCGTCGCTCGGCCCGGTCTTCGTCGGCGCCGCGTGGATCACCAGCGACCGCGGCGGCGGGTCGAACGTCCACGGGTGCGTGGCGACCGCCGAGCCTCTGCCGTCGGCGCGGGTCGTGACGTCCAGCCACACCTCGTTCTGCGGGTTCGCGTCGGAGGGGTTCGCCGCCGGTACCGACACCGACGCCGACGACGCCTGCGGCACCGCCTTGGACGCCTGCCCCGGCACCGACGGCGACACCGGACCCGGGGCGACCGCGGGCGGCGACGGCGGGTTCGGCGCGACCTGCTGGTGCCGGTGCCGGTAGTGCGGCCCGGCGGCGTCACCGGTCGCGCCGCACGGGTTCGTGTGCAGGTGGACGCCGTACCCGCGGTTCGGCAGCAGCCCGGCGACCGTGAACCAGACCCGGCTGTCCGACGACGTCTGGGCGATGCTGACCGTGGCGACCGCACCGGCGGGGACGAGCGCCTGGTCGTAGGTGACCGCGGTCGCGCCGGGCGTGTACGCCGCGAACGTCCCGGTCGCGGACGTCACCCGCGGCGACGGGGCGGGATCGGCGCCGCCGGCGGACGGGGTGCACCCGCCGGCCAGGCCGACGGGCAACAGCAGCAGAAGCGTGGTGACGCGGTGCATGTGCCCAGCGTCGACCCGGCCACCGCACCCCGGGGCGCCGCTGCGCCCGTATCACCCCATTTTCGGCCCTTTAGTGGGCATGCCGGGGTACTGGCCGCGCCGGGGCGCCCGGCTCCTGCGGTTCGACGGGGAGGCGGACCTCGACGAGCAGGCCGCCGCCGGCGCGGGCGGTGGCGGTGACCGTGCCCGCGTGCGCCTGGGTGATCGAACGGACGATGGCGAGGCCGAGCCCGGCGCCGCCGCTGTGGTCGATCCGGTCCGCGGCGAGCCGCTTGAACGGTTCGAACAGCTCCGCGACCGCGTGCGGCGGCACCTCCTGGCCGGTGTTGGCGACCGTCAGCTCCGGCGTGCCGCCGCCGACGGTGACGTGCACCGAGCCGCCGCGGTGGTTGTACTTGATCGCGTTCTGCACCAGGTTCGTGACGAGCCGCTCCAGCAGTACCTCCTCGCCGCGCACGGTGCACGGCCGCAGCTGCGACGTGAGCCGCACCCCGGCGGCCGCGGCCCGCGCCTCGTGTGCGGCGAGGACCCCGGCGGCGATGTCGTCGAGGCGCTGCGGCAGCCGCACCGCGAGCCCCTGGTCGGCCTCGCTGAGCACCAGCAGCCCGTCCACGAGGCGTTCGTTGCGTTCGTTGGTCTGCAGCAGCTGCGCCGTGAGCAGCGTGAACTGCTCGTCGGTCAGCGGCTGCCCCATGCCGACCTCGATCAGCGTCCGCTGCACCGCCAGGGGTGTACGCAGCTCGTGGGACGCGTTCGCGGCGAAGCGGCGCTGCCCCTCGTACCCGGCGACGATGCGGTCCATCATGTCGTCGACCGCCAGGCACAGGGCGGTGAACTCGTCGCGGCGGCTGCCGGCCACCCGGATGCGGTGCCCGAGGTTCTGCGGCCCGACCTGCGCGATGACCGGCACCAGGTCCCGCATCGGCCGCAGCGCCCACGTGATCAGCCGCGGCGCCACGAACCGCAGCAGTACCAGCGCGGCGAGCAGCGCGAACCCGTACGGCAGCAGCCACCACGCCTGCTCCCGCGCGGCCCCGCACAGCGACAGCTGCGGGTCGCAGAACAGCGCCAGGAACCGGAACGTGGTCGGCGTGAACGTGTACGTGTCCGCGGCGTACCGCACCGCGTACCCGCTGACGAGGGCGGCGGCGACGAGCATCAGCACCCGCCGCCGCGGCGTGCGTACGTTCATCCCGGCCCGATCCGGTACCCGGCGCGCGGCACCGTTTCGATCACCGGCGGGTCACCGAGCTTGCGGCGCAACGTCATCACCGTCACCTTCACCACGTGCGAGAACGGGTCGGTGTGCTCGTCCCACGCCTGCTCCAGCAGGTCCTCGGCGCTGACCACCTGCCCGCCGGCGCGCAGCAGCACGTGCAGCACCGCGAACTCCTTCGGCGTCAGCCCCAGCACCCGCCCGTCCCGCACCGCCGAGTGCCGCCCCACGTCGAGCACAAGGCCGCGGTACTCCAGGACCGGCGGGACCGCGGGCGCGCTGCGCCTGCCGAGCGCCTGGATCCGGGCCACGAGCTCCGCGAACGCGAACGGCTTCGTCAGGTAGTCGTCGGCGCCGAGCCCGAGCCCCTCGACCCGGTCACGGATCCCGCCGGCCGCGGTCAGCAGCAGCACCCGGGTGTCCAGGCTCGCGCCCGTCATCCACCGGCACACCTCGTCGCCGGTGCGGCCCGGCATGTCCCGGTCCAGGACGGCGACGTCGTACCGGTGCACACCGAGCCGCTCCAGGGCGCCGTCGCCGTCGTAGCAGACGTCGACCGCCATCGCCTGGCGGCGCAGCCCGGCCGCGATCGTGTCGGCCATGAGCCGCTCGTCGTCGGCCACGAGCACCCGCATGCTGCGTCCTTTGCTGTTCGCTGTCCGCTGTTTCGGTTCTGTCTTGCCTTGTGTTGCCTTGCCTTCTTGCCTTGCCTTGCCTTTGCCGGCCGCTGGTTGCTGCCCGCATCAGCATGCCAGGCGGGTGGTAAAGGGAAGGTCAGAAGATCGCTGACGGTGGCCGTACCATGGCCGCCGCACACTCCGTCGGCATGACCAAGGACCAGGCGCGCACCGACCGCACCGTCCTCGCCGGGCTCGTCACGCTCGCCGCCGCCGCGTTCGCCGCCGCCGTGCGCCTGCGGCTGCCGGCCCTGCCGATGGGCGACGAGCCGCACTACCTGGCGCTCGCCCAGGCGATGGTGGACCACCACACGTTCGACCCGACCCCGGTGTACGAGCACCGTGACTACTGGGCGTACTACCCGGCGGACATCGACGCGCACGTCGCCGTCGTCGACGGCCGCCCCGTGCCGTTCCACAACCTCGGCGCGCCGCTGCTGTTCGCGGTGCCGTTCCTGCTGTGGGGCCGCGCCGGCGCGCACCTCGTCACCCTCGCCGCGGCCGTCCTCACCGTCGTGCACGTCTACCGCCTGCAACGCGAGCACGGCATCCGCATCCCGTACGCCGGGTTCACCACCGCGCTGCTCGCGCTCGGCTCGCCCCTGTACGTGTACGCCTCGATGCTCTTCGTCGAACCCCTCGGCATGCTGGCGCTCGTGTACGCCGCCCGGGTCCTGCTCACCGCCCGCCCCGCGGTGTGGCGGCTGGCGCTGGCCTCGGCAGGGGTCGGCTATCTGCCGTGGGTGCACGGCCGGTACGCGATCTTCCCGGTGACGTTCGCGATCCTGGCGGTCGTGTGCGTGCCCCGCTCACGGGTGGCCCTTTTCGCGGCCCTCGCGCCGGTCTTCGTGCTCGCGGCCGGTCTCGAGGTGTTCAACGCCGTCATGTACCACTCGCTGAGCCCCGCCCCGGGCAGCACCGACGCGCTCGGCGAGGGCCTGCTGCGCCAGTCACCGCTGCGCGGCCTGCTGTACCTTGCCTTCGACGGCCGGTTCGGGATGCTGTCCAACTTCCCGGTCCTGGTACTGGCCGGCGCCGGCCTCCTGCTGTGCGCGACCCGCTCCCACCGCCGCCTCAACCTGGTGCTGCTCGGCACGGTCACGCCGTACGCGGTGCTCATCGCCACGTACCCGAACTGGCCGGGCGGCTTCTCCCCGCCGGGCCGGCTGCTGTCGGTGACGGTGCCGCTGCTGGCCTACTACATCGGCGCCCTGCTGCAGCGCCTGCCGTCCTGGCCGCTGCTCGTCGCCGCCGAGCTGGCCGCGGCGTACGGGTACACGATGTCGCTGCTGTCGGACGCGCATCCGCTGGAACGGTTCCACTGGCTCGCCGACCCGGGGAACGCGCCGCTGCGCCGCATGGCCTCGTTGCTCGGCACGTCAGTCGACCGGCTGCCGCCGCTGGTGACGTCCGGCAACCAGATCGACGCCGCGGCCGCCGCGCGGTTCACGACCTGGAGCGCGGTGACGGCGGCGGTGGTCGTGCTGCTGTGGCTGCACGCCCGCCGGGCGACCCCGGCACCTGACCCTGCCGCCACGGTCGACGGTGTTCTCGCCGAGCGCGGCGACGGCGGGCTCGTCGAGCGCGGCGACGGCGGGCTCGTCGAGCGTGTCGACCTGGTAACGGTGAGTGCCGAAGAACGTCACCGGGAGCGCGCTGTGGCGGCGCCCGGTGCGAGCCCGGACGCAGGGTAAACTACGAGCGGTGATCGCTTCGAACATCAATTAGTTATGGTGTACTACGGTCAGGTAGAGCAGCCCGACACTTCGCCGGGTCGCCTCCTTGACTCCCGGTCCACGAGCGCGTGGGTTCCTGTCTTTTGATCGCCGGATCGGCCGCTCAGACACCGCCCGGCGCCGATGAGCCCGTCAGTTGGCGGGCTGTTAGGCGCGTGCGCCTGGAGCCGTTGTCGGAGCGGGCGGTGGCCGAGCTGGCGCGGCGGGAGGCCGTGATCCGCAAACCCGCCGACGGGTGAGCGCCCGCCGGTGGAAGCCTTTGCAGGAAGCCGCCGGTGGAAGCCTTTGCAGGAAGCCGCCGGCGGAAGCCTTTGCAGGAAGCCGCCGGCGGAAGCCTTTGCAGGAAGCCGCCGGCGGAAGCCTTTGCAGGAAGCCGCCGGCGCTGTCGACGCCGGCGGCTCGGGACGTGGCTACTTGACGCCGACCGCGCCGTACATCGACACCTCGGCCGGTGAGGCGTGCTCGGCGGCCGTCGGCCGCCACTCGCTGATCGGCACGACGCCGGGCTCGACGAGCTGTGTCCCGTCGAAGAAGCGGGCGAACGTGGCGCTGTCGCGCGGCCAGGCGTCGACGAGGCCCTTCGCCAGCATCTGGTCGTACATGCCGGCGACGTGCGGCGGGACGAAGTCCTTCGTGGAGTTGGTCGCGACCAGGTAGCTGCCCGCCGGCACCGCGGCGAGCAGGTCGGTGACGACCTTGCGGGCACGCTCGTCGTCGCGGATGAAGTGCAGCACCGCGTACAGCAGGATCGCGACCGGCTCGCGCAGGTCGAGGGTGCCGGTCAGCTCCGGCGCGCGGAGGATCGCCGCGGGGTCGTTGAGGTCCGCGTCGATGTAGTTGGTCGCGCCCTCCGGCGAGCCGATCATGAGCGCCCGGGCGTGGGCGAGGACCATCGGGTCGTTGTCGACGTACACGACGCGTGCCTGCGGGATGATCGCCTGCGCGACCTCGTGGGTGTTGTCCGGGGCGGGCAGGCCGGTGCCGATGTCCAGGAACTGCCGGATGCCGGCCTCGCCGGCGAGGAAGCGGATGGTGCGGTTGTGGAAGGCGCGGCCCTCCTGCGCGGCGATGCGGATCGCGGGGTACGCCGCGGCGATCCGGTCGCCGGACTCCCGGTCGACCTGGAAGTGGTCCTTGCCGCCGAGCCAGTAGTTCCACCGGCGGGCCGGGGACACGATGGTGGCGTCCAGCCGCGGGTCGGGCTGAGGGTGGTCGAGGTCGCTCGTCGGCACGGGGAAGCCTCCCGGCGTTTCAGGATCCGGTGGGGGTACGGCGCAGCGTCGCTCATCGTAGCGGTCGCCGCCAACGGATGTCCCGCCCGGGACGGCCGCCCGGTGGGCGCTGCTCGGGCGGCGCCGGTGCGGACAGGACGCTTGACAGTCTGCCGGTCCTTATCGATTACCGGTATATCGAAAGTCGATAAGGGGGAGGTTCGCATGAAGCGGATGCCGGCCCGGCTGCGCGGCCGGGACTACCTGGCGGAGCTGCAGTCGCTGCTGTACGCGGCGCCCGGCCTGGGCGCCGTGGTGGAGGCGCGCGCGATGGCCGTCCGGGACTCGATCACGGTCACCGTCGGCGCCGGCGTGCACGTCGCGCCGGACGCCGGGCACCGGGCTGCTGCCCGGTGCCCGGCTCGACCCCGGCAGTGACGTGCGGGTCCTCGTCGAGCACCCGAGCGTGCGGCAGGTGGCCTGGCACGCCGTGCAGGTCGTGCCGTGGTACCTGCTGGCGGTGTTCACCCTGGCGATGCTGCTGCTCGTGGTGCGCGCCGCCCGCCGGGGCGACCCGTTCGCCGCCGCCAACGTGCGCCGGCTGCGGGTCGTCGGCTGGGTCGTGTTCCTCGGCAGCATCGCTGCGTTCTACCTCGAGCTATGGGCCGGGCTGGAGCTGTCCACGACCGTCGTGACCGACCCGCCGAACACCGGCGCCCAGGTCCCGCTCGTCTGGTGCCTGTGCGGCTTCGGCTTCCTCGCCCTCGCCGAGATCATCAAGCGGGAGCGGGCGCTGCAGTCCGAGCTCGCCGGGGTCATCTGATGCCGCCGGCCGACGATCACCGCGTCGACGTGCACATCGACCGGCTGCTCGCCGAGCGTGGCATGACCTTGACCGACCTCGCGGCCAGGGTCGGCATCACCCTGGCCAACCTGTCGGTGCTGAAGAACGGCCACGCCAGGGCGATCCGGTTCAGCACGCTGACCGCCCTGTGCGAGGTCCTGGACTGCCAGCCGGGGGACCTCTTCACGGTGGCCCGGGGTGCCCCGCCGACCGGCGCCGGCGACGGCGGTGACGGCGGCGAAAGGAAGTCATAAGGAGCCTGTACGGCGGCCTTGAGGTGCGGCGATTGCCCCGAAAGCGCTCTCTCCATAGCGTTGGGGATCGATCAACCCCGGACCTCTTGGGAGCACCTGTGAGCACGTCCACCACCCGGCGGCGCTGGACCAGCCGCCCGCTGACGGTCATCGCGGCCGCCCTCGCGATCGCCGTCACCGGCCTGGTCGCCACCGCGTTCAACAACCCGCCCGAGGCGTCCGCCGGCATCGGCAACCTCACCTGGTCCGACGAGTTCGACGGGCCCTCGGGCGCGGCGCCGGACACGGCGAAATGGAAGCACGACGTCGGTGGTGGCGGCTTCGGCAACAGCGAGCTGCAGTACTACACCGACGGCGCGGCCAACTCCGCCCTCGACGGCGCCGGGCACCTCGTCATCAGCGCCCGCAAGGAGAACCCGGGCAACTACAACTGCTGGTACGGCCGCTGCCAGTACACCTCCTCCCGGCTGCTGACCGCGGGCAAGTTCACGCAGAAGTACGGCCGGTTCGAGGCCCGGATCAAGATCCCGCGCGGGCAGGGCCTGTGGCCGGCGTTCTGGATGCTCGGCGACGACATCGCCACCAACCCGTGGCCGGCCAGCGGCGAGATCGACATCATGGAGAACGTCGGCAAGGAGCCCGGCACCCTGCACGGCACCCTGCACGGCCCCGGCTACTCCGGCGGCAACCCGCTCACCGGCAGCACCGTCCTGCCCGGCGGCCGCGCCCTCGCCGACGACTTCCACACGTACGCCGTCGACTGGGCCCCGGACTCCGTGACCTGGTACCTCGACGGCGCCCAGTACTTCCGGCGGACCCCGGCCGACACGCGCGGCAACAAGTGGGTCTACGACCACCCGTTCTTCATGCTGCTCAACGTCGCCGTCGGCGGCAACTGGCCCGGCTCGCCCGACGCCAGCACCACCTTCCCGCAGCAGATGGTGGTCGACTACGTGCGGGTGTTCGCGTACACCACCGGCGGCGGCACCACGACCCCGCCGCCCGCGACCGGCAACCGCATCACCGGCATCGGCGGCAAGTGCGTCGACGTCGCGGCGGCCAACACCGCCAACGGCACCCAGGTGCAGCTGTGGGACTGCAACGGCACCGGCGCCCAGCGGTGGTCCCGCCCCGGCGACGGCACGATCCGCGCCCTCGGCAAGTGCCTCGACGTCCTGGCCGCAAACCCCGCCAACGGTACGAGGGTCCAGCTGTACGACTGCAACGGCACCGCGGCGCAGAAGTGGACCGCGAACGCCGACGGCACAGTGCGCGCCCTCGGCAAGTGCCTCGACGCGAAGGACGTCTCCTCCGCCAACGGCACGCCGTTGCAGCTGTGGGACTGCGCCGCCAGCACCAACCAGCGCTGGGCGTTCGCGTAGCCGGTACGTGCCGTGCCGGTTGCCCAGGGTGACGACGCTGGACTCGGTGGTCGGCGGCCGGGAGAATGGAGGGCAGCGCCTACCGGGGGGAGGCGGCACGTGCCTCGACCATACTTCTCTTTGGACGCACCGGGTTCGGGTTCGGTG
>NZ_JBFAIC010000082.1:0-42951 GCF_040654515.1 Dactylosporangium sp. NPDC050688
CACGCTCACGCAGCTCATCGTTGTACTTCTTCGGTGCAGGCATTGCCGGTGTTCCTCCAGGTTTCGATGTCTCCATCTAACCCGGGGCGGAACAGGATCCTCATCGCCGGCAAGCGGCACCTGGCCAGCGTCCTAACCGAGTACACCGCCCACTACAACGACCATCGGCCACACCGACCGCTCGGCCAGCAACCACCCAACCCGCCACCGCAGGTCGTCGACCTCAACGCCGCCCGGGTCCAACGGCGCCCGATCCTCGGCGGGCTGATCAACGAATACACGCAGGCAGCCTAACCAAACCGGATTTACGAGCCCCACAGGCTGACACACACCAAATGCCCACACCGTTGATCTTGGACGATGTGCTGCGTCTGGATGTCGATCGCTACAGCCTGTGAAACGTTTGCCTTGTCCTGGCCTGCCTACGACCGGAGGTTCAGAAAGCACCGACAGCACCGATACCGACCAGGCCACCAACACGAGCCACCCACCGACACCCCTGCCGGCAAGCTAACCAACATCAAGAAGCTGTCTCACTGGACTTGACAGGTTCCGGAGCTCGTGGGGATGATCAATACCCGCCCACCCCGATCCACCCCGACATTGTGGGGGATCCTCAGTGCCGTTCAACACTCAGATCTACCTGCGCGTCGACCTCACGCTCAAGGAGAAGGCGCTCGGCAGCACCCGCACCACGACCTGCTTGGTCGCCGGGGTGTCACCGGGCGAGAGGTTGGTGATCTGGCCGCTCACCAGATCGTACCAGCGCAGTGCCTCCTCCCGCGCGTCTGCCAGTTCCTGTTCCTTGCGTCGCCGCCAGAAATCAGTCCACCTCTCGAACGTGTCGCTCTGTTCGACGGTACACAGCGGGATCACTCCGCTGCTCGGATTGCGCCGCCCGAGGGTTGCTCGCGCCGCTGCCGTGGGCGTCCCACGACCGCGTCGCACCCACGCCTGAGTCGCGACTCAGCCTTGCCCTTCGACCACTCTGTTTGCCCGATCGCCCCTCGACTTTCGGGGGGTGCCCGATCCAAGATCACTGTAGATGATCTTGGGCCGCGCGGATCACCACCTTCATCGAACCAACCCAACATAGTTCGGAGGAGACTCATGCTCAAACGTCCCGGACTGTTCCGTCGCACACTCCTGCTGATAGTCGGCGTGCTCGTCGCCTCGCTGGCATTCCAGGCCACCCCGGCGCAGGCTTACCCACCGAACGCCGGCATCATCCGAAACTGGGAGACCGGGCGCTGCCTCGACAGCGACTGGAACGGGAATGTCTACACGCTGCCCTGCAACGGCGGGAACTTCCAGAACTGGTACATCAATGTGATCATTGACCGCTGCGGGTACGGTTCCTGTCATGTAGGGAGCCTCCTCATAAACGCCGAGACCGGCCGTTGCATAGTGTCCTGGGGCGCCCCCGCTTACGTCCAAACGACGTCGGATTGGTCGGATTGCTGGATTCGCAACCAAAGCCAGAATTGGGACACACCAACATCCAACAATTATGTGGTCACCCGCTTCAAGTGGTACCCGGATCCGAACTTCTGCCTCGACAGCAACTACGCCGGCGACGTCTACACGATGTCCTGCAATGGCGGGGGCTTCCAGAATTGGCGAGCTGACGGCAACCTATAACTCTGGATCGCATGATAGAAAACGAGCCCGGCGCCTGCGACCAACGTCACCAGCCGATTCGGCCACGACGCGCGCGGCGCCGGGCTCGGCCGTTCACCGCTGGAGGAACGGCCGACGAACAGGCTTATTCAGCCTGTGAGTTGCCGCGACCGCGGTTGCGCCCGTTGCCGTTCCCGTTGCCGTTGTTATTCCCGGAGCCGCTGTTTCCGTCGTCGTCCGAGCCGTCATCGCCGGTGTTCGACGGGACCGCCGCCGGCGGTGTCACCACCGTCGTCTGGCAGGCGGAGTCACCGAGGTAAAAGGCGGGCGGCGGCGGGTTCTGGCCCTGGTAGCCGGCGGGGAACCGGAGGGTGGTCGGCGACTGGGCCGCCCACGCGCCGTCCACCGTCGCCACCACGTCGTTCCCGCTCTGGCGCCATCCGCCGGCTGAGGCCACGATGGCCTGCCCACCCGGGAACGCGAAGCTCAACGCACTCGCACCGGGGATGACGTCGCCGCCGTGGCCGACCGTGACGGCGGCGTCGAAGCCGTCGCGGCCCACCCGCTCGACCTGGTAGGTCACCGCGCACGAGACGATCGGCGCCACCCCCATCGAGGCGGTGACGGTCGCCCGCCGCTGGCCGACGGGGGTGAGGTGAAGGCGAGACGGCCGAGGACCAGCGCGGCCAGCGCGGCCCCGGTCAACGCCCACCACAGTGGAGCCCGGCCGGCCTGACGCGGCGGTAGGAAACCGGCCGGCAGGGCGACCGTCGCCGCCAGCGGGACGCCGTCCACCCGTACCGTATCGCCCTCCGATGTGGACGGTGCGATGGTCTCCACAGTGGACTCGTCGATCGACCGGAGCGCGCCGGCGACCTCGGCCATGGTCGCCGCGCGTGTGCGGCTCGTAAATTGGGTTCGGCTTACGCTGCCTGCGAGTATTCGTTGATCAGCCCGCCCAGGATCGGGCGTCGTCGGACCCGCGCCAGGGCCCCGGCAAAGTCGTGACGGGCGCCTGGCCTGAGGTGATTGGTGTAGACGCGCCCTTGCCGGAGGCAGCAAGACGGGCATGACCGGTTCAGAAGATCATCGAGGTTCCTACGCCTTGTTGATCACTTCCGAAGTGAGCCATGCCCGCATCGCCATCATCGCTGATCGCCTCGTTGTCGGCCGTACCGGCCGGACTCTGCCCGCCGGAATTGACCGCCGGCCTGCCCGCAGTACCCGACCCACGCGCCCGCCGTGGTGCGTGTCCGATTCTGTACATCGCCGTCCGTATCACCACTCCCCCACGGCCCGTCTTGCTGGCCGATCGTGCCACAACGACGGCGCGACCCGACCGAGGGGGACCCATGGGTATCCAGATTCCACCGGCACCGCCGCGCGTGCACGCGGCCCGGCGCGCCCGGCTGCGCAAGCGCAACGCCCGCATCGCCGCCATCGGGGCGTTGTATCCGAACACGCGGACGTTCACCGCCGTGTCGGTCACCCCGACCGGTTCGGCGCCGGTGTCCGTGGCGCAGCTGCGCCAGGTGCCGCGCACGCTGACCCTCGTCACGCCGGACCACACCGATCCGGGCCAGGACCACCTGTTCGTCGGCCCGCACGCGGTCCTGCGCGAGCAGATGCGCTGGAACGCCGACTTCGAGGACCTGACGTTCACCACCCGCACCGCCGCGGGCGCCAAGGTCAGCGGCTACCTGCAGATGACCCACGCCCGCACCCGCGCATACGGGGTCCTGCACTACGCCGGGGTCGACGTGAGCGTCGAGTACGCGCTGGCGCCCCAGCGGTACCTCATGAAGCTCGCCCGCGGCGCCGCCTACGTCAGCACCGGCAGCGGCAAACCCGTCGTGGAGTGGGACCCGGAGAGCGCCCGGTGGCGCGATGCGGCCTGGCCGGCGGACCACCAGCTCGGCTTCACGTTCGGACCAGACGGGCTGGGCACGTTCGACGAGTCCACGGCGCTCGGCCTGCAGGTAACGTTCGACGACATCGCCTCGGGTGTGACCTGGACGCCCAGCGTGGCATCGTCTACCACCAGCATCGACGGGCATGCCCTGCTGCGGTTCAACCTCCTGGGTGGCAGCCGTCCGCCGCGGTCCTCCGACGACACCGACCTGTTCCCCTACCAGCTGCGCGTCCAGCTCACCCCGTTCGGCCTGGACTTCGAGGGCGGGATGATCTGCGAGCAGAACACCGCCAACGGCGTCGCCTACGGCCTGCAGGGCGTCTGGGACGGCGGGCACGTGGCCGGCCTGTACCGGCTGCGCGGCCGGGGAACGCAGGTCGCCGTCGGGGTGCACCACCGCGAGCTCTACATCGGCGAGGAGCGGGTGCCCGGCACCACGCTCGAGGGCGGCCGGCTGACCTGGCGGGGTCTGCCGGACCGGCTGGTGAAGAAGACCGGCCTGCCCGCCAGCGGCCACCTCGACTTCTCCGTCGACGGCGGCGGCGTGACCGGCTCGTCGTTCGGCGTCGTCGGCGAGCGCATCTCCCCCGACGAAGCGGCCGGCGAGCACCACGACCACGACGGGCGCGACCGGGTGCGGCAGGGGCCGCCCTACACCATCACCGACCTGACCCGAATGACGCAGTTCGTCACGAACGCGCACGGCCTCTACGTCGACGACGTCCAGGCCAAGTCGATGGAGGACTTCTACCACATCCTGCAGCACGACATGAACCAGGACCTGCGCAGGAAGTTCATCAACCCGAACCTCAAGCCGCTGCCGCCCGCGGTCGCGGAGATCGCCAGGAAGGACGGGAGCAAGGGCACCCACCCGAAGGGCTGGTACGAGTCGCTCGGCCTGGCCTACACCGTGCAGTCCCTCGCCGAATGGAGCGACGACCCCAAGGCCGTGCTACTCAACGGCAACCGGGCCGCCGCCTGGCTCACCCGGCAGACCGAGTCCAGCGACGTCATGGACAAGCACGGCCCGCTGCTGTACCAGAACCGGTACTCGGAGAAGTACCGCGACGAGCTGGACTGGTTCCTGCTCGACCAGGAGGACCCGGACCGGCTGCCGGAGTACAACGCCTACGTCGACGCGACCGTCGCCAAGTGGGTCGCCGAGATCCAGGACGACAAGGCCACCACCCCGGCCGAACGGGAGAAGGCCGAGGCCGACGTCAAAGAGTTCGGCGCGAAGACCAAAGAGCTCAAGGTGTACTGGGCGTTCCGGCTGTTCGTCCAGGCGACCGGCCCGGCGTACATGAATCTGCTGCAGTCGATCCTCGAGGACCCGACCAACGACGGGTCGATGTTCACCCAGCAGGTCCAGCGCAACGTGGCGCTGCTCGCCGTGCTCGACCCGTCGAACACGGTCGCCCAGCAGTACGCGGAGATACTGCAGCTGTTCCAGGTGGCGAGCCTGCTGCCCCAGCTCGTCGACTACTCGGGCGACAGCGCCGGGTTCAACTTCGCGGTCAAGCAGATCGTGGACGCGTTCGTCGCGAAGTACCTCCACAGCGAGGACCCGACGCTGCGGGAGGCGGCTCAGGAGCTGCAGCGCGCGGCGAGCGCCGAGGTGACCGCCGCGTTGCTGAACTGCCTGCGGATCGCCGCGGCGACCTCCGATGGGCTGTACAACTGGGCCCTGGTCGCCGAACGCTACACCTCGACCGTGCAGAAGGTACTGGGCAAGGTCCCGCAGGCGGTCGTCAAGAGCATTCTCTTCGCGACCGTGGGCCTCATGATCTGGTTCTGCGTCACCGGCGTCGGCTCCTGGTCGGACCTCCCGGTGGAGCAGCAGTTCGTGATCATCGCGTCGGCGGTCGGGTTCACCGCGCAGGCACTGGTGCTCCTGGTCAAGCGGGGCCTCGCGGTGCACGACATCTTCGTGCCGGGTCAGGGGTTCTGGAAGACCGTCAAGACGTGCTTCAGCTCGAAAACCCTGACCAAGGCGCAGGCGTTGAACGCGTCGGGCTTCATGGGGTGGCTGAACGCCACCACGGACGCCCGCAACCAGGGCACGCTGAACCGGCTGAAGTTGCGCGCCGACTGGTACGTGCGGCAGGGCACGGCCCAGGAGGCGGCCCAGATGGGTCGCCAGATCAGCCGGCAGAAGGCGCTCACGTTCGTCTTCGGCCGCAACATGCGCGAGTTCGTCGCCACCCGGATCGGCGCGTGTCTCGCCGCGGGCGGCATCATCGCCTCCGCGATCGCGCTGCACAGCAGCGAGGAGCCGTTGGAGAAGGCGGTGAACAGCCTGTTCCTCATCGCCTCCGCCCTGGAGTTCATCGCCACGGCGGGTGCGTGGGGGCTGGCCGCCGCCGGCATCGGCACCATCGGCGGCATGGCGGTCAG
Source organism: Dactylosporangium sp. NPDC050688 (assembly GCF_040654515.1). Taxonomy (NCBI): domain Bacteria; kingdom Bacillati; phylum Actinomycetota; class Actinomycetes; order Micromonosporales; family Micromonosporaceae; genus Dactylosporangium; species Dactylosporangium sp. NPDC050688. The sequence goes on from NZ_JBFAIC010000082.1 coordinate 5,930, forward strand.
CTCGATCCTGGCGGTGGTCTCGATCATCGGTCTGGCGGTGCTCGTCGCCGGCTTCATCACGATGATCATCTGGATGACCCGGCCGCAGAAGAGCCCGGTCGAGCTGTTCGCGGAGTCCTCGGGGGACTACTACATGCCGTTCGAGGCCGCGATCGACTCGTTCCAGGTGTACCAGCCGCTGAGCCAGCCGCAGCGCGCCGGGATCGCGGTCACCGTCGACAAGCACCGCCGCGTCATGCGGATCAACAGCGACCGTTCGGTGGTGCAGGGGCCGCTGGACGCCACCGGCAACACGGCGTTCTACGCCCGCGTCGACGACGCCGGCCGGGTGCAGATCGGCGCCCCGATCCGGGACACCGAGGGCCGGCGGGTGCTGTTCGCCCTGTCGACCGACGACGCGGGCGCGGTCGGCGCCACGAACGCCGTCAGCGAGACCTCGACCAGCGACGAGAAGCTGCTGTGGATCGCCGAGATCCAGGGCAAGGGCGAATACGAGACCGACGACCATGACGAGCGGCGGCTGCACCGGGCCCCGTTCAAGATCCGCAGCCGGTACTGGGACGCGAAGGGCCAGCGCCGATACCTGACGCCGGATGGCCTGACCGGCTGGAAGCTGGGCGACGACGCCGGCGTGGCCACCGTGCTGTGGCTGGAGGTCGTCTCCACGGCACCGCAGGGTATCCAGGTCAACGACATCCTCTGGTTGACCAACCAGCACGACGAGCGGCGCTCCGCCGGGCTCGACCTGCCGGGCAGCACCCCCAGGCAGTGGAGCATCAGCCCGGCGCTGCCCGCCGACATCGTGCTGGACCGGACGACCGGTGAGATCGCGATGGTCCGCGGCGCCGACATCGCGCCCGTCCCGCCGACGAAGTACCGGCTGACCGTGGCCAACCAGATCGGCTCCACGCACGCCGACTTCACCCTGGAGGTCCGGGTGTCCACGCCCGCCCGGATCCCCGCCCTGATCGGCTGACGAGCCCCGACGTCAGGCCAGGCGGCGAGGTGCCGGACTAGCTCCGGCACCTCGCCGCGTCCAGGTCCGCCTCATCCGGCAGGAGTGTCCACCATGCCCAGTCCGTTCGATCCCACGAGCGTGCACGAGCTCGCCGAGGCGCTGCCGCCGACCGGGGCCAACCCGGCCGCCGACGCCGCCCGCACCGCGCTGGTCCGCTGGATCAAGCTCGCCACACCGGGGCGTCAGTCCATCGGCGGCGCACCGTTTCGCACCGTGTTCTTCCCGGGTACCGCCGCCGGCCCGGACGACGCGAAGATCACCGCGCTTACCGGCCTCGGCGCGGACTTCTTCGCCGCGTTCGCGACCGTGACGCTGTGCGACCGCATGCACCAGACGACCCGGGTCCTGCAGCCGCAGCTCGTCGGCGACCGCATCGACGCCGGCGTCGCCGAGCACAACCGGACGCTGCGTCCCCGGGTCCGGCGCTGGTACGGCCAGATGCTGTCCGCCACGCCCGGGCCGGTCGCCACCGCCCTGCGCGCCTTCGGCACCGACCAGCAGCGCCGCCTCGCCCTGGGGCACTACGTCGCCGGTCTCACCTCACCGACCTGGATCAACGACAAGCTCAGCCAGGACCGGCTCGGCTTCTGGCCCGACCGGGACTGGGAACTGTTCCACCACTACGTCAAGCTCGGGCTGCTCGGCGCCACCTTCGAACAGGTCGACGACGTCATCCGCCGCATCAGGGCCGGTGGAGTTCCGGTGCCCGACGCGCTGGGCGTGGAGCGCTGGCAGACCTGGTCGCGATGGTGGGCCGGCGACATCGACGGCTGGGACCTGGCCGACGCGACCGGCCCGATCCTCGCCACGACCTACCAGGTCGTCGTCGGTGCCCCGTGGCCGGCCACCATGCCGGAGGGCAACAGCTACGAGTTCACCGCCAACACGATGCCCGGCAGCCCGTACCGGCAGGTGCCGCAGCGGTCCTGCTTCGCGCCGGGCACCCGGATCGTCATGGCCGACGGCAGTCTGCGCGCCGTCGAACACGTCCGGCCGGGCGACGCCGTCAGCACCCCGGCCGGCCCCCGGGACGTGGTGTTCCACTCCTCCCCGCCGCGCGCCGGTCGCACCCTCGCGCGGTTCACGGACGCCGGCTTCTCGTTCGCGGCGACCCACCCGTTCGTCGTGCGGGGCGGGGCCGCCGCCTATGCCGCCGCCGACCCGACCGGGCTCGCCGAGACCGTGCCGTCGCTGGCGCAGTACGGCATCCGCCCGCTCGACGGCGCCGATCGGCCGGTGCTCAGCCGGTACACGCGCCAAGGGGACCGACCGCACCGCCCGGGACGGATCGTGGCCGCGGACGACGAGCCCGAGCGGCTGCACGACCTGTTCCTGGCAGTCGGCCCCGACGGGCGCAGCGAGTTCTACGCCGGCGACGAGCACCTGCAGCTGCTGGTGAGCTCGGAGGCGCCCCGGTTCACCGCCGCGCCCGAGGCGGCCGCCGTCGTCCTCGGCGTCCTCACCGCGTGCGCCGACACCGTCCTGGGGGTCCTCGCGCCGATGTCCGACGAGGCGTTCGCCGACGTCCTGGCGATCGGCCTCGACGCGGTGGCGCGCCGCCTGCTCGCCGACGTCGGCCCGTCCCTTACCGACCAGGCAGTAGCCACGGCCGGGCCCGGCGCGGCCGTGACGACCGCGGCCGACATCGCCGCGGCGCTCACCACCTTCGCCAGGACGGCCGGTGCCGCGGACGCGACGACCCGCCGGCGCCTGGGCCTGCTGGTCGAGGCGTTCGTGCCCCGGTTCGCCGAACAGTTCCAGGCAGCCGTGGCGCTGGGCTGGCGCCGCTGGCCCGGACCTGAGCCGCGGACCGCCTCGCTGCTCGCGGTGACCGTCCACGCCGTCGACCTGCTCGCCCGCCCCGGCGCCGTCCAGGCCGACGGCGCGCGGGTCACGGTGACCCTGCGCCGTGACGCCGCCCGGTCGGGCTTCGTGCTGCCAGTCGAGCCTTCCCGCGCCGCCGACCGGCACCGCTACACCGTCGACGCAGTGGGGTACTTCTCGCAGTGGCGGCCCATCCTCGAAGCGCCGGTCGAGGCGCAGCGGGAACAGGGCTGGACGTTACACGTGGCCGTCGACGGCGATCCCGCGGTCGCCGTGCTCACCCTGCCCCGGCTGCTCGACCCCGGCTACGCGGCGCTCGTCGCGCCACTGGTCGACCCGGGCGGCGCTACCGTCGGCCGCGTGTCACTCGACCTCCGCGCACTCACCCCGGGCGACCTGGAGCAGGAGGAGCAGGCCCGGCGCGCCTGGAACCCGGATCGCAGACCGGTCATCGCCGGCCGGCTCACCGCGCTCGCCTCGGCCTACGTGCTGGACCAGTTCGGCGCGGCGGTGCACGCCTTCGGCCGGTACGCCGCGGTCGAGCGCACCCCGATCGTGCGCTGAGCCGCCTCAGCCGCCCTGCTGCTCCGCTGGGCGGGGCGGGCAGGGCGCCGGCGCAGCGCCGGGACCTCCGCCGAACCAGTGGCGGGGGTCCCGTCCGGGTTTGAGCAGCAAGGCGCCGGCGTCGCCGCAAGGAAGGTGATACGCCGAAAGTCCGGCAGCTCGGCCGCGCTGTCAGGCGTCGAACCACTCCGTGACGAGGCGGGCGCCGTCGTCGAACGTCACCGAGACCCGGTGCCGGCCGTGCGGGAGCCCGTCGACCTGAAACCTCCCGCGGTCGTCGGCGCGGACGGCGCGCATGCCCGTCGGGGACTCGACGGTCGCGTCGGCAGGCACCGGCGGGTCGAGCTGGCCGAGCAACCGCAGCGCGCCGTCGTCGCTCGACAGCTCCAGCACCACCATGATTTCGTCGCGGGAGAACGTCAGCAGCCGCGCCGCGCCGCCGCGCACGTGTGCCAGCTCCCGGCCGGTCGCGGCGGTGTCGTCGGTGAGCCGGGCGAGCGCCCCGGCCAGGTTGCGCCACGCCAGGGACTCGAATCCGGCCTGGAGCAACAGCTCCGGGACCGGGTCGGCGTCGCTCCACATCGACTGCAGGGCGTCGCCGAGAGCGTCGTCGTTCATCGGGCTCCTCGCACGTCGATCGGATGATGTGGTGGCCGGTCGGCCAGTTGGTCAGCCGGTCAGGATCGACCGGAGGCCGGCGAGGCACCGCGCCCGGGTGGGGCCGATGCTGCCGATCGGGATGTCCAGCGCCGCACCGACCGTCTCGTAGCTCGGCGCCGGGTCCGCGAACATGACCCGCAGCAGCCGCTGGCACCCGTGCGACAGCCGGGACACCGCCTGCCACAGGGCACGCTGGGACTCGTCGCGCAGCAGTCGCTCGTCGACCGCCGCGGCGGCCACCGCGGCTGGGCCGCCCAGCCCGTCGACGTCGTCGACGGGCACGTCGCGGCCGGCCCGGCGGATCAGGTTGAGCGACTCCCGGCGGGCGGTGGTGGCCAGCCAGCCGGCCAGCCGATCGGGATCGCGGATGTCGTGCAGGTGCTCGACCAGCCGCAACCAGGTGCCCTGCACCACGTCGCCGGCGTCGGCGGTGGACAGCCGGAAGCTGCGCGCGACGGACCAGACGAGTCCGGAGTAGGTCATGACGATCGCGTTCCAGGCCCGTTGGTCGCCGTCGGCGGCGGCGGCCAGGGCGGTCGCGGGATCGAAATCAGTCACGCCCGGAACCCTAACAGCCGTTGTCATGACGGTTTCCGGTCCTGTTCGTCCCGGCGCCGGTCAGGCCAGCCCGGGCAGGCCGCCGAAGGTGCGCTCCGTCGCCTCCTTGCGGACGAGGTCCGCGGCGCCCACCACCGAGCCCGCCGTGCGGTGGTGACTGGCGATCGCCGCCGCGGCGTATGGCGCGGCGAACGACGTGCCGCTCCACTTCGCGAAGCCGGTCGGGAAGTCCTCGTGCGTGACGTACGTGCTCGTGACGTCGGCACCGGGGGCGGTCACGTCCACCCACGAGCCGCTGTTGCTCCACTCGCACAGCTCGGTGCCGTCATGCGCGGCGACCGCGATCACCTGCGACGCCCACGGCAGCGAGGTGCCGGCGAACGCGGCGGGCCAGTACGGCCGGTCGCTGATACCTTCGTTGCCGGCGGCCGCCACGACCACCCGGTCCTTGCCGCGCAGCAGGTTCGTCAGTGCGGCCGCGAGCAGCAGCGGCGGGCGGTCGTTGCGGGTGAACCCGCCGAGGGACAGGTTGACCACGTCGACGTCGGTCAGGGCGAACAGCGCCCGGGCCAGGTCGACCTCGGTGCACAGGCCGTCGGCGTCGAGCACTTTGATCGCGCGGACCCGGGCGTTGTCGGTGCGGGACATGACCACGCCGATGATGAAGTTCGCGTGGCCGAGGTCGGTGCCGACGTCCAGCTCGTCGTCGAGGTCGTCGGTCTCGTACCAGTGCGACGGCAGCGGGCTGTCGCTCCACACCGCGGTGTCCAGCACGGTGAGCCGCACGGCGGCGTCCTCGGCCGGTCCGCCGTCCAGGGGGTAGGTGGCGGCCGTGACCGGCGGCCCAAAGGGGCCACCCATCTCGAACGGGTTGGACATGAACACGTGGTTGGCTGCCGCGGCGCCGCTCGGCAGCGCCGACGTCACGGCCTCCGGGTCGACGCCGGGCGCGGCCAGCCGCACGAACCCCGGAACGGCCGACAGCGCCGCGATCGACGAGGGCGCCACCCCCGCCGATGCCAGTGCCGCCCGGGCCGCCCGCTCGTGGTCGACGGCCACCAGCACCTCGTTCTTCGTGCGGCGCACCGGCCTGCCGGTCATGGTGTCGGTGTGCAGCCAGGGCAGCGCCGCCAACCGGGCCGCACGCTGCTCCCGCCGGCGTCCGTGCGTCTCATTCGCCATCGCAGGTCTTCCTCACTCGTCGCCGTGGATAGGATGCGCAAGATGACGGGCGTGCACGGCCTCCTGATACATCCGGGCGGAAGAAATTCTGGCCGGCTTTTATGACCGGTCCGACCGACCAGCTCCTGCAGGCAATTCAGGCCGATCCGCACCGGGCCGCCGCCGACGCACGCGACGCGCTCGCCCGGGCCCGGCACGAGCGCGACTTCGCCGCCGCGGCCGCCGCGCAGCGCTTGCTGGGGCTGGCCGCGCACGGGCTGCACAACGCGACGGCCGCCGCCGCGCACCTGCGCGCGGCGATCCGCTCCGCGCGCCGGGCCGGGGACGCCACCGTGGAGGCCGAGTGCCGCATGAGCCACGCTCTCGTGCTCGACGACCGCGGCGCGTCCGCGGCGGCGCTGCGCGAGATCGAGCGGGCCTGCCTGCAGCTCACCGGCCTGCGCCTGGCCCGCGCGACCATGCAGCGGGCGCTGATCCTGCGCCGGGTCGGCCGCGACGGCGACGCGCTCGCCGGCTACCAGCGTGCACTGACAGCGTTCCGGCAGCACGGCGACGCGCTGTGGGAGGGCCGGGCGCTGGTGAACCGCGGGGTGCTGCGCGGCTACCGCGGCGAGCTCGGCCCGGCCCGGGCGGACCTCGGCCGCGCGGTCCAGATCTTCACGGCGCTGGGGCTGCCCGACGCCGTCGCACGGGTCCAGCACAACCTCGGCTTCCTCGCCGCGCAGGCCGGCGACGTGCCGGCCGCGCTGTCGTACTATGACCAGGCGCGCGACCAGCTCGCCTACGTCGGCGCGGCCGCGGTCACCCAGCTGGACCGCGCCGAGCTGCTGCTCACCGCGCGGCTGCGGCCCGAGGCGCGGGTCGCGGTGGGCGAGGCGGTCGAGGCCGCCCGGGCCGGCGCGTTCTCGTCGCTGCTCGGCCAGGCGCAGCTGCTGTCCGCGCGGATCGAGCTGGTCGGTGGCGACGCCGGACTCGCCCGGACGCTGGCCCGCCGGGCCCGGTCCACGTTCACCCGGCAGGCCCGCCCGATCTGGGCGACGCTCGCCCACCGCGTCGAGCTCACCGCGCGCGTCGCGGCCGCCGGCGGCAACCATCGCGACCTGCGGAACCTGGAGACGACCGGCGACCGGCTGGCCGCCGCCGTCTGGCTGCCCAACGCCTGGGACGCCTGGATCGACGCCGCGCACCTCGCCGTCGACCTCGACGACCTGGACACCGCGCTCCGGTGCCTCGGCAAGGCCTGCGCCGGCCGGCGCGACGGACCGGCGCCGCTGCGGGCGCGGGCCTGGCACGCGGCGGCGCGCATCGCGCTGCGGCAGGGCCAGCTGCCGGTCGCCAAGCGCCGGCTCGCCGCCGGCTACCGCGACATCGAGCAGCACCAGGCCACGCTCGGCGCCACCGAGCTCGGCATGCGCGGCGGCGCGATCGGCGTCGACATCGCTGCGACCCGGCTGCGCCTCAGCCTCGGCGAGGGCGACGCCCGCGGCGCGCTGACCTGGCTGCAGCGGGTCCGCAGCGCGGCGCTGCGGCTGCCGCCGGCCCGCCCGTCCGACGACCCGGTGGTCGAGGCGCTCCTCGCGGAGTTGCGCACGGTCGCCACGGAGAGCGCCACAACCGCGATCGACTCGCCGCGCACCGCCCGGCTGCTGCGCCGCCAGCGGGCGATCGAGGCCGAGGTGCGGCAGCGGTCCTGGCACAGCGCCGGCACCGCCGTCGCGGCGCGCCGCCCGCCCTCGCCGGCGGCGCTGGCCGCGGCGCTCGGCGAGCGGGTCCTCGTCGAGCTGGCGGCGCTCGACGGCCGGCTGCACGCGCTCGTGCTCGCCGACGGCCGCGTGCGGCACCGGCAGCTGGGCCCGATCGAGCCGGTCACCACGGAGCTGACCGCGCTGCGCTTCGCGATCCGCCGGCGGGTCATCTACCCGGGCACCCGCATCGCCGCCCGCGCCGACGACGCGGCCGCGTACTCCGCCGGCCTCCTCGACGAGCTGCTGCTGCGTCCGCTGGCCGACCTGCTGGACGGGCGCCCGATGGTGCTGGTGCCCAGCGGCGCCCTGCACGCCCTGCCGTGGGCGATGCTGCCGACCTGCCGCGGCCGGGCGGTGACGGTCAGCCCGTCGTCCTGGCAGTGGTGGTGGGCGGCGACCGCGGACGCCCACGGCGGCGACGGGCGGGTCCTGGTCGCCGGGCCCGCGCCGCACCACGCGACCGTCGAGGTCACCGCGCTCGCCGGGTGGCTGCCGTCGGTCACCGCCCTCACCGGTGCCGCGGCCACGGTGACCGGTGCCCTGCGCGCCCTCGACGGCGCGGCGGTGGGACACGTGGCGAGTCACGGCGTGTTCCGCGCCGACAACCCGATGTTCTCCCACCTGATCCTCGCCGACGGGCCGCTCACCGTGTGCGACCTGTCGGCGCTGCGCCACCCGCCGCGGCTGCTGGTGCTCTCCTCGTGCGACGCCGGACTGTCCGCGGTGCACCCCGGGGACGAGCTGCAGGGCTTGGCGGCAGCACTGCTCGGGCTCGGCACCCGCACCGTCGTGGCGAGCCTCGGGCCGGTCGACGACGAGGACACGCTGCGGCTCATGACCGACCTGCACCGCCGCCTCGCCGCCGGCGTCGCCCCGGCCGTGGCGCTGGCGCAGGCGCAGGCGCAGTCGGCCGGTGTGGACCGGATCAACGCGGCAACGTTCATCTGCCTGGGCGCCGGCTGACCCGACACCGGTGAGTGCCATCGTCGGCGCACCTGATTAGACACCAGTTCGTGTGGGATTACACCAACATCACGTCAGGGCACGACCGCCCACGGCGCTGGTGTGCCACCGCATGCTCGGTGACTCGATCCGGTGACCAGCCCGTTTGCGGCACACGCCCCTCGATCCCGGTGCGGTCACGATGACCGCCATGAGACGCAGCGGACCAGCCGCCGAGCAGCTCATCGGCGCGCTGATCCCTCAGCCACTCCCCCGGCCCCTCCCGACGCCGACACCACTACCGACCCTCCCACCACCCGGGCACCGACCGGTCCGGACAGGATCGAACTCGACGTGGCCCGGCTCGACCGGACAAGGCGCTGCTCGGCCCGGACGCTGCTGCACCAGCTGGACTGGCGCCCGGACCACCGACTCGTCGTGGACGTCGCCGACGGCACGATCCAGATCCAACGCCACCCAGGCCGCCGGGCCCCGGTGGACACCCGCGACACACTCACCCTGCCCGCCGCGGCACGACAGCTGTGCGGAATCTCCAGCGGCGACCAGATCGTGCTCACCGCCGACCTCACCCATAACCGCATGACCATCTATCCGATGGCAATAGTGGCCCGGCTGCTCACCGAACACCACCCACGCCCCACGGACGACCGCCGTGGTCGCTGACCCGAACCGTCTCGCCGCCGCGTGGGCCGCGCTCGCCGACCTCGGGATCACCCTCGCCGACCTACAGCACGACGCACGACCACAACAGCCGACCTTCGACCGACTACCTGCCACACGTCGCCGCAACCGCAGGACCCAGCTCCACACGCGTCCACAGCACCTACTGAAACCGCATGGCCAACACCTGGACCGACCGACCGATCGACGACATCACCGCCAGCGAGACCCAAGCACTACGGCTCGTCATCGTCGCCACCACCCGCAGCCACCGCAACAGCCGCCACGCCGGCGAACTGTTCATCGCCGCCGCCCGCACCTACTACACATGCGCCGCCGACGACAACCTCATCGACGCAGCCAACAGCCCCGCCCATCGCATCAGCAAACCCCCACACCTACCCAGCACCCGCCGCGCCCTGACCCCAAACGAGCTCACCGAGATCAACCTCATCGCCCGCACCACCGGCAACCACGTCATCCTCGACGCGCTCCTCCTCCGCCTGTACACCGAAACCGCCTGCCGACGCGGCGGCACTCTCACACTGCGCCTCATGGACCTCGACGCCGACCGCGGCCTCATCCTGCTCCACGAAAAGGGCGGCACCGTCCGATGGCAGCCGATCAGCGTCGACCTCGCCACCCGACCCACCGAACACGCCCACCTCCGCAGCGCCGTCCTACCCACCGATACGCTGCTGCGCTACCGCAACGCCACACCACTCACCAGCCGACGCCACGACCACCTCTGGCACCGCATCGGCCACCACCTGCCCTGGGACGCCGCCCACGGCACCAGCACCCACTGGCTCCGGCACACCACACTGACCTGGCTCGAACGCCACTTCGGCTACGGCATCGCCCGCGCCTACGCCGGCCACACCGGACCAGCAACCACCTACATCCGCGCCGACCTCCAAGCCGTCGCCAACGCCCTCGCCACCATGACCGGCCAACCACACCCACTCCCCCAAACCATCAACAATCAACCAGATGGTGACCCCCGCCGCGACCGGATCGCCTGTGAGGTCGCCCCGCTGCTGCCCTGGGCCGGGCGCAGGTGGCGGACCGCTGTTCGCCACCCACGCCGGGCCCGCGCGTCAGCCGAGGGCGGCTTTCACGTCGTCGAGCTTCACCGCCGTGTTCGTCTTGGACACGAACGGCGACGGACCTGCGAATGTGAGCTGTCCGCTCGCGTCGACCGTGGCGATGCCGGCGACGTACAGCCCTTCGGCCTTCACCGGCAGGGTGGCCGGCTTCGGTGCCGCGAAGATCGCGAACGCGGTGCCGCCCAGTTCGGACGGGCTCTTGAGCCGCGCGTCGGGCTTCTGCACGTTCGCCAACTTCTCGTGGGTGTACGCGAGGCGGCCGCCCTTCTTGTCGGCCTTGTTCCACTTGCCGCTCATATACACGATCGTGAGCGTGGCACCGGGCTTGACGTCGCCCTTGACGACAGTGTCGAGCTTGAACGAGATCGACCCGTAGATCTCCGGGCCTTCGCCGGGGATGTTGCCCTCGGCGTCCGGGTCGACCGGCACCTCGTACGCCATCTCGTTCACGGCGGTCACCGTCCCGGTCGCAATGACCGGCCGCTCGGTGACGAAGGCCTTGAGGCTGTCGAACGGCACGGACGACGCCTCGTACGCGGCGACCGCCACCGCATCGTCGCTGGCCGTGCTACCCGAACATCCGCTGAGCAGCACCGCGGCCGCCACAGCAATCCATTTTCGCACTGTGGCCACCTATCCGTACTGCGCGTCGATGTGGGCAACGAGATGAGAGCTCAACACGTTGGTGAACGGCCAGTCGAGGCTCATGGTCGACGGCATGCACCCGCCGTCCTGGTAGTGCTCCGCCCCGACCGCATGGCCGATCTCATGGCACGCGATGCCGAACCCGGCATCGCCGGAGATGTTCCGGGTGAGGCTCCCCTTGAACCGAAGTCGTCCGCGATCACACTTGCCACTGACGTAAAATGACCGGCACACATAGTCGCCAAGCGACTGACCCGAAAGTCGTCAACTGGTGGCCTCCGGTGGAGATCTTCGTGATGCCGCGCTGCCATCATGAACACCGTCACCATTGCGACGACCACTCGAATCCACCGTTTCAGGATCCGGCGACAGTCATGTCCGGTCGTCGCGGAACCTGACGGGCTTCGTTCGCACACCCAGCCCTGTCTGCGAGGCAAGCGCGCCCGGACGCTCGATCTCGACGGTGATCCGGACGCCGAGTCGTTCACGGAGCCAGCGGACGATGACCTCCTCGTCTGCCGGAACGGCGTCCGCCAGCTCGACGTGAAGGGTGAGATCGTCGCCGCCGGGAGTCCGCGACGCGACGCACAGGTATTCGCCATTAGCGCCGGGGTGCTCTGTGGCGATGCGGCCGACGTCCTCTGGGTAGATGTTGATGCCGCGCAGTTTCACCATCGTGTCGCTGCGGCCGAGGAACCCCGCGATCTTCCGGGATGACTGCCCGCAGGGGCACTGCTCGACAGGCAGCAGCGCGCTGCGGTCGAGAGTGTTGAACCGCACGATAGGAAACGCCTCGTTATAGAGGCTTGTAAAGATCAACTGTCCGCGTGCGCCGTCCGGCTGTGGCTCGCCGGTCTCCTCGTGCCGCACCTGGACGATGTGCGCGTCGTCGCTGAAGTGCACACCGCCGCGCGCCCAGCACTCGCCGCCCGGCGTCTGAAGCTCATAGGTACCGTAGAGGTTGTAGGCGGGAACCCCGCACCATGCCGCGCTTGCAAGTGCGGCGTCGCCGCCGACAACCAGCGTCTGCAACGCGAAGTCCGTAGCCGGGTCAAGACCGAGATCGCGGGCCACGTTGGCAAGATGGACCAGATAGTCGGACATGCCGATCCACGCCGTGGCGCGAAACTGATGCGCCATCGTCACCTGCAGCCGGGACGAAGTCACGTTCCCCGTGGAGACCGGCAGCACCAGTGCCCCGATCCATCGGTAGAGCGCCTCATGCATGGTGCTCGCCGCGTTGTGCGGCCCATAGCCGAACGAATTCATCACTACGTCATCCGCGCCGATGCCCGCCGCCCAGAGGTGTCGGGCCTGGATGATCTCACCGATCTCGCGGTCGCGGGCACTGTGCAGCACCGGCCGTGGCGAGCCCGTCGTGCCACCGGAGAACAGCACGCGGTGCGGACCGCCGACCCGGCTCTGGTGCAACCCGAACGGAGGATTCGCGTCAATGCTTTCCCGCAGGTCGTGCACGGTGAACGTGGGCAGCGCCGAAAGTTGGTCGAGCTCGCGCAGGTCCGCGGGCTCGAACCCGACCGCCGCCCACCGCTCGCTGTAGAACGGTAACTGGGCTGCACGGTCGAGGACTCGCCGCAGGCGGCCCAGGGTACGGGCAGCCGCCTCGTCCTCGCTGATCCGGCTCAACTGCATCACGTGCATTGGTGGTGGCGGGTACTCCTGGACGATCGATCCTGGGTCGACCGCGCCGTGGTAGGCGATGGTCTCGCGCATGCGCAGACCCGTCGCGGGCCGGCGCTTCACAGGCTCTGCCATTCGTGCCGGGCGAAGCGGTCCAGCGACTGCGGATCCGGGTCGATGCCGATGCCCGCAATGTCCGGCACAACCATCTGACCGTCATCAACCGTCAGCTCGTACGTCATCAGCTCGTCCCACCACGGCATGTACTCCACCCAGGTCTCCCTCGCCTGTGAAGCGCTGCCGAGCTGGACACACACGTGTGGGTAAACGTGCGGCGTCATGACTGTGACGCCCGTCGCGGTGAGGCTCGCGGTCTCCAGCCAGCCGGTGATTCCGCCGACCCGTTCCAGATCGACAAGCAGATAGTCCAAACCGGTATCGAGCAGCTCCCGGAACCCCTCGGGCAGGTACTCGTTCTCGCCGCCTGCGATCGGCACCTGAGCCTTGGAGACGATGTGCCGCAGCGCGGCGTAGTCGTTGTGCACGACGGGTTCCTCAAGCCAGTGCGGCGAGAACTCGGCGAACCGGCGGCACGCGCGCAGCGCCTCCTGCGGCGTGTAGTACTGGACCGCGTCGAGCATCAGGGTCATGTTGGCCGGCGTGTGCTCTCGGATCAACGCAATCCGCCGGGCATCCTCCTCGATGCTGTTGCGCCCAACCCTGATTTTGCACGCGCGAAAGCCACGGGACACCAGTTCTTCGGCTTCGCGGACCAGATCGTCGTCATTCTCGGTTAGCATCAGGCCGCTCCAGTAGACGGGCACCCTATCGCGGACTCTCCCGAGGAGCTTTCCGAGACTGAGGCCAAGCCTCCGGCACCGCAGGTCGTGTACGGCCATGTCCAGCGCGGAGAGGGCGAACACGCCGACGCCCTTGAGCCCCAGGAAGTTGACGTCGTTGCGCAACCGAGCGTGCACGGCGCCGATGGAAGCCGGGGAAGCGTCCCGCACACAGCGTGCGAGGCACCGCAGCGCCTCGATGAGCACCGGTACCTGGCTCTCCAACACGCACCAGAGGTAGCCGTAGCCGGTTGCGCCGTCGGCGTCGACGACTCTGACGACGATCGTGTCGATACCGCTGATCTGGTAGTTGGGCGTAACGATCGGCTTTCGAAACGGGACCCACAGCGCTCGCGCTGCGACCGACCTGATAGGTGTGTCCAGCGGACCCAGGGTGTTCGGTTGCCGCTCGGCCAGTTCGACGGAGCCCATGTGCCCTCCCGATGCGGGACTTCAGAACATGGCGTAGGCTACTTGCTAGCAAGCAAGTTGTCCAGACTGCTAGCGTGGGCGACACCGCACATCGACCGTTCGTGATCTAAGGGACACCTCGTGGCAGGCAATGAACGCGCCGTCAGCGTTGACTCGATTCTCGATGTGGCCGCCCGGATCTTCGCCGAGCGCGGATATCTGGGAACCAACCTGCAAGACGTGGCCGCCGAGCTTGGTGTCACCCGCCAAGCGCTCTACTATCACTTCGCGAAGAAGCACGACATTCTGTGGGCATTGTTCGACCGCATGTTCCAGGAACTGAACCGGCTGGCTGATCTCGCCGAAGTGAAGGCCAACGGGCGTGGGACGTTCGAGCACCTGGTGCGTTCCCACATCGAGTTCTTGGCCAACAATCCCTATCTGGCGCAGATGTCAGTGCAGGAACACCGGCATCTCCCCGAGGACATGGCGCGGCGCGTCCTCGACATGCGGGAGGAGTACCTGACCCGGTTCTATCGGGCGTTCCAGGCGGGGATCGACAGCGGCCGACTGGTCGACCAGAATCCACGGGTTGCCGTCCAGATCGCCATGGGGGCGGCAAACTGGCTGCATCGCTGGTACAGGCCCACCGGCCAGCTCTCCCCCGACGAGGTAACCGACATCGCCGTCCAACTGCTGATGGGTGGTTTCGCCCGAGCGGAGCAGCATCCCACGAGCCGATGGACCGGACAGAGCTAGGCCGGCGCGCTGGCCGGTCGATCTCCTGGCGCGGCGACGGCGCGCGGCATGCCGACGTCCTGGTCCGCCCATGCTGCCGTGGACGTGGTTTTGTCACGCGTCGGACTCCTCGGGCACAGGGGGATTTGTTGGCCCGCGTACAAGGAATTGACCAATGAGTCGGCCTCGGTATTCCCGGCCGAGGCAGTTGGTCTGCTGGCTGAACCTGGCCGAGGACTGGTGGCGGCCGCAACGCCGGGCGGCGTTCCCCGGGCAGTCATTTGTCGACTGAAAACGTTGAAACTAGGCCATCGAAAGGCCGCCGTTCACGCTGATCAGCTGGCCGGTGATTGCCGCGGCGTGATCCATCACCAGGAACCGGAAGACCGCGGCGACCTCCTGCGCAGTGGTGACCCGGCGAATCGGAATGGCGCGCACGACCGCCGACACCGCACCCGAACTACTCCCTTGAAGCCGGTCGAGCGCGGCACCGGCCACCGGGCCCGGGCAGACCGCATTGACGGTCACGCCAGACCGGGCCAGTTCGCGGGCCAACGCCTTGCACAGGGCATTGACTCCGCCGCGGGCGGCCGAGCTGACCACCTGCCCGGTCGCACCTGCCCGACCGGAGTCTGAGCTCAATACCGCGATCCGACCCCCGCCGCCTGCGATCAACGATGGCGCCACGACATGTGTGAGCGTCAGCACTGCCTCCAGTTCGACGGCAAGGATTCGCCGCCAGTCTGCGGGGTCCTGGTTCAGGAACGGCACCGGCGGCAACGCGGTCCCCACGCAACTGACCAGCGCGTTCACTGTGCCGTGCGCTTCAAGTGCCGTCGCCATCCAACGCTGTACGGAGTTGCGATCGCAAGCGTCCACGCGCCCCGCTGTGACGCTGTCGCCACGACCACGGGCGACGACCTCGTCCACGACCTCGTCCACGGCCTGGTGCTCACGGTGGTAGCCCAGGTGCAGGCGCGCGCCGGCCGCCGCCAGCTCAGCGGCCACCGCCGACCCGATCCCGCCGTTGGCCCCGGCGACGAGAACGACGGGCGGGACGCTCGAGTCCGGGATGCTCGGCTGCTGACCGCTGGCTCCTGGCACCGTTGACGTGGGTTCGATCACGCCTATAACGTAAGACCGGACTTGCTTGCGAGCAAGCAGAAGGGCGAAGATGTGACGACTTGGTCGGGACTCACGACACTCGCGCTGGACCATGTCACAGACGCGCTCAAAAAACTGCATATCGGCGGCGCTTACCTGCCCGGCTGGCGAGGCCGCTTCGACGGGAGGTTCGCCGGCACCGCGCTACCGGTCCAGTGCCTGTGGGAACGCTTCCGCGCTGTCGACCCGGAAGACTATCGCACCGAGGAGATCGAGGCTGCGGTCTTCCCGGGTGCCGTCGTGGTCATCGAAGGCGGCGGTGAACCGGCGGCGGTGTTCGGACCTGTCGCCGCCGGCGCCTACGCCGCCGCGGGAGCGACGGGGGTCGTCGTCAACGGCGGATCCAGAGGCTGCACGGCCATCGCCAAGACCCGGCTGCGCCTGCTCACCCGACACGAGACGCATCTGTCCGGGTTCGGGTCCGTGCGCCGCGAACTCGTGGACCGCGTGGTGGTCGGCGGTGCCGAGATCCGTCGCGGCGACCTGCTGCTGGGTGATGCCACAGGTCTTGTCGTCGTTCCGGAGGAGGCCGTCACCGAGACGATCACGCTCGCCACGGCGTTCGCAGCAGCCGACAACACGCTGATCGCCGGCATTGCAGCCGGAACCGCGTTCACCGACCTGTGGCAACGGTCATCGAGGAATACCTCAAGCTCCACAAGCATGTGAGCGAACGAGCATCCATTGCGAAACGAAAGGCAGGGCCGGCCATGACCGCAAAAGCACTCGTACGGCGAGTGACCGCCGACGACTTCACACCACTCCACGAGATCACCGGGGACCCGCGGGAACAGGGCAGGGTATGCACGCTCGTCTCCCAGGAACACGGCGGATCCACCGACATCATGGTTGGCTTGGCGCGATTCGACGCAGGCGAGTCGCGACGGCCTCATCATCATCCAAACGCAAGCGAGGCATACGTGGTCCTCAGCGGCGAACTTGTCATACACATCGACGGTGAGGACATCACCGCAGGATACGGCACTGCTGTCTATATCCCGCCAAATGTTGTGCACTCGATCCGCAACGACAGCGACGCCCCTGCCGAGGTGCTCTGGACGTTCAACCTGCCCGAGCGCTCCGACCACGGCCTCGTGTACGACGAGGACGTCTGGCCGGGAGTCGCCGGAGAAACAAGATGACCGCGACGCTCGTCCACCTGACCCGAATCCGCCCCGGACGTCGCGCCGAGGTGGACGCAAGGCTCGATGCCTATCGATCTGACCCTGACGAGCTACGCACACTTGGCATACGGCGACTCGAGTTCTTCACCTCAACAGAGTTGAGCGAGGACGGCGTCGTGGTCGCCGTGATCGAAGGCGATGACGAGGCGGCTGTCGCGCGGTTCCTCGACACCAACGAACGTGACAACAACGCCGAGATCGACCGCCTCTACCTTCCCCACAACCATGACGCTGTTGCTGGTGCGCCGGCGAGGTTCACCTGGGTCGCCAGGCTGAGCGCCTGAGCAACGACGTTCGGCGCAGGTCGGACGAGAAGCAACAGCGGGACTCGCGGCGCCGCGGATGCGGACGGCCGTAGTCCCGCGCAGATGCGGCGGTTGCCGCCGGCCGGACTGACGGCGAGTGGGTCCCGGTGCTCAGGTGACCTGCTGGACCGGGCCGGCGGCTACGCCGATGGCGCCCGGCTGGGCGCGCCGGCCGGGATGCAGATCGCCAGTGACTCGGCCACACACGGCCGGCACCCAGACGGTTCGCCCGTACCCCACCCACCGCGGCCGGCGAGGCGTGCAGCGCCGCCGGTTGAATGTGCCCCGCCGGGGTGTTCCGCGTCGACGAGGCGCGCTGCCGGTGACTACATGCTCTGACGGAACGCGTGCATCGAGCGGTAGTGGTACCCCAGCCAGGGCGTGGCCGCGTCGATGCGGGGGCAGCGCTCGTCGTGCTCGACGGTCGCCACCGCGTAGCCGGCCCAGGCGTTGCCGAGCGCGGCGAGCTCGTCGAGGCCGGGCAGGTCACGGTGGCCGAACCGGCCGCCGAAGTCCTCGACCATCACCTCGTGGAACTGCTCGGCGCCGAGCCCGTCGAGACCCCACACGGCCAGCAGCCGCAGCACGTCGCCCCAGCTCGCCAGGTATGCGTCGTCCGGTGCGGCGAAGCACTCCGGCGCCGCGCGCAGCGCCGCGCGCAACCGCCCGGTCACCGCCTCCTCCGGCACCGAGTAGAGGGTGCTGGCGAACCGGTGGTCGTGGGTGTGCACGACCAGGATGTGCGGGCGGTCGTCCGGCGCGGCCCGGTCCTTGCCGGTCACCTTCACGCCGATCGCGTCGAGGACATCGCGGAGGTACCGCCGGGACTTCGCGGCGTCCGTGAACTCGACCGGCAGCAACAGGGACACGGCTTCGTGCCGTTCGAACATGTCGGTCATCCGCGGAATGGTAGGACGCGTCCGCCACGCGGAGCTGGCCTGGCGGTCGGCCGCGGCGTCCGCCGGGCACGGCTCAGAGGTGGTCGCCCGGCCAGGGGAGTGTCCCGGTGCGGCCGTCATCGCGACGAGGTGGCGCCGTCGCCGCATCGGCCACACCATTGCCGAACGCGCTGATCAGCAGGCCGACCGGCGCCGCCCGCGGCGGGCGGCGCCGGCGTTCGATCCCGGCGCCTACCGGCATCGTAACGTCGTGAACGGCTGCTGCAACCGGCTCACACCGTGCCGATGCGTGGCGTGGCCGCCGCGGCGGTCACGGCATGGCCGGTTGCGGTGTCCAGGGCCGCCACGGCGAGTGTGATGTCGTCGCCACGCCAGGCGACGTGCTGGTCGGGGCGCACGAGCACGAGGTCGCGGCCGAGCAGGGCGCGGACCGCTTTGTCGTGATACGCCGCGACCCGCATCGGGATCTGCCTGGCCTCGGCCGCCTGGCGTACCGGCCCGGTCGTCGCATCGTGGTAGGTCAGCAGGGTGAACCCTTCACCCAGCATGTCCAAGGTGGAGCTTCTGTCCGCCAGCCAGGCGTGCGGAAGCAGGTGGCCGGGCGCGGCCGACGGAAGGTACGCCGCGGTATCCACTGCAGAACTCGCAGCCGGCTCGGGTGACACCAGCGGCGAGCCTTCGTAGTGGTAGCCGACCTGCAGGGCCACGCTGTCGAAGTAGCGCGGGCTCGGGCCGGCCAATCGTTCCCCGAGCTGCCGTCGCCACTGTACGGGGTCGCCGCCGACGGGAGTGCGGAGATCAACCGCGCCGAAGTT
Source organism: Dactylosporangium sp. NPDC050688 (assembly GCF_040654515.1). Classification (NCBI taxonomy): domain Bacteria; kingdom Bacillati; phylum Actinomycetota; class Actinomycetes; order Micromonosporales; family Micromonosporaceae; genus Dactylosporangium; species Dactylosporangium sp. NPDC050688. The sequence goes on from NZ_JBFAIC010000082.1 coordinate 24,854, forward strand.
GCGGACCGACTGCTCCATGGTGCGCGAGTGCACAGGCCTGCGCTCCAGCTCGTAGGAGCCGAGCAGCCCCGGGCCTCCCCAGCCGCCCAGGACGGCCGCCAGCTTCCAGCTCAGGTCGACCGCGTCGGCCAGGCCCATGTTCATGCCGAAGCCGCCGGTGGGCGGGTGGAGATGAGCGGCATCGCCGGCGAGGAAGACCCGGCTCCGGCGGTAGCGGTCTGCCTGGAGGTGGTGCACCGTCCAGGGAGCCACGTCGATGACCTCGAACGGGAGGTCGTCGCCGATCGCCGTTCTGATGATGGCCGCCGCTGTCTCCGCGTCGGCGGGGAATCCCTCGGGTACGCCCATTGCCTGGAAGAACCACATGCCGCGAAGGTCGAGCGGCCCGAACCCGGGCGTCGTCGGCAGGTTGTCGTCGACCACCCAGTAGTGGACCCCCGGCCCGGCGGTGAGCCGTTCGCTGAGGGTGGGCGCGCGGAACACGGCACCGACGCTTCGGGCCAGCGCTGGGCGGCCGATCATGACTGCGTCGATGGATGCCCTCACGGTGCTGCGGCCTCCGTCCGCACCCACGACGTACCTGGCTCGGACCCGCCGGGTGCGTCCCGTACCGACCTCGACAAGGGTCGCCTCGACCCAGTCCCGGTGTTGCCGAAGCAGCTCCATCCGCCAGCCGAGCACCGGTAGCCGTTCACCGCTTCGCGCCCGCAGGGCCGCTTCGAGTACATCCTCGAAGACCGGTTGCGGGATGCGCAGGGCGGGCTCCGGATGTGCTGCGCCGGCCCGGTCCCCGGTGGGGAACGCATCCGGTACTGAGGCGATGACCTCGCCGGTCAGCGCGGTCACGTAGTGCACGTCCGAGGGATGGTCCGGCGGGATCGGCGCGGCTGCCCGCAGGCGCTCGGCCAGTCCCCAGCGGCGCAGCAGCGCCATGGACCGCAGGTTGACGAATTTGGCCTTGGGATGGCTGGCTCGGTGCGTCATCAGGTCGACCACCAATGTGTCGACGCCGCGCCCAAGCAGGTCGTAGCCGAGGGCGAGGCCCGTCGGGCCGGCGCCGATGACGAGGACGTCAACGGCGCACGGCAGATCCGCGGGCGTTCGTGGGTCGGGGGTCATCGTGCCTGGTACGTCCCTGCATCCGAGATGATGCTCTTGAGAAGCTCCCACACCTCGGACTTCAGCGCACCCAACGTCCGCTCCCGGTCGGCCGGCTCCATCGCGCCGAGCGCGGCCCGGTCGAGGGTGATTTCCTTGACGATCTTCCCGGGCCTGGTGCCGAGGACAACGACGCGATCGGAAAGGTGGAGCGCCTCGTCGACGGAGTGGGTGACGAACAAGACCGTGTTGCGCAGCCGCGTGTGCAGGTCGTGCAGCTCTTCCTGCAAGATGTCCCGGGTGATGGCGTCAGCGCCGCTGAACGGCTCGTCCATGAGCAGCACCGCGGGCTCACAGACCAGGGCACGGGCGAGCGCGACCCTCTGCTGCATTCCGCCGGAGAGCTGCGAGGCGTACCGGGACCCGACCTCAGCCAGGCCGACCGTCTTGAGCGCATCCCGCGCCTTCGACTCCCGTATCCCGCGGTCGACGCCGGCCAACCGCAGCGGGAACTCGACGTTCTGCGTCGCGGTCAGCCATGGAAACAGCGCGTAGTGCTGGAATACGACGGACCGGTCCGGGCCCGGCTTGGTGACCGGCACACCGTCTACTGTGACCCGGCCGCGGGTCGGTGCCTGCAGACCTGCGACGATTTCCAACAGGGTGCTCTTACCGCACCCACTCGGACCGAGCAGGCTGACCAGCTCTCCCGGCCGCAGTTCGAGCGACACCTCCGTCAGCACGGTCACGTCCTCGCCGTCCCTCACCGGGAAGGTCTTGGCGACCCCTTCGATCCGCACATGCCCGCGGCCGCCACTTTTCGTCACAAGTTCATTACGCATGGTCAGTTTGTCTGTCGCCACTTCGAGATCCTCCGCTCGCCGGCGATCAGCCCGTAGTTGATGGCCAATCCGATAACTCCCAACACCACCAGCGCCGCGAACATGTCGGGGATCTTGAACAGTTGCTGGCTGCTGATAACCAGGTAACCGATGCCCGCGTCCGCACCGATCATCTCCGCGCCGACCAGCACCAAGAACGCGAACGAACCACCAAGCCGCAGTCCGGTGGCGATGTACGGCACGGCAGACGGGATGACAACTCGCAGAAACAGGTCCTTCTGCTCGGCGCCGAGCGTCATCGCGGCTTTGATCAGACGCGGATCCACACTCCGGGTGCCGGTGATCGTGGTGAGCAGGATGGGCCAGGCGGAAGCCCAGACCACCATCGCCAGCTGCGACTGGAACCCGATGCCGAGGAAGAGCAGGAAGATGGGGAACATCGCGAGCGACGGAAGCTGGCGGAAGAGCTCAATCAGGGGAGCGAGCACTCGCTCAACGGACTTGAACCATCCGATGAGGATCCCGAGCGGCACGCAGATCACTGTGGCCACGACAAATCCGACCAACCCGCGTTGCAGAGACGCGAAGACGTGTGGCCAGATCTCACCTGTCACGAACAGGTCGACGAGCGCCTTCCCTACCGTGGCCGGGCTTGGCAGCAGTGTCTCGTCGACGAGCTTCAGCATCACCGTAAGCTGCCAGATCGCCAGGAGTCCGGCGATGGGCACGAGCCACCAGACGAAGCCCATGACGCCTCGTTCTGTGCCCGTGCTGCTTGCGCGTCGCGGCGGCGTGCCTCGCGTCGTCCTCGTACGGGGGACTTCCGTCATCGCCATCGAGAATGCTCCTTCACCCGCTCAGGCGCAGCCAGTTGGGTTCGCGTCGTTCGTGAACCACTGCGTCGTATCCACAGCACCGGCCTTCACCTGGCCCGCGCCCTCGATGATGTTCATCCAGGTCCGCGACTCCGAGGCGTCGATGCACAATCCCTTCGGCCAGCCGGGCACCTGCACGTTGTCGGCCGTGGGTATCGCTTTTGCCGCGACGGCGATTTCCGCCGCCTCACGCGGGTTCTTCACGATCCAATCCGTCGCTTCGGTCATCGCCGCGATCCATGCCTTGACCACGTCTGGATGGTCGCGCACGTAGTCCTCGCGCATCGAATAGGCGGTGAACAGCTTGTTCGAGGGCAGCAGATCCGAGTCATGTCGGACCAGCTCGACAGCCTCCGCCTTGGCCGGATTGTTCTTCATCCAGGGATCCATGACAACACCGGTCACACCGATGACGTCCACCTGATCACTCAACAGCGCCGTCGGCATGTTGGCGTACGGGATGACGACCTTCTTCACCTGGTTCGGCTCGATCCCGCCGCCTCGCAGCCAGGCGTCGATCCCGATGTCAATCGTCGAGCCGGCGTTGGCGATCGCGACCCGCTTGCCTACCAGGTCGGCCGGCTTGGCGGCGGCCGTGCCCTTGCGCGCGTAGAGCGAGAAGTTGTGGAACGTGTCCGTGGTGACGAACCCAGCGGCGACCGCGATCACCTTGGCGCCGTTGCCCCGGCTGATGATGGGCGCGCTGACCCCCGCCCCGGCCGTGGCGTCGATCTGCCCACTGGCGAGCAGCGGGATCCAGGCCACGCCGCCGACCTTGGCCGGAACGAGTTCGACGTCGAGGTTGTACGCGGTGAAGAAGCCCTTTTCCTTGGCGATGTACTCCGGGAGCAGGTCAGTGCCGGCGCCCTGCTTGAACTTGACGGTGGTGGGGAGTCGAAGCTTGTCGCGGATCGCCTGCGTCGCAGCGTCGGCATTACCTGACGGCGATTCCTTGGCACCTGACTCGCTCCGGGCGCAGGCGCCGGCGGTCAGGGCGAGCGCCACGGCGCACGTCGTCGACAGGAGGCGGAAGCGGCGCTTGGTCCAGTAGTTCATGGTGCCCTCCGAGGTGGGAAAGCGGGGGTGTGGCGGAAGAGCCGAACTCGAAGCGTGGGGATGGCGGCGCTCCCCTGACGGCGCTTCAGTTTGCTTTCTCGCAAGCAGATGTCTAGCACTTCTAAACCCTGGCTGTCAACGGCGTCGAATGCCAGCGGCAAGCGGGGCAGGGCAACACCTGGAGCGGAGTAGAAGCAGCACACAGACGACCACGCCTGGCCCATGGCGCCCGCTTGACGCGACCAACGCCGATCTCCTATTTTGCTTGCGAGCAAGCAGGGAGGTGAGCGTATGAACGTATGGGTGATCGGAACAGGTGGCCTCGGCCGGGTCCTGGCCGGCTACCTGCACGACCCGCCTGCAACGAATGTGCTGCTCGTTCCGGTGCGAGGGACGTCCGTGGACGGGTTGGCCTCCGGGCTCACCGTCTTCACCCCCGAACGTACGGTCACCGTGCGACCGCCGATCGTTCCGCTGAGCGCCGTCGACAGCACTGTCGGACGCCCAGACGTCGTACTGCTCTGTGTGAAGGGCGACGACACCGAGCGCGCGGTCGCGGCGGTCGCGGCCCATGTCCATGGGACTCTGGTAGTGACGCCACAGAACGGGCTCCAGGCCTATCGCGTTGCGGACTGGCTGCCCGGCACCAGCGTCGCCGCGGCGGTCATGGCGTTCGACGGGACGGCGCTGGACGGTGGTCGGGCCGTGCAGCGACGCACTCGCCGACGGATCACCCTCGGTATGGTGTCGGGAACCGCCCCCGCCGGCCTGCGGCCGGCCGCTACGCTCCTGTCCCGGTGCGCCCCGGTCACGCTCAGCGAGCAGATCGACGCGACCCTGTGGGGCAAATTGGTCACCAATGCCGCGGGTAATGCTGTCAGCGCGATCACGCGCCTCACGATGGGCGAGGTGACCGCCCACCCGGACCTGCTGGCCTGGTGCGTCGATCTCATGTCCGAGGGGGCCGAGGTCGCTGCCCGGCACGGAGTCCGACTGGCGGCGGCGGACCTGCTCGGTATCGCGCCCGAGGTGGTACGGGGTGGCAGCACAGGTCCGCACGGTCGACGCCTGATGGCCGACTACGCCGCCGCCCACGAGCCCGTCGCGGCCCTGCGCTCCAGCATGTGCCGCGACCTCGACCAAGGCCGACCGACCGAGGTGGCCTGGATCAACGGCGAGATCGTCCGCCACGGGGACGCCGTGGGCGCCGCAACAATCCTGCACCAGCAAGCAACCGCCAAGGTCCGGCACATCGAACAGAAGGGGTCTTCATGCTGATCCGCTCGTTGCTCGTCGTCCCACCGCTCAAACCCGACGTCGTCGCGAAGGCGGTGCGCACATCGGCGGACGCGCTCCTCATCGAACTCGAAGACGGCATCCACCACAGTCGCAAGAACGAGGCACGCGCCGCAGTAGCGGACTTCCTCCGGTCGGACCTGAACCGGCACAAGCCGGCGATCGTGCGGATCAACGACGTCCTGCACCCGTTCGGCATGGCCGACATCGAGGCTCTCACGGCGGCCGACGCCACTGACCTCATGCTGCCGAAGATCCGCACGCTGGCGGACGTCGAGCGGGCCGACGCCCTGCTGCGCCGTGCCGAGGGAAACGCCACCAGGCCGATGCGCTCCGTCCGCCTCTGGGTGATGATGGAGACCACCGAAGCGATCCTGAACGCCAAAGAGATCGCCGCCCATCCCCGCGTCCGCGGCCTGCTCTTCGGACCGGGTGACCTGTCCGCCGAGTTGTTCGTCCGCCGCATCGGGCTGGGCGCCGAGCGGGCGATCTGGGACTTTCCCCTGGAACTGCTGTACGCCAAGCAGCACACGCTGCTCGCGGCCCGGGCAGCGGGGGTGGTTGCGCTCGACACCTCGCCGACGAACTTCCGCGACATCGACGCCACCACCACGACAGCGCTCGCCGCCGCACAGATGGGCTTCGACGGTCTTCTCGTGCTCAGCCCCCGCCAGATCCCGCCGGTCCACGCCGCGCTCACTCCGAGCGACGCCGACTACGCGTGGGCTATGGCGGCCATCAAGGCCGTTCAGGCGGCCGAAGAGAACGGCGAGACCGTCGCCGTCCTCGACGGTGAGATGATCGAAGGCCCACTGGTCCGCAACGCGGTGTCGATCGTCCGGCGCTACGAGCTGGCCCACACACGGCACCCGGCTGAGTCGGCCCCGCCGGCCGACCCGGTGGCGGGCAGGGCCCGATGAACGCCGGATCGCATGACGGGACTATCATCGACGATCTGCTCAGACCGGCGAGCGTCGCGCTGATCGGCGCCAACGACGATGCGTCGACATTCTCCGGGGCTCCCCTGGCCAACCTGCTCCGGCACGGTTTCCGCGGCGTCATCTACCCGGTCAATCCGCGCCGAGCGCAGTTGCGCGGCACCCAGTGCTTTCCGAGCGTCGCTGACCTGCCGCAAGCGCCCCAGGCGGCCGTCATCACCATCGGCGCGGCCAACGCCGTTGAAGCAGTGCGGCAATGCGCCGACGCAGGAGTCCGCTCGGTGACCCTTGTCAGCTCGGGGTTCGGCGAGGGCAAGGCCGATCCTGACGGTCAGCGACGCAACGGCGAACTCCGCAAGGCCCTCGCCGCGAGCGGCATGCGGCTGCTCGGTCCCAACACCACCGGAGTGATCAACCTCTGGGACGGATACGTACCGAGGGCCGCCTACAACCATCTGCCTCCCGAACGACTGCGCGCCGGCCGGGTCGCGCTGGTGACCCAGAGCGGCGCTTGCAGCAATGTGGTGTTCAACCGGGCGCAGGCCGCGGGTGTAGGCGTCGGATACGTCGTCGCCACCGGCGGCCAGATCGACCTGACGCTGTGGGAGGTCGGCCGTGCCCTGCTGGACGATCCGCGAGTCCGGGTATTGACGGTGGTGGCAGAGGACCTGTCCGACCGCACGGGGCTGGAGGCATTGGCCGAGACCGCTGACCGTGCCGGCAAGGGTGTCGTGCTGCTCAAGCTGGGCCAGACGGCACAGGGTGGCGCCGCGGTGCTCGCCCACTCGGCATCCCTGGCCGGAGACGCTGAGGTGCAGCGGGCAGCCTGCCGAGCGCTGGGCGTGCACTGGGTCGACGACTTCGACCAGCTGTGGGAGGTCGCCCACCTGCTTGACCGGTGGGGACGTCCGGACGGTAGGAAGCCGCGCCTGGGTGTCCTCGCCTTCTCCGGTGGGGAGGGCGCGATGATCGCCGACGCCGCCGACCGCGCCGGCTTCGAACTGCCCGCACCGGGCGGCGGGCTCCGGCAGGTGGTCGACGCGGAATTCGCGTTCACCCGCGCGGCGAACCCGTTCGATCCCTCGGGCGAGGTGATCGGTAACCCCGGTCTGCTCCGGGACGCCGTACGCGCGTTCGTCGAGGACGAGTCATTCACGGAGGTCCTGCTCGCGTCACCGGTCTTCGGTCCCGAACTGGCGGGCAAGCTCTATCCGCCGGTCACCGACGCCCTCGCCGGCTCACCGGCACGGGTGGTCCTGTCGTCATGGAGCGTCCCCGGCCTGACCGACCAGCAGCAGGACGTCCTGCGCGCCCTCGACCGCCCGATGATCGACAGCTCGATCCGCGCGGTGGCGGCTCTGTCGGCCTACCATGACGTCGGACAGGCCACCGCGACGCTGTTCAATGCTCCGTTCTCCGCGCCTCAACACGATGAGGTCTCTGCGATCGCCGCGTCGGGGAACACATACTCGGAGGCGCGTGACGCGCTTGCCAGTTGCGGACTGACGTTCGCTCCGGCTCGCCGCTGCTTCAGCGAGGACGAGGCGTCCGCAGCGGCTGCGCGGCTCGGGTTTCCGGTCGTGGTCAAGGCCGACGTGCCGAGCTCGACCCACAAGTCGGCGGACGGCCTGGTGATGCTCGGCCTGACCTCGGACACCGCGGTCCGCACGGCGTACCGGCGGCTCGCGGACCAGGGCCGGCGGGCCGTCGTCGTGGAGGCGCAAGTAACCGGTGAGCTGCAATGCTTTCTCGGGTTCCACCGTGACCCGACCTTCGGGCCGGTGCTCATCCAGGGCACGGGCGGCGTCGCGGTCGAATCGCTGCGCGACACGCAGATGAGCGTTCTGCAGTATGCGGACGAAGGGCAGATCGATGCCGCACTGCGGCGAACCGCCGTCGGCGGGGTTGTCGCGCGACGATCACCGGCCGCAGCAGCGAGCCTGGTCGCACACGCGTGCGGCCTCGCGAAGTGGTTCGTCAGCCGCCCCGACCTCAGCTCGGTAGAAATCAACCCGATCCTCATCGACCTCGGAACCGGCGTCGTCACCGCCGTCGACGCGCGCATCATGACGAAAGGAGCCTGAAATGCCGGACAACTTGGTGTGGGAGCCGTGGGAATCGGCCCCCGGCCACGACTTTGCGGACATCATCTACGAGAAGAAGCGTCACCGGGAGTACGGTGCGCAACTGGCCCGGATCACGATCAACCGACCGCAGCGCTACAACTCGTTGACGCGGGTGACGCTCGACGAGCTGTACGCGGCCCTGGACGATGCCAGTCATGACGACGAAGTCGGCGCAGTCGTCCTCACCTCCGTCGGTGAGAAGGCATTCTGTGCCGGTGGAGACGTCGCCTTCGAGGCCGCGGGCGGCACCAGGCGGATCTACTACTACGAACCGCAGCCGAACCACCACCTCAGACTGTGCCGCAAGCCGGTGATCGCCGCGGTGAAGGGCTACGCGATCGGCGCAGGCAACCACTTGGCCTACTTCTGCGACTTCACGATCGCCGCAGAAAACGCGATCTTCGGACAGAACGGTCCGAGAATCGGCAGCCCCATCGACGGGTATGTGGTCTCGTACTTGACCAGCGTCGTGGGCGCGAAGAAGGCTCGGGAGATCTGGATCCTCTGCCGCAAGTACTCCGCGGCCCAAGCGCTGGAGATGGGCCTGGTCAACACCGTCGTCCCCCTCGATCAGCTTGACGACGAGGTGGACCGGTGGGCCGAGGAGATCCTGGACAAATCACCGTCGTGCGTGACAATTCTGAAAGCCAGCTTCGACGCGGCCATCGATCATCTGGTGGCCGGCACCGGCCGTATCGGTGCGCAGATCAGCCCCCACTTCTTCGAAGGTCCCGAACCAAGGGAGGGGCAGCAGGCATTCTTCGAGAAACGTAAGCCGAACTTCTGGCGAGCCATCCGCGAGGCCGGCGGCGAGCAGGCATGACAGGTTCATCGAGCGTGGGCACAGCCATGACGGGTGCGCTGTCGGCCCGGAGCGGACGTGTCGCGGTAGATGACGACTCGATGGCCGTGTTGCGCGCGGTCGAACGCCACGTGCTCTGGCTGTCGACCGCGATCGTCCACCACGCCAACCGGGTGCGACCCAACCGGTCCGGCATCAAGGTCGGCGGCCACCAGGCGTCCAGCGCCTCCGTGGTGTCGCTGATGACGGCGCTGTGGTTCCGGCAGCTAGGGGCAGACGACCGAGTGTCGGTCAAGCCGCACGCCTCCCCGGTGCTCCACGCCATCAGCTACCTGCTCGGCGAGCTCGACGAGGCATACCTGACCACGCTGCGCGAGTTCGGCGGGCTCCAGAGCTATCCGAGCCGGTCAAAGGACCCCGACCTGGTCGACTACTCGACCGGGTCGGTGGGCATCGGTGCCACCGCACCGATCTGGGGAGCGGTGGCACGTCGCTACGTCAACAGCCACATCGGTGCCGCGGGCACCGGCCGCCAGTACTCGATCCTCGGCGATGCCGAACTCGACGAGGGCGCCTGCTGGGAGGCGATCCTTGATCCCACCGTGTCGGAACTGGGTGAGGTGGTCTGGATCGTCGACCTCAACCGGCAATCGCTGGACCGGATCGTTCCGCACCTCGCCGCTGAACGGTTACGCGGCATGTTCGACGCGGCGGGCTGGCAGGTGCTCACCGTCAAGTACGGCCGGTTGCTGGAGGAGTTGTTCAACCGGACGGGCGGCGCCGCCCTGCGCCGCCGGATCGACGAGATGTCCAACGCCGAGTTCCAGCGGTTGCTGCGCTGCAGCCCTGAACAGCTGAGGGAACGCTTGCCGGGTGTCAGCCCTTCGGCCGCACCCATCCGCGCGCTGCTGTCCGGCGTGGAAGACGACGAGCTCTTGGCAGCGATCCGCAACCTGGGCGGGCATGACCTCGCCTCGATCTGCGATGCCTTCGACGCCATCGACGACACACGACCGACAGCGATCCTCGCGTACACCGTGAAAGGCCACGGGTTGGCCACCGAGGGACACCCGCAGAACCACTCCTCGCTGCTGAGCAGCGAACAGATGGATGAGCTCGCGGAACGTCTCGGCATGGACCCGGCCCACCCGTGGGCCCGGTTCGCCGCCGGGACGGCCGAAGCGTCGCTGTGCGCAACGGTGGCCCAGCGCCTCCGACGCCACCCGGTTGACCTCGTGGACCCTGGGCATCTTCCGGAAGACTTCGGTCGCACCCCCAACGGGACCGCCACCACCCAGGCCGCACTGGGCCGGGCGCTTCTCGACCTGACCCGCCAGGCACCGCAAACAGCCAGGCGAATCGTGACCGTCAGCCCCGACGTCAGCTCCAGCACCAACCTCGGCGGCTGGGTCAACAAGGTTGGCGTCTGGTCCACGACCGACCGGCTTGACTGGTTCGCCGACGACGCCGAGACGGTCCTGCACTGGCGCGAACGCCCCAACGGCCAGCACATCGAACTTGGCATCGCGGAGACCAACCTCGTCGGGCTGCTCGGCGAACTCGGGGCGACGTGGAGCCGATGGGGTGAGCCGCTGCTGCCGATCGGCGTGGTCTACGACCCATTCGTCGCTCGTGCGCTCGAACCCTGGTCCTTCGGGATCTACGCCGGCGGACAGTCGATCTTGGTTGGCACACCGTCCGGCGTGAGTCTGGCCCCTGAAGGTGGCGCCCACCAGTCGATCGTCACCCCCTCGATCGCCATCGAACAGCCTGGCTGTATCGGCTACGAACCGGCCTTCGCCATCGATCTCGAGTGGTGCCTCCTGGCGAGCCTGGCACGGCTGGGACGCCCCGACGGCACATCGGCCTACCTTCGGCTGTCGACACGGCCGGTCGACCAGTCTCTCGCCGCTGTGCCGAACGATCCCGCCGCCCGGGAACTGCGGCGGCGCCAGGTGGTGGCGGGCGCCTATCCGCTCCGCCGCCGCGCAGGGCACCGGTTGACGATCGCAGCCATGGGGGCGTTGGTGCCTGAAGCGCTCGCGGCGGCCGATCGGCTCGAAGACCTCGGCGTGCCATCCGACGTGGTTTGCGTGACAAGCCCCGACCTGCTCTTCCGTGCGATGCAGGCCACGCGTGGCCTCGCTGACGGTTCGTCGTGGATTCTCAACGAGGTGTTCCCCGCCGACCGCGCTGCCCCACTGCTGACTGTCCTCGATGGACATCCCCACACGCTGGCTTTCCTCGCCGGCATCGGCAAGGCACGCGCCACGCATCTGGGCGTGACCCGGTTCGGCCAGTCCGGCGACCTCGCTGACGTCTACCGCTACCACCGAATCGATACGGACAGCATCATCAGGGCTGCGCTCAGTTTGGCCGACGCCGGCCGTCAATAGCACGGGAAGGGCGCCCACGCGCATCCTTCCTCCCGATCGGGCATCTGGTTGGCCGGCACCAGGCAGGCAAACACCAGGCGGGCGAGTCGTTCGAGCCGGCCCGCCCGTATCCGAACCAGGGCAACCTCGTCACCGTCGTACCGCCGGAGCGGGCGAACAGTTCGACCCCGAAGCAATGCGTTAGATGCCAACTGCCCTCGTCGAAGGACGCCCGAGCCGGCGCCGACGACGGCACTCGAGAACAGGACTCCCGATGACGGGCGAACCACACACACTGACCCACTACATCGGCGGCAAGCATGTCGAGGGAACATCCGGCCGCTACGGCGACGTGTACGACCCGTCGACGGGTGAGGTGCAGGCCAAAGTTCCGCTCGCAAGCATCGCCGAGGTGGCGGCGGCCATCGCGAACGCCGAGGAGGCTCAGGTCGAATGGGCCGCGCAGAACCCGCAGAAGCGCGCGCGTGTCCTGCTGAAGTTCCTCGATCTCGTCGCGAAAGACACCCCGACGCTTGCGAAGCTGCTCTCCAGCGAGCACGGCAAGACGGTGCCGGATGCCATCGGCGACATCCAGCGCGGCGCCGAGGTGATCGAGTTCGCCGCAGGCGCCCCGCACCTGTTGAAGGGCGAGTACACGACCAGCGCCGGCACCGGCATCGATGTCTACTCGATGCGCCAGCCGCTGGGCGTCGTCGCCGGCATCACCCCCTTCAACTTCCCCGCGATGATCCCACTGTGGAAGGCCGGGCCCGCTCTCGCCGCCGGCAACGCGTTCATCCTCAAGCCCAGCGAGCGCAACCCCTCTGTTCCGCTACGTCTGGCTGAACTGTTCCTCGCGGCCGGCCTGCCCGGGGGCGTGCTGAACGTCGTCAACGGCGACAAGGAGGCGGTCGACGCCATCCTGCACGACGACCGCATCAAGGCCGTCGGGTTCGTCGGATCGACCCCGATCGCGCAGTACATCTATGCGACGGCGGCCGCGACGGGCAAGCGTGCCCAATGCTTCGGCGGGGCGAAGAACCACATGATCGTCATGCCCGACGCCGACCTCGACCAGGTGGCCGACGCCCTGATCGGTGCAGGCTACGGTTCGGCCGGTGAGCGCTGCATGGCCATCTCAGTCGCCGTCCCCGTCGGCCAGGCGACGGGCGATGCTCTCGCGGCGAAACTCGCCGAACGCGTCAAAGACCTGAAGGTCGGCCCGGCGCTCGAAGAGGGCAGCGACTACGGCCCGCTCGTCACCCGCGAGGCGGTCGAGCGTGTCAGCGGCTACATCCAGAAGGGCATCGCTGAGGGGGCGACGCTGCTCGCCGACGGCCGCGGCTACTACGTGCCCGGACACGAGAACGGCTTCTACCTCGGCCCGACCCTCTTCGACAACGTCACCCCCGAGATGACGATCTACAAGGAGGAGATCTTCGGTCCCGTGCTGATCATCGCGCGCGCCGGCTGTTACGAGGAGGCCCTCGCCCTCCCGTCACGACACGAGTTCGGCAACGGCGTGTCGATCTTCACCCGCGACGGCGACACCGCCCGCGACTTCTCCGCCCGCGTCAACGTCGGAATGGTCGGGGTCAACGTACCGATTCCGGTGCCTATCGCCTACCACACGTTCGGCGGCTGGAAGAAGTCGGGCTTCGGTGACCTCAACCAGCACGGGCCCGACTCGTTCCGCTTCTACACGAAGACCAAGACCGTGACCTCGCGCTGGCCATCCGGAATCAAGGAAGGCGCAAGCTTCGTCATCCCGACGATGCACTGACATGTACACGACCGCAACTGACGAGCGCAAGGCGCTTGTCGAAGCCGTACGCAACTTCGCCAAGACCGTCCTCGCCCCGCACGCCAACACGTGGGATGCCGACAAACACTTCCCGCTGGACGCGCTGTGGCAGGCAGGCGAGATGGGCCTCGGCGGCATCTACGCACGCGAAGAGTTCGGCGGTTCGGAGTTGTCGCGGCAGGACGCTGTGGCGATCTTCGAGGAACTGGCCAAGGGCGACACGACGATCGCTGCGTACATCTCCATTCATAACATGGTCGTATGGATGATCGACTCGTTCGGCGACGATGCGCAGCGCGCCCGGTGGCTGCCGCAACTGACGTCGATGAGGGCCCTCGGCAGCTACTGCCTCACCGAACCCGGCGCCGGCTCGGATGCCGCCGCGATCAGGACCTCGGCGCGGCGGGACGGGGGCGAGTACGTCATCAACGGCGTGAAGCAGTTCATCTCGGGTGCCGGGGCGTCGTCGGTGTACGTCGTCATGGCGCGTACGGGTGAACCGGGCTCGAAGGGCATCAGCACGATCGTCGTGCCGGACGGCACGCCCGGCCTGAGCTTCGGTCCGAACGAGAAGAAGATGGGCTGGAACGCCCAGCCCACCCGCCAGGTCGTTCTCGACGACGTGCGGGTGCCGGTCGCGAACCGCCTCGGTGAGGAGGGCGACGGCTTCGGCATCGCCATGCGCGGCCTCAACGGCGGCCGGATCAACGTGGCTGCCTGCTCGCTCGGCGGCGCACAGTGGGCGCTCGACCGCGCGGTCGAGCATGTGCAGCAGCGCGAAGCCTTCGGCAAGCCGCTCGCGGCTCTCCAATCGGTGCTGTTCACTCTCGCCGACATGGAGACCGGACTGCAGGCGGCCCGGTCCCTGCTGCAGCGGGCGGCGGCCAAGATGGACGAGGGTGCACCCGACGTGGTGACCGCCTGTGCCCTGGCCAAGAGGTTCGCGACCGACGCCGCGTTCAAGGCGGCGAACTCCGCACTGCAGCTGCACGGCGGTTACGGCTACCTGCACGAGTACGGCATCGAGCGCGTCGTGCGCGACCTGCGCGTGCATCAGATCCTGGAGGGGGCAAACGAGATCATGCAGATGATCGTCGGCAGATCGCTCTTGGGGAAATCGGGATGAACGAACCCGAGGTCCTCACGGCTCAGCGTGGTCGGCTCGGCCTCATCACACTGAATCGCCCGAAGGCCATCAATGCGCTTACGCACGGGATGGTCGGCGTCATCACCCACACGCTCGCACGCTGGCGTAACGATCTCTCCGTCGCGGCGGTCGCGGTGACGGGCGCGGGCGACCGCGGCCTGTGCGCGGGTGGTGACGTCGTCTCGCTCTACAACAACGTGACGATGAGCGACGGAATGGCCGCTGCCGCATTCTGGCGCGACGAGTACGCCATGAACGCGATGATCGCCGCATACCCGAAGCCGTACATCGCCGTCCAGGACGGCATCGTGCTCGGCGGCGGGGTCGGCGTGTCGGCGCACGGCTCGCACCGCATCGTCACCGAACGCACGAAGATCGGGTTCCCCGAGACGACCATCGGCTACATCCCCGACGTCGGGGGTACGTGGTTGCTCTCGCACGCACCGGGCGAGCTCGGCACGCGCCTCGCGCTCTCGTCGGAGAACGTCGGAGCTGCCGACGCCATCCTGCTCGGGCTCGCGGATCACTTCGTGCCGAGCGAAAAGCTGCCGCAGCTGATGGCGGCGCTGGAGACGAGTGACGCGACTGCCGCGATCACGGCAGTCGCGGAGGAGCCGCCCGCCGGCATGCTGGCTGAGCAGCGCCAGTGGGTGGATGGAGCGTTCGGCGCCGTCGATGTCGCGACCATCCTCGCCGAGCTGCGCCGGCTTGATACGGATGAGGCAACGAAGCTCGCCGGCACCATCTCGGCGAAGTCGCCGATCGCGCTCTCGGCGACCCTCGCATCGCTCCGACGTGCTGCCGCACTGCCCGACCTGGAGGCGGCGCTGCAGCAGGAGTACCGCGTATCTCGGCACAGTTCGACCACGCACGACTTCGCCGAGGGCATCCGCGCGCAAATCGTCGACAAAGACCGCGATCCGAAATGGAATCCCGCCACCCTCGCCGATGTGACGTCCGCCGACATCGAGGCGTTCTTCGCCGCGCCGCCAGAGGGCGACATCCGGTTCCGGCTCCCGTCGAAGGAGATGCCATGACCACTATCGCATTCATCGGGCTCGGCCACATGGGCGGCCCGATGGCCAAGAACCTCGTCGCAGCGGGTCACCGCGTGCTCGGATTCGACCTTGTTCCCGCCGCCCTCGATGCCGCCCGCGAGGCCGGCGTCGAGATCGCCGAGTCGGCTGAGGCCGCGGCCGCCGGAGCCGAGATCGTCGTGACGATGCTGCCGGCCGGCAAGCACGTGCTCACCGCCTATGAGACGTTGCTTCCCGCCGCGAAACCCAGCACGCTGTTCATCGATTCGTCGACCATCGCCGTCGACGAGGCACGCGCCGCGGCGAGCACCGCCGTCGCTGCCGGGCACCGTGCGCTCGACGCGCCCGTCTCGGGCGGCGTCGTCGGTGCCGACGCCGGCACCCTCGCGTTCATGGTCGGCGGTGAGGAGACCGACTTCCGGCAGGCTGTGCCCGTCCTGGAGGTGATGGGCAAGCGCATCGTGCACTGTGGCGGCTCCGGCCTGGGCCAGGCGGCGAAGGTGTGCAACAACATGATCCTTGCCGTCTCGCAGATCGCCGTCGCCGAGGCGTTCGTCATCGGGGAGCGGCTGGGCCTTTCGCACCGGGCGCTGTTCGACGTGGCCTCCAACGCGTCAGGCCAGTGTTGGGCGCTCACGACCAACTGCCCGGTGCCGGGCCCGGTGCCCACGAGCCCCGCCAACAACGACTACAAACCGGGTTTCGCCGGCGCACTCATGGCGAAAGACCTGGGCCTCGCCGAGCAGGCGATCTCGCTCACTGGCGTGGACGCGCAACTGGGCCTGCATGCCCGGCGCATCTACGCAGCGTTCGCGGACGGGGACGGCGCGGGTCAGGACTTCTCCGGAGTCATCAACACCATCCGCAGGCAGAGCGCGAATTCCTGAGAGGGATCCCATGAAGCAGTATGAAACCATCCTGACCGACACGAGAAACGGCGTCGGGTACATCACACTCAACCGGCCCGAGGCGCTCAATGCGCTGAACAGCACGCTCATCGGCGAGCTGGTCGAGGCGGCGAAGATCTTCGACGAAGATGCGTCGATCGGCGCCATCGTCGTCACCGGCTCGCAGCGTGCGTTCGCGGCGGGGGCCGACATCAAGCAGATGGCGGACCAGGGGTACATCGACATGTACCTGCACGACCCGTTCCGCGGCTGGGGCGACTTCGCGCGGCTGCGCACCCCGATCATCGCCGCCGTCGCCGGCTTCGCCCTTGGCGGTGGCTGCGAACTCGCGATGATGTGCGACATCATCCTCGCCGCCGACACCGCCAAGTTCGGCCAGCCCGAAATCAATCTCGGCGTCATCCCCGGCATCGGCGGCACGCAGCGCCTCCCCCGCGCCGTCGGCAAGTACAAGGCCGCGGAGCTCGTGCTGACCGCACGCACGATGGGCGCCGAGGAGGCGGAGCGGGCGGGGCTCGTCTCGCGCATCGTTCCGGCGGCCGACCTGCTGGCGGAGGCGACCAGAGTCGCCGAGAGCATTGCGGCAAAGTCGCTGCCCGTCGTGTATGCCGCGAAAGACGCGCTGCAGGCGGCGCAGGAGACCACGCTCGCCGAGGGGCTGCGCTTCGAGAAGCAGGCGTTCGCCGCGACCTTCGCGCTCGACGACCAAACCGAGGGCATGGCCGCGTTCCGCGACAAGCGCGCCGCGAACTTCCAGAACCGCTGACCCTGGAAGCCGCTCCCGAAGCCTTGACGGGAGCACCTAAGACAGGCTCGCACGGTCCCACTTCGGCAGGTGCAGCGATCGCTCTTGAGGAGACACATGAATCTTGCAGGAATGGCGGCCATCGTCACGGGCGCCGCCTCGGGCCTCGGCGCGGCCACCGCGAGGGCCCTCGCCGAGCGCGGGGCGCGGGTCACGGGCGTGGACCTGGCGGCATCCATTGAAAGGGTGACGGATGCCGCAGACGGCGTGGCGTTCGTCGCGGCCGACGTCACGAACGAGAAGCAGGTGGCATCTGCGGTCGCCGCCGCCGCTGCGGCCGCCCCGTTGCGTCTCGTGGTCCAGTGCGCCGGCATCGCTCCGGCCAAGCGCATCCTGTCGTCGCGCGGCCCGCACGACCTGGCGACCTTCCAGCGCACCGTCGACATCAACCTCGTCGGAACGTTCAACGTGATGCGCCTGGCGGCCGAGGCGATCGCGAAGACCGAGCCCGACGAGAACGGCCAGCACGGCCTCATCGTCAACACCGCGTCAATCGCCGCATACGAGGGGCAGATCGGCCAGATCGCATACGCCGCATCGAAGGGCGGTGTCGTCAGCATGACCATCACGGCCGCCCGCGATCTGGCGCGCAACGGCATTCGCGTCAACACGATCGCTCCCGGCATCGTCGACACCCCGATGCTTGCTTCACTCGGCCCGGAGGTCAACGCATCGTTGGCCGCCTCCGTGCCCTTCCCGCAGCGGCTCGGCCAGCCCGTCGACTACACCAGGCTCGTCCTCATGCTCGCCGACCACGACTACCTCAACGGCGAGACCATCCGCTTGGACGGCGCGTTGCGCATGGCGCCGCAGTAGTCACTGCCGCGATGTCCACCGGATCATCCGTGATGCGGTTCGCGAGCTGCGCTCCGCGATGATCCGGTGGACTTTCACACCGGACCGTCACGATGCCCGCGGTGTGCGCGGCGGCGGTGCACGCCCTGCTCGACGGCGAGCCGCACCGCGTCGATGACCTGCCGGGCCTCGCC